>CACITE010000005.1 GCA_902589505.1 uncultured Pelagibacteraceae bacterium
AATTTTATCACAGAAATATTGAAAATTTAGATAATCTAAGAAATACGATTCAAAAAATAGGTATTGTTGATAGTTATACACTAGAAGAATTTGATGTAATTAATTCTATTTTCAAAATATATTATTATGGTGATCCAAAAAAACTAAAATTGGAATTATCAAAATTGGGTTACAGGTTAGAGAATGTTCAGGGTTCATGGCAACTTTATATAAATGAGTGATCAATTAATTTTAAAATTTCCTTCACAGCAAGCGTACAAGAAAGAAGATTACTATGTATCAACCAGCAACCAAAAAGCTTTTGATTTAATAAATAGTTGGCCGAACTCGATAAAAAGAATCGTAAATATTTTTGGACCAACAGGATCCGGAAAAACACATTTGGCATCTCTTTTAAAAAATAAAACTTCTTGTTTGTATATTGATTCTAAAAAAATAAATGATAAAACTTTTTTAAAATTTAAAACTAAAGAAGCTTTAATAATAGAAAATTTAACTGAAAAAGTTTCTGAAAATTTATTATTTTCATTGTGGAACATGGCTATTCAAGATAATAAATTTTTTTTAATAACTTCAGTTAAACCAATCAACTTCTACAAATATAAATTGGATGATTTAATGTCGAGAGTGAACAGTTGTTTAACTATTGGAATTAAACTTCCTAATGATGACTTAATTAGTGTAATTCTTTCAAAAAACTTTTCTGATAAGCAAATTAAGGTTGAAAAAAAGCACATTGATTACATAATAAAAAGAATTGATAGATCTTATGAAAAAATATCTCAATTTATTTTAACATTAGACAAGTATTCTTTAAAAAAAGGAAGCCCTTTTGGCTTAAAATTGATTAAAGAAGTGTTAAAAATGATATAAATTTTTAAAAAGGAATCACTTTGAATAAATATAGAACACATACATGCTCAGAAATTACTAAGAAAAATTCTGGTAATACTGTAAAGCTTTCTGGCTGGATCCATAGAAAAAGAGATCACGGTAACCTTCTTTTTTTTGATTTAAGAGATCATTTTGGTTTAACGCAATGTGTAATAGAAAATAATAATAAATATTTTAAGTTAATAGAAAAGACAAAACCAGAATCAGTTGTCACCGTATCAGGCAAAGTGGTTGATAGAACTACTGATACTATTAATAAAGATTTACACACTGGAGAAGTGGAGGTGTTAGTAGAGTCATTTGAAATTCTGTCAGAATCTCTAGATTTACCAATGCCAGTATTTGGCGATCAAAACTATCCGGAAGAAACAAGATTGAAGTATAGATTTATAGATTTAAGACGTAAAGAAATGCATGAAAATATTGTTTTAAGATCAAAAGTTATATCCTTCATAAGAAATAGTATGCTTAGTAGCGGTTTTTTAGAATTTCAAACACCAATTTTAACAGCATCAAGTCCAGAAGGTGCTAGAGATTTTTTAGTACCAAGTAGAACTCATCCAGGAAAATTTTATGCATTACCACAAGCACCACAGCAATTTAAACAAATGGTAATGATATCTGGTTTTGATAAATACTTCCAAATTGCACCTTGTTTTAGAGATGAGGACGGCCGCGCAGATAGAAGCCCAGGGGAACACTATCAATTAGATATGGAAATGTCTTTTGTTGAACAAGAAGATATATTTAAAACTATGGAGCCAGTTTTTTATAAATTATTTACAGAATTTGGAAATGGAAAAAAAGTTTCAAAAAATCCTTTTAAAAAAATTAAATATAAAGAGTCCATGTTAAAATATGGAACTGATAAACCTGACTTGAGAAATCCAATTGAAATATTTGATGTTACAGAAATTATGAAAAGAAATGATGTTAAGTTGGACATTTTTAAAAAGTTAATAGAAAAAGGATCAATTGTTAGAGCAATACCGGCTCCAAAAACATCTTCAAAGGCTAGAAGTTTTTTTGATGCTTATAATACGTGGGCGAAAAATGAGGGAGGTAAAGGCTTAGGTTATCTACTGCTAGAAAAAAATAATAAACAATTAACTGCAAAAGGACCCATAGGAAAATTTTTTTCCGAAGAATCTATTAAAGAATTAGCAAAATCTGGAAATTTGCAAGAAGGTGATGCAATTTTTTTTTCATGTGACAAAATAAATGAAGTTGAAAAAATATCGAATCTTGCTCGTCAAAAATTGGGAAAAGATCTTAACCTTATAGATACCAATAAGTTTGAATTCTGTTGGATAATTGATTATCCGATGTATAAATTCGATGAAGAAAAAAAGAAAATAGATTTTAGTCATAATCCTTTCTCGATGCCGCAAATTAGTTTAGATAAATTTGACAAAAGTGATCCTTTGTCGATACTTGCGTATCAATATGATTTAGTTTGCAATGGCTATGAAATTTCTTCAGGAGCTATAAGAAATCATTTACCAGAACTTATGTATAAAGTTTTTTCAAAAGCAGGTTATTCTAAGAAAGACGTGGACAATAAATTTGAAGGAATGATTAAAGCTTTATCCTATGGTGCACCACCACACGGAGGTATGGCTCCAGGAATCGAGAGAATTGTTATGTTGTTAGCAGAGCAAAATAATATTCGTGAAGTTACTTTATTTCCAATGAATCAGAACGCACAAGATTTACTCATGGGAGCACCTTCGATTCCAGACAATGAGCAGCTAAAAGAGTTAAATATTAAAGTTGTAGAAAAAAAGAAATAATCTTTTATTTGTTACTTTTTAAGTTAATTTTTATATTGCTAAGATCGACTAATTTATCCTTGTAGTTGCTTCTTACAAATCCTTTGCTTGTAATACCCTTGACCAATTTTAAAAAAGTATCTTCATTATTGTTGTCTCCACTTACCATTTTATCGTTATCAACCTTGTTTATTGAAGGGGTGTGAGCATAATCCTCTCGTCCTAAATATGATATTGCAAGCTCTCTGAAAATGTAATCCAGTATTGAGGAAGCATTTAATATTCTATCATTGCCTTTTACTTCTCCAGATGGTTCGAATTTTGTTTCTATAAATGCATCTACAAACTCGTCTAACGGCACCCCATATTGCAACCCTAAGGATATAGCTATAGCAAAATTATTCATTAATGCTTTTACCAATTCACCTTCCTTGTTCATATCAATAAAGATTTCTCCTACCTTGCCGTCATCGTATTCGCCTGTATGTAAGTAAATTTTATGATCACCTATGCTTACTTTTTGAATATATCCCTTTCTTCTATCAGGCATTTTTGATCTATCATTAGTTTTTTTAATATGAAATTGTCTAGCTTTGACTTGATTACTGTGTAATGTCGAAGGATTATTTAATTTATCGGAACCTACAATTTTTTCATTCAAAATAGATGAGATATTTTTAACACTCTCTTCTTTTTGGTCATTATTGACATCTTCGAGTCTATCTTTTTTATTAATAGTCTTTGTTTTTCTATTGTTTAATTTAACATCAATTATATTGACTTCCCCATCATTACGGTTTTCAAGCTCTGATAGTTTTTTCTCATTAAGTTCATCAAGTTTATGAGTAATCTTAAATGTACATGTATAAAACGTTTCAACTAGATATTTTGACATAATTTTTTTAGAATTTTATAATTATATTTTATTGAGAGCATTAATATGATATATACTAAATATATTTTAAGTCTAATAAATTATTTACAATTTTTAATTGTGTGGATTTTTAAATTTAATAAAAAGATATAGTAAAAAAAAACGAATCAATAAAAATTTTGCAATGATTTTTTTTAAACAAATATTTACTTGGTGGCACAAAAGTACTGTGGGAACTTTAGTTTATACATTGTTCACTGGAAAATTTGTAGGAAAAGATCAATTTGGCAATAAATATTATTCTAATTCAAAGGGAAAAAGATGGGTAATATACAAAAGTAATATAGAAGCAACAAAAATCCCCCCTGATTGGCATTCATGGATTCATTTTACTACAATAAACAAACCAACTGATAGTTCAAAAAAATTTAATTGGCAAAAAGATCATCAAGAAAATTTAACAGGAACAAAAAAAGCACATCGGCCAGAAGGTTCGTTGCTATCCAACATTAAAAAAAATGTAAAAAAGTATGAAACTTGGAAATTTTAATTTATTAATTTTCATTTTTTTTCTTACGTCAGTTGTATTTGCTGAAGATAAAATAAAAACTGTTCCGCTAATAAATCTAGAAGATTTATCACCAACATTTGAAGAAGATAAAGATGAATTAGAAAAAGTAGAAGATGTAAATGTCAATTTAAACAATACTAATAATAATGAAGAAAAATCTAATATTAAAAAAAGCAATAAAATTTATATTAATCTAAAAGCCTTAGATAAAATAACAGCAAAAACATCTGATATTAGATTGGCTGTAGGAGAGAAAAAATTTTTTGGGGCTTTGGAAATTAAGGCTTTAAAATGCCAGCTTTCAGAAAACAGTGGTTCTGTAGATACGGTTGCGTATTTACAAGTCAAAGATTTATCTAGCAAAGACAATAATCAGGTTTTCTTGTTTAATGGATGGACTTTTGCTTCAAGCCCTACTTTAAAATCAATTGATCATCCAGTATATGATTTATGGATTACAAGTTGTGAAAATGTTTAATAAAAAGATTCTTTCATAAGCCAGTTTACATCAAAATCTGAATTTATAAATTTTTTGTGGTTTAATATTTTTTTATGAAGATCAATAGTAGTTGTTATTCCCTCAATCACAAATTCATTAAGTGATCTTTGAAGTCTTTGTATAGCTTCCTCTCTATCTCTTCCTTGGCATATGAGCTTACAAATTAAACTATCGTAGTAAGGTGTTATTCTACAGCCTTGAAATATAGCTCCATCCACTCTCGTTCTAAAACCTGAAGGTTGATGACAAACACTTATTGTACCTGGGCTTGGCTGAAAATCTTTACTTGGATCTTCAGCATTTATTCTGCATTCTATAACATGACCTCTAAAGCTTATATCAGATTGTTTTAATGAAGTTTTTCCTTTCGATGCAATTTTTATTTGTTCTTTAACTATATCAATTCCTCCTCTAATTTCAGAAACTGGATGTTCTACTTGAATTCTTGTATTCATTTCTAAGAAGAAAAATTTTCCTTTATCATAAATAAATTCGACAGTACCAGCTCCTTCATAATTGAGTTTGCTTACCATATTTACAGTTTTATCCAATAAATCTTGTCTTACTTTCTCATCCAATACTGGGCTAGGAGATTCTTCAATAAGCTTTTGGTGTTTTCTTTGAACACTACAGTCTCTTTCCCCTAAATGAATGGTTGTTTTTTTGTCTGATAAAATTTGCACTTCTATATGTCTAGGATTTTCAAAATATTTTTCTATATAAACTGAATCATCAGAGAAATATTTTTTTGCTTCTTGCTTGGCCATAATTAGTGCGCTATCAAGTTCTTTTACATTTTTAACTAATTTCATTCCTTTCCCGCCACCACCTGCAGCAGCTTTTATTAGAACTGGGTAGCCTATACTTGATGATATTTTTTTTGCCTCATCTATTGTTTTAATATTTCCTTCTGATCCTTCAATAACAGGAAGACCAAGTTTTCTTGCAGTTAATTTGGCTTCAATCTTATCTCCCATCTTCTTCATTATTTCTGCACTGGGACCTATAAATTTAATTTTGCTTTTTGTAACAATTTCTGCAAAACGATAATTTTCTGACAAGAATCCATATCCAGGGTGGATGGCATCTGCTCCAGTTACGTCTGCTGCTGACATTATAGCTCCTATATTTAAATAGCTATTTTGTGGTTTGTGAGAACCTATACAAATACTTTCATCAGCTAACCTTACATGCATTGAATCTGCGTCAACATCTGAGTGAATAGCTACCGTGGGAATATTTAATTCTTTGCAGGCTCTAATTATACGAACCGCTATTTCTCCTCGGTTAGCAACTAAAATTTTTTTAAACATTATTCAACTGAAATAAGTGGTTGGCCAAACTCAATTGGCTCTCCGTCTTTTACTAATATTTTACTAACAGTTCCATCTTGAGTAGAAGGTATGTGGTTCATTGTTTTCATAGCTTCAACTATCATGATGGTTTGTCCTTTTTTTATTTTTTGACCTACTTCAACAAACTTTTTTCCCCCAGGTTCCGCCGCAAGATAAGCTGTTCCAACTATAGGAGAAGTTATATTCTTGCCACTACTTTCAATTATTTCTTGTTTTTTTTTTGCTTCACTAGGAGATATAGAAGAGGCAACATTTACAGACCGTGAAACTTTTACTTTGGTAGTGCCTTCAGCATATTCAATTTCGCTAAGTCCAAATTCTTTTAAATATCCTGTAAGCTCTTCGATAATTTTTTTGTTAATTTTCATTTTTGTTTATTAAAAATTTCTTTCATTGAATCTATTGCCATAGTATATCCTTTTACTCCAAATCCACAAATAATTCCTTCCGCAGCCTTGCTTATCAAAGATTTTTTTCTGAATTCTTCACGATTATATATGTTTGTTATATGAATTTCTATTGTAGGAAGTTTAATTGCTAAAAGCGCATCTAAAATAGCTACTGATGTATGTGTATATCCTGCCGCATTAATAATTATTCCATCATATGTGTTTTTAGCTTTTTGAATCATGGTAACTATTTCGCCTTCAATATTTGATTGTTCAAACTGTATTTTAAGTTCAAGGGATTTAGCATGATCCTCGCAATTTTTTTTAACTTCATCTAGGGTAATTTTTCCATACTTATTTTGCTCTCGTTCTCCTAGCAAATTTAAGTTTGGACCATTTATTATTAGTATTTTTTTTGTCATTTAAATAAGTTAAAATAATTTAAATGAATAACTTAAATATGGCAAAAATACAATTAAATGGAGATTCCTACGAAATTATTAATGGAACTAATTTAAATGAACTACTAAACAAGCTTAAAATACAAAAAAACAAGGTGGCAATTGAAGTAAATGGTGAAATAGTTGAAAAAAATAAATATCCCAATTTAATTTTGAATAATAATGATAAAGTTGAAATTGTGCAATTCATAGGAGGCGGGTAAATTTTATGGAAGATGTATTTACAATAGCTAATAAAAATTTTAATTCTCGATTGATCGTCGGAACAGGAAAATATAAAGATTTTGAAGAAACTGCTAATGCTGTGAAAGCATCAGGAGCAGATATAGTTACTGTTGCTGTTCGACGAGTAAATATTTTGGATAAAAATAAACCAGTTTTAATGGATTATTTAGATCCTAAATCTATTACATATCTTCCAAATACAGCAGGATGTTTTACGTCAGAAGATGCCCTGAGAACTTTAAGATTAGCTAGAGAGATGGGTGGATGGAGATTAGTTAAATTAGAAGTTTTGGGAGACAAAAAAACATTATATCCAAACATGATAGAAACTATTAAATCAACAGAAGTTTTAGTCAAAGAAGGTTTTGAAGTAATGGTTTATTGCACCGATGATCCAATTATGACTCAAAAACTAGAAGATGTTGGAGCTTGTGCAATTATGCCATTAGGTGCTCCTATAGGTTCTGGAATTGGAATTCAAAACAAAACAAACATTGCATTAATTAAAGAACAGTCTTCTGTGCCAGTAATTGTCGATGCTGGCGTAGGCACTGCTTCGGACGCGACTATCGCAATGGAATTAGGATGTGATGGAGTGTTACTAAATACAGCGATTGCTGAAGCAAAAGACCCTATACGAATGGCTGAGGCAATGAAGTATGCTGTTATATCTGGGAGGAAAGCTTTTAAAGCTGGCAGAATGCAAAAAAGACAATATGCAAGTGCATCATCTCCTATAAAAAATTTGATATAAAAATAAATAATTAATAATTAGCTAATTTTCTATTATCAAAGTTTTGCTTTCTGTTCGATTTATAATTATATTTTTTTTTGAATTTATTTTTTTTTCTGAAATTTTTGTTAAATTTTTTATTCATGAATTGTTTATTAATATAATTGTTTCTTGAAAACTTGTCTTCTATCGATTCAATATTTTCTACTTTATCTATAATCTTCTTATTTTTGTTTAGCAGATGTATTTTATACTCTGGAATCAACAGGTCGTTATCCTGAATAGTGTTAAATTCTAATTTATATTTATCCTTAAAATGTTTTATTTCTTTAATAAATTTTTCATCAATAAAATTTTTTACCTTTAGAGGAACGCTTATATTTATAATTTTTGCTTTTTTTGCAAAAGCAAGCTCTTCACTTTTTTTGATAATTTTAAATGCAAAAGAATCGACAGAAAGGATCATTTTCCACTTTACCGAACTTTCTCTCAATCTTTGTCTTGTCATCTCAAGCAATCCAAAATTTCCAATTCTGCCAAATTGTATTCTAGCTCTATCATCTTTTAATTTTTCTTTTAATTTTCTTTCTATGGTTCTTCTATTATAGAAATTGTTCATATCAATGAAATCAATTACTATTAAGCCAGACAAATCTCGTATTTTTATTTGTCTAGATATTTCTGCTGCTGCTTCTAAGTTTGTGTTTAAAGCAGTTCTTTCGATATTAGATTCTTTAATCGATTGACCTGAGTTTACATCAATAGAAACCAATGCTTCAGTTGGATTAATAACTAAATATCCTCCAGATTCTAACTTAACTGTTGGTTCAAAGATTCGATTTAAACTTTTTTCAATTCCTACTTCGTGGAATAAAGGTATTTTTCCTCTATATTTTTTTACCTTTTTAACATTTTCCGGCATAAAAAATTTCATGAAGTTTTTTGCTTTTTGATATCCTTCATTTCCATCAACTATTATATTTTTTGTATCGCTGCTATATACATCTCTTATTGCTCTTTTGATTACATCTCCTTCTTCATAAACTAAGCTAGGAGCCATTGATTTCATTGCATTAGCTTTAATTGTTTCCCATTCACTAATTGTGTTTGTTAAATCTTTACTTACTTCATTTTTTGTTTTGTTTAGACCAGCCGTTCTAACTATTAATCCCATAGTTTCCGGTATCTCTATTTCTCTAAGAATATTTCTAATTTTTTTTCTATCATCCGAATTTGTTATTTTTCTAGAAATACCACCACCCTTTGGGGTATTTGGCATCAAAACACTATATTTTCCTGCTAAAGAAATGAATGTTGTAAGAGCAGCGCCTTTTTGTCCTCTCTCATCTTTTAAAATTTGCACTAAAATTATTTGATCGGGTTTAATTACCTCTTGTATTTTGTATCTTCTAATACCATATTTTTTTTTTAATTCGTTGAATTGACTATTTCTATCCAATGATAAATTTTCTACTTTATTTTTTTCATCTGTGTGGCTAACCGAATTTTCATTTTTTTTTAAATTTGCATCGGTCGTTTCATCTTGCTGCGTTTTATCAACCTCATCAACATGTTTATTTTTTTCTTTTAATTCCAATCTTAAATTTTCTTCTTCTCTTTTTAATCTATCTTTATCATCATGAGGTATCTGGTAGTAATCTGATTGAATATCGTTAAATGCTAAAAACCCATGTCTAGATCTTCCATAATTAACAAATGCAGCTTGTAGAGATGGTTCAATTCTACTTACTTTACCTAAGTAAATATTATTTTTTAAATTAACTCTAATTTTATTTTCGTGCTCATATTCTTCAATGTGTTTTTCTGATTTGAGTACGATTCGAGTTTCATCAGGATGCGATGCATCGATATATAAATTTTTTTCCATGAAAATCCGTTTCTGTTTATAATGATATTTTTATTCATAAATTTGAATTTTGTTTGTTAATTCAATTGTTATATATTAAATTTCTCAATAAATACATGCATTTTTTAATTGTAATTTACATTAAACTCAAAACATGCCTTAAGAAAGCCAGAATTAATTCATTTCTTCAAGTTTATGGCAGTATATTTAAAAAAAACATTTAGATTAGTAGCTGGAATTTTTATATTAGGGTTCCTTTTTGCTATATCAACTTTTTGGTATTTTTCGTCAGACCTACCTGATTACAAAATACTAGCTGATTATAAGCCTGCGGTATCCAGTAGAGTTCACTCCGGAGAAGGTCAATTAATAGCTGAATATGCTCTTCAAAAAAGACTATTTATTCCTTACGAATCTATACCAGATAAAGTTATTTATTCATTTTTGTCTTCAGAAGATAAAAATTTTTTTTCTCACCCAGGAGTTGATGCAAAAAGTATTACCAGGGCAATAATTAAAAATTTAAGAAATTATTTTTCGGAAAAAAGGTTAGAAGGAGCTTCTACTATTACTCAACAAGTTGCAAAAAATTTTCTTTTAACAAATGAAGTTTCATTAAAAAGAAAAATAAAAGAAGCTATCCTGGCCTTTAGAATAGAGAGAGCTTATTCAAAAGAGAGAATAATGGAGTTGTACCTAAACCAAATTTATTTGGGCGAGGGCACATATGGCATTGCTGCAGCTAGCTTAGAATATTTTGATAAAGCTGTCGGTGATTTGAGCTATGACGAGGCTGCACTTTTAGCTGCCCTTCCAAGAGCTCCGAGCAAATATAATCCCTACAAATCAATAGATAGAGCCAAAATAAGAAGAAATATTGTTTTAAAGAATTTATATGAAAATTTGTACATTGATAAAGACGAATACGAAAAATATGTAAAAAAAGAAATTAAGACAAAAAAAAGGAAAATTGAACTTTTTGAAGAGGCCAACTTTTATTCTGAAGAAGTGAGAAGAATTGTAAATGATAACTATGGTTATGATGAGCTTTACAAAGGAGGTTTGTCTATAAGAACACCCTTATATTCAAAATATCAAATAGAGGCATTAAAAGCCTTAAGAGAAGGATTAGAAGAATTTGATAAAAGGCATGGCTGGAGAGGTGCTATAACGAATTTAAATAAAAAAGACTGGATGAAAAATGTTAAACAGTTTGTTCCTGATAAAAGTTTAGATTGGAAACTAGCAAAAGTTATTTATTTGGATAAATTAACTTTAAAAATAGAAACTCAAGATAATGAAATAGGATTCGTTGATTTTAAAAATGTTAGTTGGACTAGAAAAAAAAGTTTTGAAGAAATTTTAAAATTAAACGATATTATTTATGTTAAAAAAATTAAAAAAAATAAATGGAATTTAAAACAATTGCCAAAAATTAATGGCGCTATTGTTGTTATGGATCCATTCACAGGCAGAGTTCTTGCAATGGTGGGAGGATTTAGCTTTACACAAAGTGAATTTAATAGAGCTACGCAAGCAAAAAGACAACCAGGTTCCGCTTTTAAACCAATTGTTTATGCTGCGGCATTAGAAAAAGATTTTACACCTTCAACTTTAGTTCTAGATGCCCCCTTTGTTATGGATCAAGGAGTAGGTTTAAAAACATGGAAGCCAGAAAATTATGGAAAAAAGTTTTACGGGCCTTCAACTTTGAGAACTGGAATTGAAAAATCTAGAAATTTAATGACTGTTAGAGTTGCACAAAAAGTAGGATTTGATGAAATTTCAAAAATTACAAAAAATTTCGGTATATATAATGAAGTTCCTGAATTATTATCAGTTTCTCTAGGAGCAGCAGAAACTACTTTAATTAAATTAACAAACGCTTATTGCACTTTTGTTAATGGCGGCAAGAAGGTTTCCCCAATATTTATAGACAGAATCCAAAATAGACGCGGCAAAACAATTTTTAATGCTGATAAAAGGAAGTGTCTTGGTTGTGAGGAAATTTCTTATTTAAAAGAAAAAGTTCCAACCATTCAAAATGATAAAAAGCAAATTATTTCACCAGAGACTGCATACCAAATTACTTCGATGTTAGAGGGTGCTGTTAAAAGAGGAACTGGAAGAAATTTGAGAAATTTAGAATTAATTTTGGCAGGCAAAACAGGAACCACAAACAAAAACATGGATGCATGGTTTTTAGGTTTTACATCCAAATTAGTTATTGGAGTTTACGTAGGTTATGATGAACCTAGAACTTTAGGTAAATATGAAACAGGTGCAAAAGCTGCATTACCAATTTTCAAAAAATTTGTAAAAAAAGTAGTTAAAAAGAAAGACGCCCTACCTTTTAGAGTTCCAAAGAATATTAGTTTAGTGTTAGTTGATTTGAACAATGGCCTAAGACCAGACAATAATACAAAAAAAACCATATTTGAATCTTTTAAAACGCAAGATAACGTTATAGTTGGCCTTGAAAATTTATATAACGTAGATAAATTAGGTTTTTATGATTCTGAAAATAAAAAAACAACTTTAAAATTTTATTAAGCATGAATGATGTAAAAAATATAATTTTTGAAACTAATAAGGTAATAGTTAATATTAGGAGGTATCTTTGAAAAACATAAAATTAAAACAAAAATTATTGAATATGAGAAAAAGATATCCGACCAAAATTTTTGGAAAGATAAATTAACTGCTCAAAAAATTGTTAAAGAAAAAAAATTTTTTGAAAATATAATAGAAAATTTAAATTTTTCAGTTAACGAAATAGAAAATTTGGACCAACTTTTGGAACTAGCTAAAAGTGAAAACAATATTTCTGTAATAAAAGATTGTGAAAATAAAATAAATTCATTGTTCAAAAATATCAAAAAAACAGAAGTTTCATGTTTCTTGTCAGGAGAAAATGATCATTTAGATACATATTTGGAAATACATTCAGGAGCTGGTGGAACTGAAAGTCAAGATTGGGCACAAATGTTAAGAAGAATGTATTCAAAGTGGATAGAAAAGAAAAAATGTAAATTTGAAATTATAAGCGAACACAAAGGCGAAGAGGCTGGAATCAAATCTAGTACATTAAAAATTATGGGACCTTATGCGTATGGTTGGCTAAAATCAGAATCTGGAGTACATAGGTTAGTTAGAATTTCACCATTTGATTCAGGGGCAAGAAGGCATACTAGTTTTGCTAGTGTCTGGGTTTATCCAGTTGTTGATGACAGCATTAAAATAGATATTCAAGAAAAAGATATTAGAGTTGATACATACAGATCAAGTGGAGCTGGTGGTCAACATGTAAACACAACGGATAGTGCAGTGAGAATTACACACTTGCCAACTAATATTGTTGTTCAATGTCAAAATGAAAGATCTCAGCACAAGAATAAAGAAACATGTTTTAATATGCTTAAAGCGCGTTTGTATAAATATGAAATACAAAAAAAAGAAGAAGCTTCAGAAAATTTAGCAAAATCCAAAACAGATATTGGTTGGGGTCATCAAATAAGATCTTATGTTTTACAACCATATCGTTTAGTTAAAGATTTAAGAAATAATTTAGAAAATACGGATCCAGATAGCGTTTTAGATGGTGAAATAGATGGCTTTCTAGAGGCAGCGCTCTACAAAAACAAAGAGAATTAAAAAAACATGGGCAAATTTTTATTAAGATTTTTTATTTTATTATTGTTTATAATTTTTTCTTTTACGGTTTATCTAAGTTATTTTGGTATAGAAACTGATAAATTTGATTCACTTATTAAAGAAAAAGCTAACGAGGTAAATAAAAATGTAAGATTAGAATTTAATAAAACCAAAATACATCTTAATCCAATAGAGTTAAATTTAACAGTAAAGTTGAAAAAGCCTAGAGTTGTTATTAAAAACAATCAAATTAAACTTTCTAAATTAAATTTATTTCTATCAATCAAATCTTTTTTTAGTTCAAATTTTTTATTAAAAAGAGCTGAAGTAGCATTTACTAAAAATCATATTAAAGATTTAACTAAAATTACTAATATTTTAGTACCAAAAATTATTAATAAACAGATTGATAAAATATTTGCCGAAGGCCAAATAGAAGGGGAATTTATCATTCCTTTCGACATAGATGGAAATGTTGGAAATGATTATGGGTTCTCAGGAAAGGTATTGAATGCCTCAATCAACATATCAAAGGAACTTCAAATAAAAAATTTAACATCTGAAATTAGTCACGCAAAAGATGATAAAGCAAACTTATTTAACATTACAATTAAAAAAGCTTCGCTTTTAGATTTTGATCTTTCTGATAGTGTATTTAAATTTAAGCGAAAGAACAAAGAGACCGAAGTAAAAAGTTTGCTAAAGACAAGAGGAGATTTTGATTTTGATAAAATTAAAAAAATAACTTCTTTATTAAATTTTAACATAGATAATATTAAAGATGTTAAAGGAAAAACGAATTTAAAAACAAGCGTAGATTTTAAATTAAATACAAAGTATAGAATAAAAAATTTAGTATACTCTTTAGAGGGGGAAATTCCTTACAGCGAGATATATTTTGAAGAAAAAAAAAATATAAAAAAATATTTACCTGAATACAGTGATAAAATAATATTTAAAGACACTAAGATTAAATTTAGCAAAACAAAGCCGAACAAAACAGTCGAATTAAATGGTTTTTTGAAAATAAATAATGAATTTGATACTTTTAATTTAAAAAGGATTTACGATTTTAATAACAAAAATTACAACATTAATGGAAAAACTGTATTAACTAATTCTCAAGTTAATATTCCTAAATTAAATTATACAAAAGATAATGGAACCGAAGCTGAGATAAATTTTAATTTTAATTTTGCACCAAATAAGTATTTAGATGTATCAAAAATTATTTTTTTATCAGAAAAAACAAAAATTGATATATCAGATTTATCATTAAATAAAAATTTTGAAACTAATGATTTTAAAAAGATAGAAATTAAAACTTTTAAAAATGGAAATAAAAATAATGATTTTATAATAAATAAAACAAACAAAGTTAGTATTTCAGGTGAATTATTTGATTCTGAGCCGCTTCTTAAATCTCTTTTCAAGAAAGACGAAAGAAATACCTTTAGCAAAAAATTTAGTAGTAAAATAAAAATTAATTTTGACAAGATCATCACAGGCACAAATGATGATATTAAAAATTTTGGTATGATTGCTACCATTAAAAAAGGTTCATATGAAAAATTAAGTTTAAAAGGTAATTTTACAGAAAACGAAATTATAGAAATGTCCATTTATCAAATTGACAAGGATAAGAAGACGCTTCAAGTAATATCAGACAGAGCAAGGCCATTCATAAAAAATTTTGATTTTATAAAAGGTTTTGAAGGAGGAAAATTAGAGTATGAATCGATAATTTCAAAAGAAATTTCTAATTCAAATTTGTTAATTACTGATTTTAAAGTTTCGAAAGTTCCTGCACTAGCCCAACTATTGACCTTGGCTTCTTTACAAGGAATAGCAGATACACTCAATGGAGAAGGAATTAGATTTGAATCCTTTGAAATGAAATCAAACACACAAGGAAATGTTTTAAATGTCGAGGATGCGTTAGCAATGGGCCCAGCAGTATCAATTTTGTTAAACGGCTATGTCGATAAAGGAAAAATCGTAAGTTTGAGAGGAACATTAGTGCCAGCTACAAAACTTAATGCAATAATCGCATCGATACCGATTGTTGGTGATATTTTGGTTGGAACAAAAACGGGAGATGGTGTTGTAGGTGTAAGTTTTAAAATGAAAGGTCCGCCAAAAGATATTAAAACAACAGTAAATCCAATTAAAACACTAACACCACGATTTATTGTTAGAGCTATTGAAAAAATTAAAAAAAAGGAAAAGGAAGAGATTAAATAATTTTTAAAATGACATGTTGTTTTTTTCCGTGCGAAACTTTCATTTTATTTTCATTATCAAAGTTGTTTTGATCAATAATTTTTGATTCATCTGTAATTAATTCATTATTAATTTTTAATCCATTGTTTTTAATCATTCTTCTAACCTCGCCTTTTGAATTCGCTAATTTAGATTGAAGTACTATATCTAATATATTTACACCATTTGATATTAAATTTTTTTTTATTTTAACAATAGGAAGATTTTTACCAATAGATTTATCACCGAATGTTTTTTGTGCAGTAGATTCAGAATCCTTTGCAGCTTTAGATCCATGAAGCATTGTTGTAGCTTCATTAGCAAGTAAAATTTTAAGATCATTAATATTATGATTGTTTTTTAAGTTGTTTATTTTTTCTATATCTAGATCCGTGAAAAGTTTTAAAAAATTAACAACATCTTTGTCATCAGTATTTCTCCAGAATTGCCAGTAATCATAAGGAGAAAGCATTTTTTTGTTTAACCAGATTGCGCCTTTTTCTGTTTTTCCCATTTTTGCCCCAGAGGAAAGAGTTATTAGAGGAGTAGTCAATCCATATGCTTGTTTATTATTTTTTCTTTTAATCAAATCTGTGCCATTTACTATATTTCCCCATTGATCCGATCCACCAATTTGTAAAACACATTTTTGTCTTTTATGGAGTTCATAAAAATCATAGGCTTGAAGCATCATGTAGTTGAATTCCATATAACTTAACGACTGCTCTCTTTCTAATCGTAATTTAACACTATCAAAAGTTAGCATTTTGTTTATTGTAAAATGTTTTCCAATTTCTCTTAAAAAATTTATGTAGTTTAATTTACTTAACCAAGAGTAGTTATTTACAAATATAGGTTTTGTTTTTGAACTTTTAGATTTTAAAAAAATTTTAAATACATTTTCAATACTCTTAATATTTTTATCAATTTCTTTCTTATCAAGAATTTTTCTTGTTTCCTCTTTGCCTGAAGGGTCGCCTATTAGCGTTGTTCCTCCACCAAGCAAAACTATAGGTTGGTGACCATACTTTTGAAGAAGTCGAAGACACATGATTTGCATTAAGCTTCCCACATGTAGACTTGGAGCTGTACAATCAAAGCCTATGTACGCTTTTATTTTAGTTTTTGACATTAAATCACTTAAAGCAGTTTCATCAGTGCACTGATTAAAGTAGCCTCTGCTTCTGAATTCGGTTAAGTATGAATTTTCCATATTTTTAAAAAACAGTGTAGAATCAATATACTTTATTTGAATTAATTAAAAAATACATATGACTAAAATTTATACAGCTCTTGGACTTATGAGTGGTACATCTCTGGATGGAATTGATTTATCTATTATAAAGACTGATGGACAAGACCATTTATCCTTATCAAGAAATGATTATTTAGAGTTTTCAAACAGTTTAAAACAAAAAATTAGAGCCATTAAAAACAAAATAACAAGCACTACCGAATGTAAGAAAGTTATTAATAGCAATGAATATAAAGATCTTTCTAAGGAAATTACAATGCTTCATCAGGAGAGTTTGATCAAAGCTGCTGGCTATGATGGAGGTAATCCAATTGATATTATAGGTTTTCATGGCATAACGTTATGGCACAAACCTGCTGATAAATACACGCATCAAATAGGAGACGCAAAATTATTAAAAAATGCAATAGCTAGATATAAAAATTTAAAAAATTCGAAAATAATTTTTAATTTTAGAGAAAACGATATTTTAAATGGAGGGCAGGGAGCTCCATTAACACCCATATATCATAAAGCTTTAATGAAATATTTAAAAATTGTAGATCCAAGACTTATAGTTAATATTGGTGGGATTACCAATGTAACATATCTTAACAAGGGTAATATTTTTTCAACAGATGTTGGCCCAGGAAATTGTTTAATAGATCAATGGATAAAAAATAATTTTGACAAAGATTATGATGAAGAAGGAAAAATTTCTTTAGAAGGAAAAGTTGATGAAAATATAGCGAACGATTTTTTAAACAAGCTGCAAGAAAAAACAAAAAACAAAAATATTTCTTATGATACATCAGATTTTAATATTTTAGAATTTAATAGATTGAAACCTAAAGACGGTGCCGCAACTCTTAGCTTCATTACAGCTCAAGTAATTTTAAATTTTGCAAAAGATCTTGAATTAAAACGAATTATAATTTGTGGAGGTGGAAGATTTAATCAGGCAATATTAAATAATTTAAGAAAAGGTAATTTTGAAATTTCTTTAATTGACGAAGTTACATCTTCTCAAAATGATGATCGAGTTTTTGAACTTGATGGAGATTTCATCGAGTCCCAAGCTTTTGCATATCTTGCAACTAGATCATTTCTTAAATTACCAATATCTTTTCCTGAGACTACTGGTGTGAAGAAACCTTGCTGCGGTGGCTTAATTTTTAAAAATTAAATTACAGTTATTTTTTCTTTTATATAATTTTTAACTGAATTAGCTAATTCTTTTTCTTTGTCTTTATAAAAATGGTTGGCATTATTTATTGAATCAAATTTTACTTCAATATTTTTTTGTGATGCTAATCTTCTTTTTAAATTTAATATACTATCAATTTCAACAAGTTCATCATTTTTTCCATAAACTACTAATCCTGAAATAGGACAAGGTGCAAGAAAAGTAAAATCATATAAATTAGGTTGTGGAGAAATTGATATAAAATTATTCACTTCTGGCCTTCTCATTATAAGCTGCATACAAATCAGCGCTCCAAAAGAAAAACCAGAAACCCAGCATTGACTATAACCAGGGTTGTCTCTTTCTATCCAATCTAATGCAGCTGCTGCATCTGAAAGTTCTCCTTGCCCGTTATCAAATAGTCCATCGCTTTTATCAACGCCTCTAAAATTAATTCTAATTACTGAAAATTTATTTTTATAAAAACAATTATAAACTTCATAAACTATTCTGTTGTTCATTGTTCCCCCGTACTGCGGGTGTGGTTGTAAAACTAAAGCTACAGGAGCACCTTGTTGTCGGCTTTTATAATATTTAGCTTGGATCCTACCACTGGGCCCAGGAATAAATATTTCTTTATTTTCAATATTCATATTTTGTTTAGCAATGATAACTACTATCAAAAAAAGAACTGATTTATAGCACGTTTAAAGTGCTTCAATTTTATTTATTTCTATACTTGACTATTTTAGTAGGATTAATTAGAAAACATCAAGAAAACACTAGATAAATATATGAAATTAACAAGCAAAGGAAGATGTGCGGTACAAGCGTTAGCTGATTTAGCGAACACTCAAGTTGAAAAACCAACAAATCTCACCGAGATATCTTTAAGGCAAGGAATATCAATATCATTTTTGGAACAAATTTTTTTAAAGTTAAAAAGAAAAAATTTAGTAAAAAGTTTAAGAGGTCCTACAGGAGGATATGTTTTATCAAGACCTTCAAACGAAATTACTTTATCAAGTATTATTGACGCTGTAGATGAAAAAGTAAAAACCGTCGCTTGTAGAAAAGATTCAAAAAAAGGATGTAATGGAAAATCGATGAAATGTATTACCCATAATCTGTGGGATGATTTAGAAAATCATATTAATTCATTTTTTCAGAAAAATACACTTAAAGACGTGCTTTATAAATTAGAAAAAAATAAAAATTTAAAAAATTAATTTAATGAGAAAAGAAGAATTACAAAAAGCAAAAGACTATAAATATGGATTTACTACTGATGTTGAAAGCATCAGAGCTCCAAAAGGACTAAATGAGGAAGTTATTAAGTTTATATCTAAAATAAAAAAAGAACCTGCGTGGATGTTAGATTGGAGAATAAAAGCATACAATAGGTTAAAAAAAATTAAAGAACCAAATTGGCAAAAACCTAAATACCCAAAAATTAATTATCAGGACTTATATTATTATTCAGCACCAAAAAGCGCAAAAGATAAACCAAAAAGTTTAGATGAAGTTGATCCAAAATTAATTGAAACATATAATAAATTAGGCATTCCTCTAAAAGAGCAAGAAAAACTAAGCGGTGTTGCAGTTGATGCTGTTTTTGATTCAGTGTCGGTAGCAACAACATTTAAAGATAAATTAACAGAAAAAGGAATTATCTTTTGTCCAATTTCAGAGGCAATTCAAAAACATCCAAATTTAGTAAAAAAATATCTTGGTTCAGTAATCCCTGTAACTGATCACTACTTTGCTACACTTAATTCTGCTGTTTTTACAGATGGGTCGTTTGTCTATATTCCGGAAGGAGTAAGATGTCCTATGGAATTATCAACTTATTTTAGAATTAATGCATCAGAAACTGGGCAATTTGAAAGAACACTGATTATAGCAGACAAAGGTAGTTATGTGAGTTATCTAGAAGGTTGTACCGCTCCAATGCGAGATGAAAATCAGTTACATGCTGCTAATGTTGAACTGATAGCTTTAGATGATGCAGAAATAAAATATTCTACCGTACAAAATTGGTATCCAGGTGACAAGGATGGCAAAGGAGGTATTTACAATTTTGTTACCAAAAGAGGTGCTTGTAGAGGTAAAAATTCTAAAATTTCATGGACCCAAGTAGAAACTGGATCTGCAATTACATGGAAATATCCAAGCTGCATTTTACAAGGAGATAACTCTGTTGGAGAGTTTTATTCAATTGCTATTACTAACAATCATCAAAAAGCTGACACTGGAACTAAAATGATTCATCTTGGAAAAAACACAAAGAGCAAAATTATATCAAAAGGTATTTCAGCAGGCTATGCAGATAATACTTATAGAGGTTTAGTTGATATTAATAAAAAAGCTTTAAATGCAAGAAACTATACTCAATGCGATTCTTTATTGATGGGAAATAAATGTGGAGCCCATACTGTTCCATACATTAAAAATAAAAATTATTGTTCAATTGTAGAACACGAGGCTACAACTTCCAAAATTAATGAAGATCAGTTGTATTATTGTAATCAAAGAGGTTTAAATCAGGAAGAAGCCATAGGCTTAATAGTAAATGGTTTTTGCAAGGAAGTTTTACAACAATTACCAATGGAATTTGCTGTTGAAGCTCAAAAATTAGTTGGTATTAGCCTAGAAGGAAGTGTTGGATAATGACAAATAGATTTCATTTAGCAATACCAGCCGGTGATTTAGATCTAGCAATAAATTTTTATTGTGATGTATTGGGTTGTAATAGAGGAAAAGCCGAATTCAAATACCCAGATGCTTGGGCTGACATTAACTTTTGGGGAAATGAATTAACTTTGCATGCTACTGATCCAAATAAAAAAAATATCGGCGAAAGACATAATGTAGATATGGGTAATGTATCAGTACCACATTTTGGCATACATCTAGATGCAGAATCATTTAAAAAATTAAAAGATAGATTAATAACTAAAAAAGTAAATTTTATTGATCCTCCTTACGTTAGATTTAAGGGCGAAAAAAAAGAACAAGAAACGATGTTTATTGAAGATCCAAATGGTAACTGCATGGAAATTAAAACTATGAAAAATCCAAACTCATTATTCGAGAATACGAAATGATCATTGATAATAAACTTGTTGAATATAAAAATAATATTGAGTCAATACAAGCGATTGATAGTTTAGAAGTATATCGCTGGTTAATTTCTCTTGGAAAAAAACTAAATGAAGATCCGTTAAGCAAAGAAAAACGCACCGAACAAAATAGGGTAAGTCGTTGTCAGTTTGATCTATTTGTTGACTGGGAGGATAATAAATTTAAAGCGTGGAGCAACGCCATGGTTGCTGGTGGTTATGCTTACGTTTTACTAGATATTTTTAATTCATCTCCAATAAATGAAGCAAAAAAAATAACCGCTGATCATTTTAAAAAAATAAAAATGGATGAGCTGCTAACAATGAATAGAAAAACAGGTTTTTATGAAATGATTGAAATGATGATGAACAGGATCAAAAATGTTAGAAATTAAAAATTTAAAAGCTTCAATTAATGATAAATTAATACTTAAGGGCCTAAATTTAAATATTAAAGACGGAGAGCTTCATGCGGTTATGGGGCCAAATGGTTCAGGAAAAAGCACTCTTGCAAATGTCTTGTCTGGCAAAAATGGTTATGAAATTTCTGGAGATCTAAAGTTTAAAGGCCAAAGTCTTGCTGAAATTCCTGTAGAAGAAAGAGCACAAAAGGGAATTTTTTTAGCTTTTCAATATCCTTTGGAAATACCAGGGGTTAATACAAACAATTTTCTAAAAACTTCATTAAATTCCGTACGCAAAGCAACCGGCAAAAAAGAGTTAGATACTTTATCTTTTCTAAAATTAGTAAAAGATAAATCATTAGAGTTAGGAATTGATGAAAAAATTTTATCAAGACAGTTAAATGTCGGTTTTTCTGGGGGAGAAAAGAAAAAAAATGAAATCTTGCAAATGAAAATTTTAGATCCCGCGTTTTCAATATTAGACGAAACCGACTCTGGTCTAGATATTGATGCTTTGAAAATTATTGCTAAAGGAGTAAATTCATCAAGAGCAAATAACAAATCTTTTTTAGTTATAACTCATTATCAAAGATTATTAGATTATATAAAACCAGATTTTGTTCATGTTTTATCTGATGGAAAAATAGTTAAAACTGGTTGCAGCGATTTAGCCAAAGAGCTTGAAAAAACAGGATATAAAAAAATAAACTAATATGATTCAAAATTTTGAAATCAATTCTAAACAAATTGATGAAATAAAAAAAATAACTACGGAAGAAAAAAATTTTAGAATTAAAAATTTAAAACTTTTTAATGAAGTGGGATTTCCGCATAAAAGACTTGAGGATTGGAAATTTTCTGATTTCAAAAATATTGTTGATAGTAATTTTGACGAATTGGACACAGCATCAGTTACATCCAATTTTAATAAAATAGATCTTATAAAAGATTTTGAACATAATTATATTTTTCTCGTAAATGGAAATTTACATTCAAGCAATTTTAACTATGAAGAAAAAAATAAAATTAAAATTACACCCTTTGACAAAAGTATAAATTATCAACTTAATAAAAACCCTTTAGTTTGTTTAAATCATGCTTTGGCAGAAAACGGCTATTCTTTAGAGGTAGACAAAAATTATAAATTTAAGAAAGTTCTAGTAATATACAATGTTTTTACAAACGACCTTAAAAATAAAATATTAAATAATAAAAACAAAATCAAAGTTAATGAAAATTCTGAACTTCATATAATCGAATACACAGTTAATAATTCCAAATTTAGATTCATTAACAATGCGTATGAAAATATAATATTAGAAAAAAATTCTAAACTTAAAAATTTGTATATTCAAAAAAGTAAAAACGATGGTTTTTTTCATAAATTTATAAAAAATAATCTATTCTTAAATTCTGATTATACAAATTTAATTTTCTCAGCAGGTCCAAAATTTCACAAGTTAGATATAGAATGTGATTTAATGGCTCAAAATGCTAAATGTAATATTTTATCGGCTTTGTTTTTAAACAATAACGAACATAACGAAATCAAAACTCGTATTAATCATTTAGATTCTAACTGTAAAAGTTATCAAAGAGTTAAAAATGTACTAAATTCAAATAGTAAAGGAATTTTTCAAGGTAAAATTTATGTAAAAGATATTGCCCAAAAAACGGATGCTTATCAGCTTAGCAAAGCTTTATTATTAACTGATAGTGTAGAATTTAATTCAAAACCAGAACTGGAGATTTATGCTGACGATGTTAAGTGTTCTCATGGCTCCACCTCAGGAAGTATTGACGAAGAATCCCTCCATTATTTAATGACAAGAGGACTAAATAGAAAAGATTCTACTAAACTTTTAATAAAAGGTTTTTTAAATGATGTAGTGGAATTTATTAAAAATCCTTCAATAAAAAATTTTATTGAAACTAAATTAGATCAACAGATCAATGAAAATTAACGATATAAAATCCCAATTTCCAATTTTTTCAAAAAAAATAAACGGTAAATCATTAGTTTATTTAGATAGCTCAAACTCATCTCAAAAACCTATATCTGTTATAAATAGATTAAACGATTTTTATAAAAATGAGTTTTCTAATGTAGGAAGAAGCATCCATTCATTGGCAGTAAATGCAACAAATAAATTTGAAGAAACTAGAGTAAGTGTAAAAAATTTTATTAATGCTAAATCCAAGGAAGAAATTATTTTCACTAAAAATGCTACAGAGGCAATCAATCTGGTAGCCTCAACTTTTGGACAACAAAACATTAAAGATGGTGATGAAATTATAATCACAGAATTAGAGCACCACTCGAATTATATACCTTGGCATTTTTTAAGAGAAAATAAAAAAGCAATAATAAAATTTGCACCAATAAATGAAGATGGCGATATATTAATTGAAAAATTGAAAGAATTAATTACGTCCAAAACAAAAATAATTGCAATCACTCATTTATCAAATGTTACAGGAACAATTGTGCCAATTAAAGAAATTGTTGAGATTGCACACAAAAAAAATATTCCTGTATTGGTAGACGGATGTCAGAGCGCTCCACATATTAAAGTAGACGTTTTAAATTTAGATTGTGATTTTTACGCATTTTCTGGACACAAAGTTTATGGACCAACTGGTGTTGGTATATTATATGCAAAAAAAAAATGGTTGGAAATACTACCACCGTATATCGGAGGAGGAGCCATGATTAATGAAGTAAAAAAAAACAATATCACTTACGCTCCACCACCAGAAAAATATGAGGCTGGAACAATGCCTACAGCAGAAGTAATAACATTTAATGAGTCTATAAAATTTATCGAATCAATAGGAATGGATAATTTGATTAAACATGAAAACGAAATTACAAATTATGCTCTAGAAAAACTTAAAAAAATAAATTCTGTAAAAATAATTGGAAATCCAAAAAATAAAGCCGGAGTGATTGCTTTTACTATAAAAGGAGTACATCCTCACGATATTGCTACAATTTTAGATGAAGATGGTGTAGCAATCAGAGCCGGTCATCATTGTTGCCAGATTTTTCATGAAAAAATGAATTTAGTAGCAACAGCAAGGGCTTCTATTGGAATCTATAATACAAAGGAAGATATTGATATTCTGTGTAAAGCGATTGAAAATTGTATAAAAATATTTAATTTAAAGTAATGGATTTAAAAGAACTATACCAAGATATAATTTTGGAACATGGAAAAAGTCCTAGAAATTTGGGAAAGTGTAAAGGCTATAATCATGATGCAAAAGGATACAATCCTCTTTGTGGAGATAAAGTTCATGTATATTTAAAGATAGATAATAAAAAAAAAGTTGAAAATTTAACTTTTGAAGGTGAAGGTTGTGCTATTTCTTTGGCTTCGGCATCCATAATGACCGAGTTAGTTAATGGAAAATCTTTTAATGAAGCAAAAGATATAATGAACTCGTTTTTAAATATGATAAAAAATAAATCTGAAATCCAGACCGTTCATTTAAGCGATGATCAAAAAACTAAACTTATGTCATTATCTGGAGTTAAACAATTTCCAATGAGAGTAAAATGTGCTACTCTATCTTGGCATACTCTAGTTTCGGCTCTAGAAGGAAAAAAAAATGAAGTAAATATTGAGACAATAGATTGATGAGTGATATTAAAAATAAAGTTATAGAAGAAATAAAAAAAATTTATGACCCGGAAATACCGGTAAATATTTATGAGTTAGGCTTAATATACAAAATAGAAGTAGAAAAAAACAATAAAGTTAATATAGATATGACATTAACCTCACCTAACTGCCCGGTTGCTGAAAGTTTGCCAAAAGAGGTTAAGGATAATATAATGAAATTAGAAGGTGTTGATGATGTTAATCTTAACTTGGTTTGGGAACCACCGTGGGATAAAGATAAAATGTCTGAAGCAGCAAAATTGGAGCTAAATATATGAATAAACAAGTAATAACTTTAAGCGATAGAGCCGCAGATAGAGTAAAAGAAATAATGGCTAATGCGAAGGAATCGATCATTGGAGTTAGAGTTGGTGTTTCTTCAGGAGGGTGTGCTGGCATGTCCTACGTAATGGAGTATGCAAAAACAGCAAATCCAAATGATGAAGTTATTGAGGATAAGGGTGTAAAAGTTTTAATTGATCCTAAAGCAATAATGTATCTTCTAGGAACGGAAATGGATTACAAAAAAGAGGAATTATCCTCATCATTTGTATTTAAAAATCCCAACGAAACAGAACGTTGTGGATGTGGCGAATCTTTTAAAATCTAATTCTATATTGCCGCTAAATCAAGAATTGTATATAATGATATCCTATGAGAGACACGAAACATTTAGGAAAACATGCAAATAAATTAGCTGAACAGGCTAAAGAAAAAGCGTTGTTTAGATCTCAGCGTAAAGCAGTAGAAGCCGGAGCTCATGGAACTTTAGATTACACCATTAAAGAAGGTGTAAATAAAAACAAAATTGCTGACGAAAAAATTTTAAAAAGTAAAAAATAATTTTAACAACTATAATACATCTCAAACTCCATAGGATGAGGAGTGTGCTCAAGTTTATAAATTTCTTCAAACTTCAAAGCAATATAAGCATCAATTTGGTCATCTGTAAATACTCCTCCTTGAGTTAAAAACTTTCTGTCACGATCAAGACTTTCCATTGCTTCTCTTAATGATCCACAAACGGTTGGAATATTTTTTACTTCATCTTCCGGCATTGCGTATAAATCTTGGTCTACTGGTTTTCCTGGATTTATTTTGTTTTTAATTCCATCAATTCCTGCCATTAACATTGCGGCAAAGGTTAGATAAGGATTACCAGCAGCATCAGGGAATCTGATCTCGCATCTTGCAGCTTTTTTATCCATTGTAATAGGTATTCTGCAAGAAGCTGATCTATTTCTTGCAGAGTAGACTAATAAAACAGGCGCTTCAAAACCTGGAATTAGTCTTTTATAGCTATTAGTAGTGCTATTTGAAAAAGCATTAATTGCTTTAGCGTGTTTTAAAATTCCACCTATATAATGCAATGCAGTGTCTGACAGTCCCGCATATTTATTTCCAGAAAATAATGCTGTGCTACCTTTCCATAAAGATTGATGAGTGTGCATACCAGAACCATTATCTCCTTTAACTGGTTTGGGCATAAATGTTGCTGTTTTTCCAAATGAATGCGCGACCATATGAACTCCATACTTGTATAGCTGCATATTATCTGCTTGGCTGGTTAAAGTGTCATAATATATTCCAAGTTCGTGTTGACTTGGGGCTACCTCATGATGATGTTTTTCAGCTTTAATTCCCATATCTCTTAAAGCTTTTAAAAATTCTCCGCGCATGTCTTGGGCGCTATCAACAGGAGGTACGGGGAAATAACCACCTTTTATTCCAGGTCTATGGCCCATATTTCCGCTTTCATAATTTTTTCCAGTGTTATAAGGACCTTCTGAGCTATCAATTTTAAATCCTGTTTCGTTCATATCATTTTTGAATTTTACATCATCAAATACAAAAAATTCTGCTTCAGGTCCAAAATATGCTCTATCTCCAATACCAGTTTTTTTTAAATACATTTCAGCTTTTTTTGCTATACTTCTTGGATCACGTTCATACGGGTCTTTTTTTACTGCATCTAAGACATCACAAAATAAAATTAAGGTATTATGTGAAGAAAAGGGATCTATAATATGCCTATCAAGATCAGGTTTTAGTATCATGTCGGATTCGTTGATTGCTTTCCAACCAGCTATTGAGGAACCATCAAAAAACACCCCCTCATTGAGCATTTTTTCATCAACAATTTTTCCGTCCATTGTTAAATGCTGAAGTTTTCCTCTTGGATCTGTAAACCGTAGATCCAAATATTCCACTTGCTTATCTTTTATAAATTTTATTGTCTTACTAGCACTCATTTATCCTCTCTAATAATATACAATTTCACGTGTAACTAAATATGTTATATTTAACTTTTAGGTTGTATCATTACCATTCAAAGTCATTTAATTGTAATGAATTTATCATTTGGCTGGTATGCATATCATGCATAAAGTTTTTTTTAATTCAAAAAATATTTCTTAATAATACATGTGATATTAACGCGATGTTCTTTGAAATATAAACTAAAAATATGACTGAAATTTTCGATTCAAAAGAAATGAGAAAGTTTGAGAAAAGTCAATTTTTGAAAAAAAACTCATATTTTTTCATGCAAAAAGCAGGCAGCCAGATTTTTAAATTCATTAAGAATAATTATAAAAAAAATAAAAAAATAATAGTTTTATGTGGCCCAGGTAATAATGGTGGCGACGGTTTTATCGCAGCTAAATTATTAATAGATCACGGCTATGTGGTTAAAGTTTACGTGTTTTTTGATAAAAAAAATTATAAAGAGAATGCTCTTAGAGCTCTAAAAAAATACAAGGGAAGCTTAAAAAAAATAAATTTATTTAAATTAGAAAAAAATACATTAATTCTCGATGCTTTATTTGGAACTGGTTTAAAAAGAAACATTAAAGGAAAATTAAAAAAAATATTTCAATTGATTAATAAAAGCAGAAACCAGATTGTTTCAATAGATATTCCTTCAGGGATTTCATCCGATAATGGAAAAGTATTAGGGTGTGCGATTAAAGCTGATCACACAATAGCATTTCATAGAAAAAAAGTAGGTCATATTTTAGGAAAAGGAAAAGAGTTTAGTGGTAAATTAAAAGTGGTGGATATAGGCTTTAGCCAGAAAAAAATGAAAACCAGAATTATAGAGAATTCTCCAGATTTATGGACAAAGTATTTTCCGTGGAAAAAGTTATTTGATCATAAATATAGTAGGGGTCGAGTCCTGATTTATGGAAGTGAAAAAGAGTATACGGGTGCTACAATTCTTTCGGCACAAGCCGCTCTAAGAACAGGAACTGGATCAGTTAAAATAATATGCTCAAAAAACACTTTGCAAATTTACTCAATTAAATTTCCTTCAGTTTTAAAATCAGAAGTAAATAATATTTATGAACTAGAAAAATTTATTAATAAAGAAAAAATTACTTCCCTGCTTATAGGACCGGGTGCCGGATCTAATAAAAAGATTAAAGAAATAACAAAATTATTATTAAAAAAAATAAAGTACGTTGTTTTAGATGCCGATGCATTAACCTGTTTTAAAGATGATCTAGATTCACTTTACGCATTGCTTGATAAAAATAAAATAATAACTCCACATATAGGCGAATTTCATAAAATTTTTCCTAAAATTAATAAAAAAGATAGTAATATTAATAAAGTTTTGAAAGCATCAGCATTAACTAAGTCAAATATTTTACTAAAAGGACCAAGTACAATTATAGTCTCTTTTGATAAAAAAATTGTAATCAATAATCACTCTTCCTCAGAACTAGCAGTTATAGGATCCGGAGATGTTTTAAGCGGAATAATTGTTAGCTTAATAGGTAAAAAAAAAATGAATCCTTTTTTAGCAGGTTGCACAGCTGCCTGGCTACATGGAGATGTTGCGAAAAATTTTGGAAAAGGGTTAATTGCTGAGGACATTGTTAAAGGAATGCCCGCAGCACTAAAAAGGTTAAAATATGGAAAAGATATTAAATAAAGAACCAGTCAAAAGGGTAGAAGAATGTTTAAAAAAATTTGACGACAAGCTTAAAATTTTACTATTAGACACAACTGCGAGAACCGCAATAGATGCCGCGAACAGTTTGAAATGTGAAGTTGGCGCTATTGTCAAAAGTTTATTATTTAGAGTTAATGGTAGTTTTTTAATTTGCTTAATTGCCGGAGATAGAAGATGTTCTTTAAAAAAATTAAAAAAAATTTTAGAAAAAAAAGATGTTTCTATGGCTAGTGCAGAAGAAGTAAAAGAAAACACAGGTTTTTCTATCGGCGGAGTTGCACCTGTCGGTCATATAAAAAAAATTAATATTTTGATTGATAAATCTCTTTCTAGATTTGAATATGTTTTTGCTGCAGAAGGTCATCCAAACTGCATATTTAAAATTAACTATAGTCAATTAACTAAAATTACTAATGGATCTGAGAAAGAAATAACTGAATGAGGGAATCAAAGTCATTAGATTATTTTTTGCTTACACTACTAGCTTTAATTTGGGCATCAGCTTTTTTTAATATTAAAATAGCCACTTATTCTTATGAACCTCTTACGATTGCTTTTTTGAGAACTTTTTTTGGTGCTATTCCAGTTCTATTACTGTGTTATATAAAAAAAATTAAAATCGAAGCATTTTCCAAAGATTGGTATTGGTTTGCTACTATTGGCATAGTTAATTTAGTAATACCTTTCTTTCTCATTGCTTATGGTGTTCAAAAGGTTCAAAGTAATCTAGCAGCAATTTTAATGGCAAGTACACCATTAACAGCTGCAGCATTGGCCCATTTTTTTACGAAAAATGAGAAAATTAATCTAGTCAAATCATCAGGTGTTTTAATTGGCTTTTCAGGAATTGTTTTTTTATTTTCCGATGATATTTTGATTAACAAAAATAATATTTTTTCAGCTTTTTTAATTCTATTTGGATCGTGCTTTTATGTAATTGGAGGTCTTCTAACCTTAAAAATAAGTGATAAAAAAAATGAAAATGTAACAGCTTCAATTTTAATTTGGGGAACAATAGTGTTATTACCTATCTCTTTATTTTTTGAACAACCGTGGAATTTAAATCCAAGACTGGACTCAACGCTTTCACTAATTTATCTAGGAATTTTTCCAACTGGTGTGGCGTGGTTATTAAGGTTTTACATTTTAAAACATAATGGTTTAGTTTTTCAGGCCCAAGTAGCTTATTTAATACCAATTTTTGGAGTAGTTTTAGGATTTTTTATTTTAAATGAAGCTATAACATCAAAAGTAATAATTTCGTTGATTGCTGTAATAGCTGGAATTTATATTGTAAAAAAAGGTAGCAAAGTTAAAGTAGTTTAATTGACTTGGACATTATCTTTTAATTTGATAATAACACGTGCACGGGCAAGTGGCGGAATTGGTATACGCGCTAGTCTTAGGAACTAGTACCGAAAGGTTTAAGAGTTCGAGTCTCTTCTTGCCCACCATTAATTATGAAAGTAACAGTAGATTCCAAAAAAGGACTAAAAACTAATCTGAAGGTTTTTGTAGACAAAAAAACCATAAACGAAAAAATAAATATTAGATTAAATGAACTCAGTAAAACAATTAATATTAAAGGATTTAGGCCAGGCAAAGTTCCCGTCGATGTTTTAAAAAGACAATTTGGAAAGGCGGTATACGGGGAAGTTTTAGAAACAATTTTAAAAGAAACCTCAGCAAAAGCACTAGAAGAAAAAAAAATAAAAGCAGCTGGACAACCAAAACTTGATTTAAAGTCTTACGGGGAAGGAAAGGATTTAAATTACACCTTAGAGATAGACGAACTTCCTGCAGTAAAACTAAAATCTTTAGATGATATAAAATTTAAAGAGTATGAAATTAAAGTTAGCGAAGACGAAACAAAAAAAAGAATAGATGAAATTGCAAAAAACCAAAATAATTTTGTAAATAAAAAAGATAATGATGTAGCGGAAAATGGAGATTTGGTTGTCTTTGATTATATAGCAACTATTGAAAATAAAAATTTTGATGGTGGTAATGGAAAAAATATACAGATAGTTCTAGGTAAAGATTTATTTATTAAGGGCTTTGATAAACAACTTTTAAAAGTTAAAAAAAATCAAGAAAAAGAAGTTTTAGCTACACTACCTGAAAACTATCCAAAAAAAGAATTTGCAAACAAAAAAGCGGTTTTTAAATGTAAAATTTTAAATGTAAAAAAACCAGAGGAAACAAAAGTAGATGATCAATTTGCCAAAAATCTTGGAGCAAAAGATTTAAATGATTTAAAAATATTAGTAAATAAACAGATTCAAAATCAGTTTAAAATGAGTTTAGATGCAATGACAAAAGAAAATATTCTAAACCAGGTAGCTAAGATACATAGTGTTGAAATACCTGAAAATTTATTAAAACAAGAGATGACCTTAATATCTAGAGAATTAAAAGAAGAAGAGAGAGATAAACATAAAAAAGAAAATGAAAAAATCGCAAAAAAAAGAATTAAATTAGGTCTTATTTTAAATGAACTTGGCGAAAAAAATAACCTTAAGGTCAGTGAAGATGAACTAAAAAATGAGATTCAAAAACAAGTACAGTCTATGCCAGGTCAACAAAAGCAAGTTTTGGAATATTATCAAAAGAATCCTTCAGCTACTGCTACCTTGAGAGGAGCCTTATATGAGGAAAAGGTTATAAATTTAATAAAAGAAAAGTCTAAAAAAGATAAAAAAACTCTTTCAATGAAAGATGCAGAAAAATTAATTGAAGAGCACCACAAGGCTCAACATGAACATTTCAAGGAAGAGGAGTCTGAAAAACCAAAAAAAAACGTCAAATCTTCGGAAAAAAAGAAAAAAATTAGAAAAAAGTAATCATTAGTTGTATAACATCAAACTGTTGATTCGTTATGAAAAATAAAATTGAAGAACATATGAATAATCTTATACCTATGGTGGTAGAGCAATCCAATAGGGGTGAAAGAGCCTATGATATTTATTCTAGATTATTAAAAGAAAGAATAGTTTTTTTGGTTGGTCCAGTTAATGATAATGTATCTACACTTGTCACTGCCCAATTATTATTTTTAGAGTCAGAAAATCCAAAAAAAGAAATATCTTTTTACATTAACAGTCCAGGAGGATTGGTTACTTCAGGATTAGGTATTTACGATACAATGCAATATATAAAGCCACCAGTATCTACATTATGTATAGGGCAAGCCTCATCAATGGGTTCTTTTTTGTTAGCAGCAGGAGAAAAAGGTAAGAGGTTCTCACTTCCAAATTCAAGAATTATGGTTCACCAACCTTCTGCTGGATATCAAGGACAAGCTACTGATATTGAAATTCATGCTAAAGAAATATTGTCACTTAAAGATAGATTAAATAAAATTTATGCAAAACACACAAAAAAAAATGAATCTGAAATCAAAAAAGCGCTTGAAAGAGATAAATTTATGACTCCAGAAGAGGCAAAAGAATTTGGATTAATCGACGCAGTTGTAGAAAAAAGATCCTAGGTTACAACATATAGTATCTCAAAAAAACTTAAACTTGATAACGGTAACTATTAGTTTATTTTGAATTTAAGTGATTCGTTTGAAGAATTATGAGTGAAAAAAGTAATAAAAATATTTTGTACTGTTCTTTCTGTGGCAAAAGCCAACACGAAGTTAGAAAATTAATTGCTGGCCCCACAGTGTTTATATGCGATGAGTGCGTTGAACTCTGCATGGACATTATAAAAGAAGAAAGCAAAGATTCTTTTGTAAAAAATCAAGAAGGTGTCCCAACTCCTCAGGAAATTTGTAAAGTTTTAGATGACTATGTAATTGGACAAACTTATGCCAAAGAAGTTTTGTCTGTAGCTGTACACAATCATTATAAAAGATTAAATCACATGTCTAAAAGTAGTAAGGAAGTTGAATTATCTAAATCTAACATCCTTTTAGTAGGACCTACAGGTTCAGGAAAAACTTTACTTGCTCAAACATTAGCGAGAATCATTGATGTGCCCTTCACTATGGCAGACGCAACGACTTTAACTGAAGCAGGTTATGTTGGCGAAGATGTAGAAAATATAATATTAAAATTATTGCAAGCTGCAGATTATAATGTTGAAAAAGCTCAGCGCGGAATTGTTTATATTGACGAAGTAGATAAAATAAGCAGAAAGTCTGAGAATCCTTCAATTACTAGGGATGTGTCGGGCGAAGGAGTACAACAAGCTTTACTTAAGATAATGGAAGGAACAATTGCAAGTGTACCTCCGCAAGGTGGAAGAAAACATCCCCAACAAGAATTTTTGCAAGTAGATACAACTAATATCTTATTTATTTGTGGAGGTGCTTTTTCTGGATTAGACAAAGTTATTGCAAGAAGAGGATCAGACACCTCAATAGGGTTCGGAGCTAATGTAAAACATTTTCAAGACCAACCATCTGGCGAGCTTATAAAAAATTTAGAACCAGAAGATTTAATCAAATATGGTTTAATTCCAGAATTTGTCGGAAGAATGCCAATACTAGCTACACTTCAGGAGCTTGATGAAAATTCTTTAGTTAAGATACTAAAAGAACCAAAAAATTCATTAATTAAACAATACAAAAGGCTTTTTGAATTTGAAAATGTAAATTTGATTTTTAAAGATGAGGCTGTTTTAGAAATAGCCAAGAAGGCAATAAATAAGAAAACTGGAGCTAGAGGGTTAAGATCAATTATAGAGGCTCTACTTTTAAAAACTATGTTTAAACTCCCAACAATGAATGATGTGGATGAAGTTATAGTGAATCAGTCTGTTGTAAAAAATAACAGTGAACCAATAATAATACATTCAAAAGTTAAAAAGACATCTGCAGCATAATAAGCCGTAACCTAAGAAATTAGTTGAAATATTTTGAATAATAGCCATATACTACACCTTATGAACAAGAATGGTTATTTTCCATCATTGCCTCTAAGAGATATAGTAGTATTTCCTGGAATGATCGTTCCTTTATTTGTAGGTAGAGACAAATCAATCAAAGCCTTGAATGAAGTAATGAAGACTAATAAAAAAATAATTTTAGTTACGCAAAAAAATGCAGAGGTGGATAACCCAAGCGAAAAAGATCTTTACTCTTTTGGCTGTGAAGGAAAAGTTCTTCAACTTTTAAAATTACCTGACGGAACAGTTAAAGTCTTAGTCGAAGGAGTTGATAGAGTTAAGATAGTAGAATTTAAAAATGAAAAAGACTACCTATTAAGTTTAACAGAAATTGTTAAAGATAAAGTTGATATTCCCCAAGATGATATACTTGCTATGTCTACTTCAATAGTTAGAAAATTAGAAAAATTAACAAATTTAAATAAAAAGATTTCGTTTGAGCTTATGTCCACACTTAAGCAACAAAAAAGCCCATCAACAATAGCAGATCATATTGCAGGACAACTTAATATTTCAATTTTTGAAAAACAAAAATTACTTGAAACAATTGATTTGAAAACAAGATTAGAAAAATTAATGGAACACGTTAATAATGAAATGAATGTTATTTCTGTTGAAAAAAGAATAAGAGGAAGAGTAAAAAATCAAATGGAAAAAACCCAAAGAGAATATTACCTAAATGAACAAATGAAAGCTATTCAAAAAGAGTTGGGTGAAATTGAAGATGGTAAGGATGAAACGTCTCAACTTCATAAATTAATTATTAAAGCTAAAATGTCAAAAGAGGCTACAAAAAAATGTTTGTCAGAATTAAAAAAACTAAAATCAATGAGCGCGATGTCAGCTGAAGCTACGGTGGTAAGAAACTATCTTGACTGGATGGTTGAGTTGCCATGGAACAATAAGGACAAACAAACATCAAACATAAGTATTGATGAGGCCAAGAAAATATTAGACCAAGATCACTATGGTTTAGATAAAGTAAAAGAAAGAATCTTAGAGTATTTAGCAGTTCAAAAAAGAGTAGGTAAAATAAAAGGTGCAATACTCTGTCTTGTTGGCCCACCAGGAGTTGGAAAAACTTCATTAGGTAAATCTATAGCAAGAGCTACAGGAAGAAAGTTTGTACGTATGTCGTTGGGCGGTATTAGAGATGAAGCTGAGATTAGGGGACATAGAAGAACTTATATTGGATCATTACCTGGAAAAATAATCCAGCAAATGAAAAAAGCTGGAACAAAGAATCCACTTTTTTTATTGGACGAAATTGATAAAGTTGGAAATGATTATAGAGGTGATCCTTCTTCCGCTCTGCTCGAAGCTTTGGACCCTGAACAAAATTTAGCTTTTAACGATCACTATCTTGAAGTTGACTACGATTTATCAGACGTGATGTTTGTTACTACTGCCAATACTTTAAATATTTTGCCACCTCTTCTGGATAGATTAGAAGTAATTAGAATTCCTGGATATACAGAAGAAGAAAAAATTAACATTGCAAACAATTATTTAGTTCCAAAACAAATTACAGACAATGGTTTAAAAAAAGAAGAACTAAAATTAGATGAAGATGTTCTTAAAGATATTATACAAAGCTATACAAAAGAAGCTGGTGTACGTAATCTTGAAAGAGAAATATCAAAGATAGCAAGAAAAACTGTAAAAAATATATTAACTGAAAAAATAAACAAACTTGAAATTAATATGAAAAATTTACCTGATTTCTTGGGTATTAAAAAATTTAAATATGATGAAATGGAGTCAGATAATAAAATTGGCGTAGCCACAGGCTTAGCTTGGACGGAATTTGGTGGTGAAATATTAAAAATAGAATCTGCAATAATGCCAGGAAAAGGAAAGATGCAAATCACTGGTAAACTGGGCGATGTTATGCAAGAGTCTGTTAAGGCTGCAAAATCGTATGTACGATCTAAATCTATAGAGTTTGGCATAATACCTCCGATTTTTGAGAAAAAAGACTTTCATATACATGTTCCTGAAGGGGCGACTCCTAAAGATGGACCTTCTGCAGGTATTGCAATGGTAACTTCTATAGTTTCCTCAATTACAGGTGTTCCAGTAAAAAGAAGCATAGCAATGACGGGTGAAGTTACTTTAAGAGGAAACGTTTTACCGATTGGAGGACTTAAAGAAAAGTTGTTAGCCGCCCATAGAGCGAGAATTCCTCAGGTATTAATACCTGAAGATAATAAAAAAGATTTAACAGAAATACCCAAAAAAATATTAAATGAAATAGAAATAACACCTGTTAAAAACGTCGATGAAGTTTTAAAAATAGCTCTAACAAAGGAATTAAAACCTATAGAATGGATTGAAGTTGAGAATCTGTCTAAGTCAAAAGGTGGGGAAAAAGCTACTACCGGAAGTACTCACTAAAAATCAAACCAACTATTATATTTTTTAAAGTTTTGCTTTAAATAATCTGGCATCTGCGAAAGATCTACTTTACTTAACGTTTTTGAACTTATTAATTTACTCTTAGTTTGATCTAAACCATGATCATATAGAATTTTTTTTTCTTTAACCATGTGTTTTATATCTTTTAATTTTAAACCGCTATATTCAAATTCTTGATGGTGTAGATAATTTGAAAATTTCTTTTCAATATCTTCCGGTGTTTTTATATTAGAAAAATGCCAACCACCATCTTCAATATGGCAAATGCTAGAATATTTTGAGTTAGAAAAAAAAGTATCTACTCTTAAAGCTGAATATTTTTTATGCTTAACGTCCCTTAGCCATTGTGGAGAAAGGAAATTTTTTTTTCTACATCCTCTGGTTCCATACCAAGACAAACCTTCATAAAGTAAATTAAATTTATATAAAAATACCTTTTGCTTAAAAATAATAATTTTTTTGTTAATTTTTCTAAAGTCGATTTTTTTTAAATTTGGTATTTCGTCTATGTCGTTAATTAATATTATGTCTTCAGGGTCCGCTTCTTTTAGTGCATCTAAAGCGCCATCTCTTTGAAAATGTTCTCTTTTATTGCTGTTATTGACCAGTTTTTGTCCTTTTGTATCTTTTTCATCAATATCTTTTTCATATATTGTTTCTATATTTGGAGGTTGTTTTTCTATTACATTATAAATAATTTTATCTTTAAATTTAGAAAAATTATTAATATCAAAAACGAGTTTTTTGGGTTTTCCGCTGTGCATATAGTTGGCCTCAGTTATGACAAATTTATCAACATATTTGTCCATAATATTTAACCGAAGATCTAAAAGCATCTCTTCGTCAAAAAACATAAAACAATCATAGATTTTCATATGCAATTGAAATATTGATTTATATAATATAAGTAAAGATCTAATTTTAATAAGGCACAATAACGGCAATGGTGAAAAAAATCGTTATCACAGGTGGGTTGGGGTACATTGGTACTGAGTTATGCAAAATATACTCAGGCATTAGTTGGAATAATGAAATAACAGTTATTGATAATAGATTTATATCTGAACGTGTAAATCAGTTGAGAAAATGGGGAATAAACTTTGTTCACGGAGATATACTAGATCAAGAATTAATTAAAAGATATTTAAGTAACTGCGATATAGTTCATCATTTAGCAGGTGTTACAGAAGTTCCAAGAACGGAAAAAGAATCTAATGAAGAAATAAATAAAAAAATTAACCGTGTAGCTTTAGAAGGAACAAAAAATATAATTTCTTCTATTTCAGATTCCTGTAAAATTATATTTCCTTCAACCCATGTGGTTTACGAAGGAATTCAATCTGCAAAAAAAGAAATTACTGAAGATGAAGCCACTTCGCCAGTTTTAACTTACGCAACTGGCAAAGTTAATAATGAAAAGCAAATAATAAATTCAGGAAAAAAATATATTATTTTGAGATTGGGGTCTGTATACGGATATTCAACAGATACAACACGTTTAGACATAATGCCAAATTTATTTTCTAAAATAGCTTCTCAAAACGGAACTATAAAATTATTTTCTGGAGGAAAACAAATTAAAAGTTTGGTTCCCATATTAGATGTTGCTAGATGTTTTAAATTTATGGAAGAAAATGAAAATATAAAATCAGAAATATTTCATGTCACAAAAGACACAGTCACTGTTAAAGAGGTTGCTAATATCTGCAAAAAAAATAATTCAAAAATCACTTTAAGAGAATCTAATGATGAAATACCAAATTTAGGATATTCACTCTCAAATAATAAACTTTTAAAAACGGGTTTTAAATTTTTATATAATTTAGAAGAATCCATTAAAGAAATGATTTCAAAATGGTCGATACATAAAATTGATAAAAACTTAGAATTTGTTAAGAAAGGAGAAAAAGAATTTATAGATAAAAGAGGAAAAATAAGTAATCATGAGTTACCAGAGCCAGTAAACTTAGTTGGTTATATTGAATCTAAAAAAGGTACTGTACGAGCAAATCATTTTCATCCAATCCAGGAACAAAAATGCATTTTGGTTAAGGGCCAGTTCATTAGTGTTTATCAAGATTTATTAAACGAAAAAGCAGCAAAAGTTACTCACGTTGTTAATGAAGGAGATTTAATAGTTACCAAACCAAATGTTGCACATGCGATGGTTTTTAGTAAAGACTCTGTTTTTTTAAATTTAGTTAGAGGTGAGAGGGAACACGAAAATTATGGAATTACTCATACTATAAGACATGTTCTCGTGGATGAAAACGAAAGAAAACTTTTATTGTCCAATTATAAGTTCGATTGCAGATCTTGTGGTGGTTTTAAATTAAAAAGAGTCGTGTCACTTGGTTACCAACCTTTGGCAAACAACCTTCTTAAAAATAAAAATTCAAACTGCATACTTTACCCTCTCGAAATGAATTATTGTGAGAATTGTCATAATTGCCAATTATCAGTTGTTGTTGATGCAAAAAAAATGTTTTCAAACTATTTATATTTGTCTTCTACATCCAAAACATTCAGAGATCATTTTCAAAAGGCTGCACAAAAATATATAAAAGAATTTAAACTTTTACCAAAAAAATCATACATTGTTGACGTTGGAAGTAATGATGGAATAGCATTAAAACCATTTAGAGATTTAAATTATAAAAACATTTTGGGAATTGAGCCCGCTAAAAATTTAGCAAAAATTGCTAACAAGAAAAAAATAAAAACTTTTAATGGTTTTTTAAATAAAAAAAATTTAAAAAAAATAAAAAAAAATGCGGATTTAATTCTTGCTTCTAATGTTTTTGCACATTCTGATGAATTAAAAACCATGGCAGAATGCATGATAGAAATGGTAAAGCAAAAAGGAACCATAGTTATCGAGGTGCAATACTTGCTCAACACATTAAAAGATGTAACTTTCGATAACATTTATCACGAACATTATAACTATTGGTCACTAATTTCATTGGTAGCTTTTTTCAAGCAATTTCCAGTGACTATATATAAAGCTGAAAAAATCGATACTCATGGTGGGTCAATAAGAATTTATATAAAAAAAGGTTTGAAAAATAAAATAGATAAAAGTGTAAAATTTATTCTGAGTGAAGAAGAAAAATATGGAATTAAAAATTACAAAACATACAAAGATTTTGCTGATAAAGTTTATAGAATTAGAGACAATGTTAGAAAAAATATTTCTAACATGAAAAAAAACAACAAAAAAATAATTGGCTACGGATCGCCAGCGAAAGCTACCACAGCATTAAATTTTTTTGGTATATCTCATGAAATTGAATATATTATTGAAGATAACAAACTTAAACAGGGCAAATTTCTTCCTGGTATGAAAATTCCTATTGTTTCAAAAAGTAATGATCAAAAAAAAGCAGATTGTGCCTTAGTTTTAGCCTGGAATTTCTTTGATGAAATAAAGAAAAACAATAGTAATTTAGCACACGAACTAATCAATATTAAAGATCTTGAAATTTAATTTTTAATATTAAATATTTTTCTTATAAAAACAATAAATTTTAAATACAACAATATTTTAATATCTTTTAAAAAATACAAAGAATTTTTTTTGTAAACTATATCTGTCCTCTCTAGTCTTTTAATCCTTTCTTCAAAAATACGATCAGAGTTATATTTTTTTAATATTTCATTTTTAGTTATACCTGGGTTCAAATATACTATTCTTAAAATGGTAAGTTGTAAGCTGCTTATAGCCAACTGAACCAAAGACATAAAAATAAAAGAATTACATAAATGAACAAAAATTAAATAAAAAATTTGATGAACATTAATATCAGCAAATAATAAATAAATAATAATCAAAATAAATATTAATGCTAGAGCTAAAGAAATTAGCAAATTTAACATATATTTTTTATTAAATAAAATTTGAAGAAATAAAAATATAATACTTGAAACCAAAACAGAAACAAAAGGTAAAAATATAATATAGATGTTGATTTTAGTAAGCATCAGTTTTTAGTCTGTATAATTTTTTAATAAAGCTAAAAAAAATGAGTATTATTTTTGTATTTTTATTTACAAAAAAACCACCTTTTTTAATCTTTATTAAATTTGAAGTAATATTAATTTCTAATCTTTTTTCAACGGCATACCCGACTTTACTTTTTTTAAATAGTTTCTTTAATTTATTTTTCGTATTTATTTTTTTATTGTAAATTAGATCAACTATTTCTAACCCTGGTCCGTGATTTATTATTCCTGGCATGAATAGACCAAAGCATAAAATCAGTAAATTAATATTTATTAAAATCATTACCAGTTCTAATGAGTAAAAATGAAAACCAAAAAACACAGAAGTCCCAATAATAGGCAAAACAATTGTAAGTTTGTTTATATTAATTTTGAAAAATCTATATAAAAAAATTTGAAGACAAAAATATATTAAAAAAAAAAGAATATAATTGAATATTACTTGCATATTGAAAGTATATTTATATTATAGAGAATATAATGAAATCAGCAATACTTACTGAAAGCAATAAACCATTAGTGGTGGGAGAAGTTGACTTACCAAAAAATTTAGAATTTGGTCAGGTTTTAGTTAAAGTTTGTTATAGCGGTTTATGTGGAGCGCAAATTAATGAAATTGATGCAGTTAAAGGACCTGATAAATTTTTGCCCCATTTATTAGGACATGAAGGATCAGGAATCGTCGAAAAAATTGGAGATGGAGTTAAAAGAGCAAAAGTAGGAGACCATGTTGTTCTTCACTGGCGTAAAAGTTCTGGTATTCAAAGCCCTACACCAAAATATTTTTGGAATGGAAAAAAAGTAAATGCTGGATGGGTAACTACATTTAATGAAAAAGCAGTTGTATCGGAAAATAGAATAACAGTGATCCCAAAAGATTTTGATTTAAGGACAGCTGCGCTATTTGGTTGTGCAGTAACATCGGGTTTTGGTGCGGTAAATAATGATGCGCAAGTTAAAATTGGCCAATCAGTTTTAATTATTGGCTTAGGAGGAATGGGTCTTAATATTGCTTATGCAGCATCAATGGTTTCTGCTTATCCTATTATTGGAGTTGATGTTCATAAGAGTAAAATAGATATGGGAAAAAAATTTGGACTTACCCATGGTATAGTTGCAAATTCAAATAATTTAAAAAGCGAAATTTATAGTATTCTTGAAAAAAATGGTCCAGAAATTACTTTTGAAACAACCGGGAATGCCAAAGTAATGGAGCAAGCTTATGAATTGGCTCCAAAAGATGGAAAAGTTATTTTTGTAGGAGTTCCAGACAATAAGATTTCAATTTATTCTTTGCCACTTGCTTTTGATAAAACATTATCAGCTTCTCATGGGGGAAACTCTATTCCAGATAAGGATATACCTCGCTATATAAAACTTATAAAAAATAAAAAAATGACTTTAGAGAATTTTATTACGCATGAATTTACTCTATCTGAAATAAACAAAGCGTTAGATTTATTTCGTAGCGGCAAAGCAGGACGTATTATTTTAAAAATTAATTAAAAATAGTTTTGTATGGGAAGATTTATTGACATTGGTTATTTTAAAAAGGCGATAAAGGTTAGATCAAAATATGCTAAAACAAGAACAGTAGTAAATAAAATGCACGCCTGGGAACTTGGCAAAGAATATTATGATGGTAAAAGAATAAATGGATATGGTGGTTTTAAATATGATGGAAGATGGCAGGCTATGCTTCCCAAGTTAATTAAAAGATATAAATTAACAAAAAAATCTAAAGTTTTAGATCTAGGTTGTAAAAAAGGTTTTTTGTTAAAGGATTTAAATATTTTAATTCCAGGAATTAAATCTTTTGGAATTGAAAATCACCCATATGCTTTAAAAAAAGCAGTAAATTGTAAAAGTAAGTTGATTATGTCGGATTATTATAAAATTCCTTTTAGAAATAAATATTTTGATTTTGTAATAGCATTTAACTCACTATATATGCAAAATCTTGGCGACGTTATAAAATCATTAAAAGAAATTGAACGAGTTTCAAAAAAAAGTTACATAGTTTTAGCTTCTGGAGAAAACGACGAAGAAAGAAATAGATTTTATAAATGGACATTAATTGGCACCACCATTCTATTAAAAAAAGAATGGAAAACTTTGTTCAAAAAAATAAAATTTAAAGGTGATTACTATTTTTCATCAGCAAAATCTTTAGGTGTATAACTGAATTTAGTATCAAAAAAAAACAATTTCTATAACAATAAAGTAGTTTTCAAACCTTGGGGGTATGAATATGTTGCTTATAATAATTTAAATCGTATAGCCATAACTTTTGTAAAAATTAATCATGGGCACAGAACTTCACTTCATTGCCACCCTAAGAAAAAGACTGGATTTATAATTCTTTCTGGGAAAGCTCAGGTCCAGATAGGGATATACAAAAGAAATCGCAAATATTACACAGCTTTATCAAGATTGGTATTTAGACCTGGATTGTTCCATTCTATAAAAGCTATGTCTAAAGAGGGTGTGTGTGCATTAGAATTTGAAACCCCATTTCAAAAAAATGATTTATTAAGGTTTAAAGATAATTATGGACGGAAAAATAAACTATACGAAGGTAAGAAGTTTACAAAAAATATTGGATCTAATTTTATGACATTTAAAAAACCTAAATTAAATAAAAAGCAAAAATATAAATTTAAAAATTTGGAGATTTTACTTACGGCAAGTAAAAATTTAAAAAATTTGGCAAAAAAAGGTGACAAAACGACATCGGCTATTTTAGATGGTGAAATAGTTGATAATAAGGGTCAATGCGTAATTTCCTATGGAGAAATAGTCAAAACAAGCACATTAAGCATATTGTCAAAAGCTTTTAAAATTAATAAACCGTTAACAATTTTAAAAGTTTCTAAAAAAAACTAATATGAGATTAGCAGATTTTGTTATTGAATTTTTAGAAAAAAAAAAAATTGAAACAGTTTTTACTGTTAGTGGAGGCGGATCAATTTTTTTGTGTGATGCATTATATAAAGCAAAAAAAATTAAGTATATTTCATGTCATCACGAACAAGCCGTATCTTATGCGGCTGAAAGTTATTCAAGAGCAAAAAATAAACCAGGAGCAGCAATTGTAACAACGGGACCGGGTGGAACTAACACTGCATCAGGAGTAGCATGCTGCTGGATTGATTCAGTTCCAGTAATATTTATTTCTGGGCAAGTGTTCTTAAATCAAACTATTGGTAACTCAGGACAAAGACAGATGGGCGTCCAAGAATTTGACATTGTGAATATGGTTAAATCTTCTACGAAGTATGCTGTTATGATTAAGAAAGCTGATACAATAAAATATCATTTAGAAAAAGCATATCATATATGCCAAGAAGGAAGACCAGGACCAGTTTGGATTGATATACCAGCCAATATACAAAATGCTAAAATTAATCCAAAAAAATTGATAAGTTATAAAATTAAAAATAAAATTAAAAAAAATTTTATTCTTAATAAAAAAATTAAAAAAATTGCTAAGTTGTTTTTAAAATATGATAGACCAATGTTACATATTGGTCATGGAGTCAAAATATCAAAAGGTGAAAAATATTTAAGAAAGATTGTTGATAAACATCATATACCATTTGCTCTTACATGGAATGCATCCGATTTAATTGAATCTAATCATCCTTCTTACGTGGGAAGACCAGGCGCTTTTGCTGAAAGAGGATCAAATTTTATAACTCAAAATTGCAATTTATATATTTCTATAGGAACTAGATTACCATTTATGGTTACAGGTTATAATTCCACAGATTTTGCTAGAAAAGCAAAAAAAATAATGGTGGATATAGACAAAGTTGAAATTAATAATTGCAATGTAAAACTAGACGAGAAAATAAATTGTGATGCAAGTTATTTTCTAAAAACATTATTAAAATATTTACCAAACGAAATTAATCTTTCAAAAAAATGGTTAAAATATTGTAAGAATATAAGAAAAAAATATCCTATCGTTTTAAATAAATTCAAGACACAGAAAAAATCAGTCAACTCTTATCATTTCGTAGATATACTATCTGACTTATTAAACAAGAAAGATGTAATTGTTACTGATATGGGTCTTTCATTTGTTGGTACACATCAAACTTTTAAAATAAAAAAAGGGCAAAAGCTTTATACAAACTCTGGACACGCACCTATGGGATGGGGTCTACCAGCTGCTGTTGGAGCTTGTTATGCATCAAAAAAACGTAGAATAATATGCTTAGCTGGTGAAGGTGGACTACAAATGAATATTCAGGAATTGGCCACTGTTATGCACAACAAACTACCAATAAAAATTTTTATATTTAATAATGGAGGTTATTTGACTATTAAACAAACTCAACAGCTGGGATTTAATGGCAGAATAATGGGATCAAACTTTAAAAGCGGTTTATCTTTTCCGGATTATAAAAAAATATCTGAATCTCATAGAATAAAATATACGGAAATAAAAAATAATATAAATTTAAAGGATAAAATTAAGAAAGTCTTGGTTGGTAGCAAACCCGAAATTTGCGAATTGAAACTCGATCACAATCAAGAACAAATGCCAAAGGCAATTAATAAAAGAATTCCTGGAGGTAAAACTGTGCCCACAAAACTTGAAGATATGTATCCTTTCTTGTCTACGGATGAATTAAATGCTAATAATTACGAAGCTTAAAGAATATGGAAAACACAAAATTAACAGCTGATCTTATAAAAAAATATCATCAAGACTTAGTTTATAACTATTCACAGTACCCAACAAAGGATTATTGGGACTATGAATTTAAGGATGAGCAATACAAACAATCATTAAATGACTGGATTTCCAAAAATAAAAATGAGCCAATCATATTTTATGTACATACGCCTTTTTGTGAGCAGCTATGTTATTTTTGTACCTGCAGTAAGTTAATTACAAAAAATTACGATACAGTAAAAGATTATTTGTATAATTATTTGTTTAAAGAAATTGATTTGTTGTTTGATTTTTTAGATAAAAAAAAAATTAAGCTTAATGTAAAAGAAATATACTTCGGAGGAGGCTCACCAACCTATTACAAAAAAGAAGATTTCAAGAAATTGGTTGATAAACTTAAAGGTAAATTTGATTTTTCAAAGTTAGGTGATTTTACTGTAGAAATAGACCCCAGAAGAGTTGATGAAGAAAAATTATTATTTTATAACGATTGTGGAGTAAATAGATTATCTTTTGGAGTTCAGGAATTTGATGCTGAAGTGCAAAGACGTATTAATAGAGAGCAGCCCGCAGAACTTTTTCATAGTATTTTGACAAAGAAAGTAAAAGAAAAATATAAAACTTTTAATTTTGATTTATTAATCGGTTTGCCTGGTCAAACCAATGATTCTATGGAAAAAACTATGGATAAACTTATAAAAATAAGACCTCCGCAAGTACAACCTATGTTGTTGGCTTATAAGCCCTGGGTTGCAAAGGCTCAAATAAAAATGGTTAAAGATGGTCCATTACCAGATTCTTTTGACAGAAAGCAGTTATTTAAAATTGCGGCTGATAGGTTAAGTAAGGCAGGCTATGTGAGAGCTGGTTTCGAAACTTATGTTCTTCCGAATGATCCGATAGATGTAGCAATGAAAGAAAAGAAAGCTTACTATAATTCATTAGGTGTGCAGAAAGGTGCTGCAACTAATTTTGTTTCTATAGGAAGCTCAGGCCAAGGGTCACTTGGAGATGAATATTATTCACAAAACTTTTATAGCATGAACTTATATAAGAAATGTTTAGATGAGGGAAAATTACCTATTTATAGAGGTATAAAGCTTTCTGAAGACGATAAAATTAGAAGATATTTAATGAATGAAGTTAGAACCTATTTCAAAATAAAATTCGAGGAAATAGAAAATGTTTTTAAAATAAATTTTAAAGAATATTTTAGCAAAGAATTATTAAGTTTAGCTGAACATGTTAAAGATGAATTAGTTTCAATTTCAAATGAATCTTTGATTATTACCGAACTAGGAAAAAACTTTGCGCCACAAATTGCAAATGTTTTTGATAAGTATGACCCACCTTCGGTTACCTACAATGAAAGATTAAAGAGAATTAATAAAGTTGCAGTACATCCATCTTAATTAATTTTTATTAAATTGATAGCTAATAGATTGTGTAGATTATTTTTAAAAATAATTATTTTATATAAAATATGAAAAAATCTTTGGTTACTGGTGGAGCAGGTTTTATAGGTAGCAATCTTGTAGATGAATTGGTAAAAAAAAAACATAAAGTTATTGTTCTAGACAATTTTTATACCGGAAGATTATCAAATTTATCGCATCATTCTAAAAAAGACGTAAAAATAATAAAAATTGATGTTTCAAATAGTAAGAATTTGAATAAATATTTTAATAAAGTAGATTATGTTTTTCATTTAGCAGGTATAGCTGACATTGTGCCAAGTATAGAAAATCCAAATAAATATTTTAAATCCAATGTAGTTGGTACTCTTAATGTCGTAGAAGCTGCTAAAAAAGCTAAAGTAAAGAAATTTATTTACGCAGCATCAGCAAGTTGTTACGGGATTCCTGATAAATTTCCAATAAAAGAAAATGCTAAAATAAATACTATGTATCCATATGCACTAACAAAATGGCAGGCTGAAGAACTAATTATGCATTGGGCAAAAATATATAATTTTCCAGCAATTTCTATTCGCTTTTTTAATGCTTATGGACCTAGATCAAGAACTTCAGGTGCCTATGGAGCTGTATTCGGAGTTTTTTTGGCGCAAAAGTTGGCAAATAAACCTTTGACAATCGTAGGAAACGGGAATCAAACAAGAGATTTCGTTCATGTGCTTGACTTAGTACGAGGAATTATTAAAGCTGCATTATCAAAGAAAGTGGGTAAAATTTATAATATAGGTAGTGGAAAAGAAATTAAAGTAAATACAATAGCAAAGCTTATTGGAGGAAAAAAGATTCATATTCCAAAAAGACCCGGTGAACCAAATAGATCTCTTGCTGATATATCAAAAATTAAAAAAGATCTTAATTGGTTTCCAAAAATTAAAATAGAGGAAGGTATAAAAAATCTTTTAAAAAATATTCACCATTGGAAAGATGCGCCAGTTTGGACACCTAAAAGTATTAAAAAAGAAACAAAAGTATGGTTTAAATTATTAAAAGGCAAATAGTCATTTATGAAAAAAATTATTTCAACGGAAAGTTTAGCTAAAACTATTTCAAAATTGAAAAGTAAAGGAAAAAAAATTGTTCTTTGTCACGGTGTTTTTGATTTATTGCACATAGGTCATATCAATCACTTTAAAGAAGCTAAAAAATTAGGGGATATTTTGGTGGTTACTGTCACGCAAGATAAATTTGTTAACAAAGGTCCAAATAGACCAATTTTTTCACTTAACACAAGAATGGAATCTATAGCTGCTCTAAAAGACATTGATTATGTTGCTCCCAACATGTTTTCTAACGCAATACAACTGATTAAGCTGTTAAAACCAAACGTATATTGTAAAGGAAAAGATTATAAAAATTATAATTCAGACACTACTAATCAAATTAAAAAAGAAGCCTTGGCAATCAAAAGTGTTGGTGGAAGAATTATTCATACTGTGACAGAGCTGTTTAGTTCTAGCAGAATTATAAACCAAACTAATCTAAATTTATCAAATCAACAAAAATCCTTTATAAGCAAAATCAAAAAAAATAAAGAATTCAATAGTGATAATAAAATTTCAGGTACCATGAATTCATTTTCAAATCTTAAGGTTTTGGTTATTGGAGAAACTATTATAGATGACTATGTATTTTGTGAGGCTTTAGGAAAATCTGGAAAAGAGCCAATACTTGTATTGCGCGACATGTATAAGGAAAGATATTTGGGTGGAACTGCAGCAATAGCTAGAAATTTATCTAGTTTTTGTAAGCAAATAACTCTCTTGACGAATATTGGCCAAAAAAATGAAGAAAAACAATTTATTAAAAAATATCTACAAAAAAATATTAACGCAGTTTTTTTAAATAAAAAGGAATCTCCAACTATAACAAAAAAAAGATTTATAGAGCATATTAATAAAACTAAAATTTTTGGAGTTTACTCTCTTAATGATCAGCCACTAGACAAAGAACAAGAAAAAACATTTAATACCAAAATATTAAAACATATTAATAGTCATGATTTAGTTATCGTTTCAGATTATGGCCATGGATTAATATCAGATAGAACTGCTAAATTAATTATAAAAAAATCAAAATTTGTAGCAGTCAATACACAGCTTAACTCATCTAATTTAGGTTTTCATGTTATTTCCAAATATATTGGTGCAAATTTGATTACTATAAATGAAACCGAAATGCGCCATGAGTTGAGAAACAAAACAGAGAATAGAGTACCTTTGATTAAAGCTCTTTCAAAAAAACTTAAATCAAAATATATTCATGTTACTTCGGGTGAAGTAGGATCTAACATTTACAATAAGACTACAAATGAATTAATAAGCTGCCCTGCGTTTGCAAATAGAGTTATAGACAAAGTTGGAACAGGAGATTCAATGCTAGCAATTTTAGCAATTAGTTTATATAAAAAAATTGACGTAAAATTTTCTATGCTTTTATCTGCCCTTGTTGCCGCTCAAAATATTCAGAATATGGCGAATAAAACACCAATTAATAAAATTAATATTACTAGAGCATTACAATCTTATTTAAAATAAATAAATTTAAATTGAGTTGAAAAATATGGATTACAAGTCAGTATTTATAACTGGTGGAGCAGGTTATGTTGGCAGCAGTTTGGTTCCAGATTTATTAAAAAAAAACTATAAAGTTGCAGTTTATGACATAATGTATTTTGGCGATCATTTTTTGCCCAAAAATAATCCAAATTTAAAAATCATAAAAGGAGATATAAGAGATCAAAACAAAATTAGAGAATCTTGTGAAGGTTATGACGTTTTTTTACATTTAGCTTGCATATCTAACGATTCAAGTTTTGAATTGAATGAAAACTTGTCAAAATCCATAAATTTTGATGCGTTTGAACCAATGGTTTTATCAGCAAAAAAAGCTGGTATTAAAAGATTTATATACGCATCAACAAGTTCAGTTTATGGAGTTTCTAAAGAAAAAAATGTTACAGAACAGCATCCTCTTGTTCCTTTAACATTATATAATAAGTTTAAGGGAATGTGTGAACCTCTATTATTTAAACACACAAATAAAGATTTTGTTGGAGTAGTTTTTAGACCAGCTACAGTGTGCGGATATGCACCAAGATTACGACTAGATTTAACAGTCAATATACTTACAAATTTTGCTATTAATAAAAATGAAATTAAAGTTTTTGGTGGAGATCAATTAAGACCAAATTTACATATAAAAGATTATGGTGATGCAGTGGAAGCGTTAATTGTATCTCCAAATAATAAAATTGAAAATCAAATTTTTAATGTCGGTTATCAAAATATGTCTATTAATGAAATCGCTAGCTTAGTAAAAGAAGTTGTTACGAAAGAATATCCAAATAAAGAAACTATTAAAATTATAAAAACATCAAGCAGTGATAATCGTTCATATCACATCAATTCTGATAAAATTAAAAAAATTTTGGGATTTCATCCCAAAAGAACAATATCAATGGCGATAAAAGATCTTTGTAATGCTTTTAAACAGAATAAAATTACTAATTCATTTGTTGACGATTTTTATTTTAATGTTAGCAGATTAAAAAAAATCAAAGCAAAATAAAATAAAGCGAGATTTCCATTCAATTTTTTTTCATTGAATAGTATAAGCATAGAGTTTAAATATATTATTTAAATGCCAAATTCTTATAAAAAAAATGTTCGCGTTCTTGTAATAGAACCAGCAATCCAACGACCTAGTTTTGATAGGGCAAGACCAAATGGAAATTTAGGTCCAGCTTATTTAATTGGTGCTTTAAGACAACGTGGTATTGAAGTTGATTATTTAGACGCCACTGTAGGTGGAGTCGGAAGAGATTTAAAAGAAACTTTTTATAAAAGAAAAGAATTAGAAAATGGACTTATTAGATTTGGAATGAGCGCTGAGGAACTTCCAGACATATTTTCCAACTATGATATAGTAGCAACATCTTCAATTTTTTCCGCACAAACCAGAATGCAATTCGAGGTTGCTGCTATTGCTGCAAAAGTTTCAAAAGAAAATGGGAAAAAAATTTTAACAATATCTGGTGGTGTTAATGCTCGCGCATTACGAGAGCATTTTTTGTCTAATGGTTTTGATATTGTTGCTCTTGGTGAAGGTGAAAGAACAATAGTTCAAATTTGCGATGAATTTAGTAAGAAAAAACCAGATTATTCAAAAGTTGAAAGAATAGCTTTTAGAAAAAATGGAAAAACTATTATTACATCAGCACCATATAGAAGATCAACAAAATTTCTTGACGAACATGTACCTTATCCAGCCTTAGATGCTCTTCCATTAGATACTTATCAAAAACTTAGCATTCCGCATGCTGGATTTGTGCCTCCACAAACTAGAATAGCACCGATGATGACAGCCAGAGGATGTCAAGATAAATGTACTTTCTGCCATATATCTCAAGAAAAAATTGATAAAGATTTAGTTGGTGATATAGGATTTCTCAAACTTTTTTCAGAACAAAGAGTTTCCGAAGATGTTTCTAGAGCAGAAAAACTGGGAATCAAAAGACTTTATTTTGAAGATGATAATTTATTTTTTAATAAAAAAAGATTATATAAATTAGCTCCATATCTTAAAAGAGAAGGCTTATCTTATAGCGCAGCTAATGGTGCTAATTTAAGATTCTTAATTAAAAAAACTAACAGTCACTATGAGGTTGATGATGAGTTTATAAACATGTTGTCTGACTTTGGTTTAGAAGAATTGTTACTTCCTTTTGAATCTAAAAGTAATGAAATATTACAAAAATATGCTACAGGGAAATTTGATCCAGAAAAAATGCTGCCATTTGGTATTGTTAAATCAATTAAAAAAGTTAATATTAACGCTAGATCTAATTTTCTTGTTGGTTTTCGAGATGAATCTTGGGAGTCAATTTTGCAGACAAAAGAGTTTGCAAAAAATCTTTTTTCTGAAGGATTAGATCAGGTTGGTTTTAGTATACCAGTTTCTTTTCCTGGTACACAGGATTTTGAATTTGAAATGAAAAAAACTGATGTTCGAAAAGATTTTGATGAAAATTTATTAAAATATACAGACTTTATGCATCCATTATTGCCACCATTGTTTCCAACCAAAGTACCAGGTGAAAAGTTAGTAGATGCGTGTAGAGAATTTTGGCAAGAAATTAATGATAAAAAATACATTAAAAAAACTGAAGAAAGATTACTTTCAGTAACAGGTTATTAAAAATGAGTAAAATTACATATAAATCTGCTTGGGACGATCTAGAAAAAAAACTACCTTACCCCAAAAAAGCTAGAAAAATATATTCTGTTGATTACAAAGAATTTAAGCAAAAAGTTTTAGATGAAAACCCTGATTTTGTGAAAAAAATAACTTCATCTTTATTTAATGGAGATGTTTATATTTTAAAAGGAGCTTATACAAAGGAATTTATGCAAAATTTAAAATCAAATACTTTTTCACATTTTAAAAATAAACCTTCCGAATTCCATAAAATGTTAGATGGGTGCCCAGATTTTCATCGTAAAATTGATTTAGAAACAGGAAACAATTATAGTTTTAAGATGTGCAAGCATTCATTTTACTTTTATTCTTGGAACAAAGATCCTTTAAATTTATTTAAACCAATTTATGAAAGATGGAGAGTTATTAAAAAATTAATGGGACTTAAGCCAACTGAATATGAAAATAATAAACCAAAAGATGGCGTAGTTGATAGAATACAAGTGGTTCAGTATCCATCAAAAATTGGTTATCTAGAGCCTCACTCGGATCCATTTAAATATCAAAAGTTCTTTTTTAGTGGTTTTATGAGTAAAAAAGGGGTTGATTTTGATGGTATTGGTTTTTATTTGATTGACCAAAATGACGAAATTATTGTTGCGGAGGATAATATTGATGTTGGAGATGTAGGAATAGGTTTTGCAACCGTTCATCATGGGGTTGCTCCAGTTAATAGAAATAAAGAACCTAACTGGGATGATGTTAATGATGGTAGATGGTTTCTTTCAATGTATAGTAATGAAAGTGACGAAGTTAAAAATAGACATACTGGCTATAGCTTGGCTGAAAAAATAAATATTAAATCAAAATTAAAAACACAATTGTATCCGGAGATTTAGAAAATGAGTAAAGCAATAATTATTTCAGGAAACATGGTTCAAGACCATGAGTTTATATATCCCTATTACAGACTGTTAGAAGAAGGATTTAAGGTAGATGTTTGTTTGTTAGAGGGAAAAGCTGTGCAAGGAATAGCAGGAACAAAAATCCCACCAAATAAGGATCAGGTCATAAAAAAAATTGAAGATGTGTCTACTAACGATTATCAGATTTTAGTTTTGCCCGGTGGTGTAAAAGCAATGGAAAAAGTGAGACAAAATAAAAAAATTATAAATTTTATTTCAGAGTTTAATAGCAAAAAAAAAGTTATAGCTTGTATATGTAGTGGTGCTCAGCTTTTAATATCAGCAAAAGTTGTTAAAGGAAGAAAAATTGCAGGATATTATAGTATGAAAGATGATTTGATAAATGCAGGTGCTATTTATACGGACTTACCAGCGGTAGTTGACGCAAATATTGTAACAACAGCTCATTACAAAGACATGGGTCCTTGGATGAGGGAAGTAATTAAAAAAATAAAATAGTGTCATATCTTAATTTAAATTTGGATAAAGAGTTTTGGGGAAAAAGAATAATTATAACTGGTGCATCCAATGGTCTTGGAGCAATGGCATGTAAAGCTTTTGCAGAAAGAGGGGCCAAAATAGCCATGTTGTCTAGATCAAAAAAAACTATGGATAAATTAAAAAACAAGATAGCTAATCCATCAAACCATATTTCAATTAAAGTAGATTTGCTGAATAATAAAAAAATTATAATGGCGATAAAAAAAGCAAAAAAATTTCTTAAGCGTGTTGATATTGTTTTACATGTAGCTGGCGGTGGTTTTGGCTTAAAGGAAAAATTGATAGAAGATAAAGATTTAAAAATGTTGTTTCAGATTAATGTTGGAGCTGCTGCTGAAATAAATAGATTGATTGTAAAAGATAAATCTAAAAATCAATTTTTAAAGCTCGTTCACGTTGGATCAATTGCTTCAAGTGAAGCTGTTGGTTCAGTTGGTTATAATACTGCAAAATCAGCACTTGCAGCCTATGTTAAAAGTTTGGGGCGTGAGCTTTATAAAGATAATGTTATTGTAACAGGAATATTGCCAGGTGGTTTTACCGCCCCAGGAAATGCAATGGAAAGATTTAGAAAAAAAAATTTAAAAGATTATAAAAAATTTATAAAAGAAAGAATACCTAGAGGATTAATGGGAACATCAAACGAGATATTGCCAATGATCTTATTTTTGTCTTCAAAACATTCTTCAATGATGGGTGGTTGCCTTGTTCCTATAGATGCAGGTGAAAGCAAAAACTATCAAATTGATTAATTTGATTAATTGTATAATGTAATTTCGTAATGAAAAATTAGGATGATTGAAAAATTAGACAACAAATTAATTAAAGAAGAAATTACAAAAAATGGCTATTACATATTAGATGGTTATTTAAACAATCAAGATTTAGATAAAATTAAGAAATCGTTATTAAAAACTCTTCACTATATTAAGCCGGATAGCGAAACAGATTTAGAAAAAAAATATTATCAAATTAAAAAATATAACCCAACATTAAAAGGAAATTGGTTTGATGTTATTACAAGCGATATATGTATTTTACAATATCTTTACTCTCCAGCAATAATTAATTTTGTAAAGGATTATTTTAATACAGAAGTAGTTTTCTCCGGGAGACGACATGTAAATGTTTTTGATGATGAAAATAATAAACTTCTTCCAGCACACCAAGAAACACAACAGTTGGCTGGTGATGTTTTAGCTATTTGGTGTCCTATATATGATACCAACGTTAATAATGGCGGCTTAGCGATTTATGAAAATTCACATAAAAACGGATATTTTAAACATAGCCGAGAAAAATCTCGCTCTGGAGATAAAAGATGGACAGGTGGTTATAATGGTGTGGATACAGATATAATAAAAAGATTTAAAAGAATAGAACTGGAAGTTAAAGCTGGATCAGCTGTGCTGTTTCATTCTAAAATTCTTCATTGCAGCTATCCATCAAAAAAAAAAGAAACCCTTAGAATAGTTATTACTGAGCGATACAACCCATTACAAAAAATTCCTTTTTTAAAAGATGAAAATGCAGAAATGAACATTCCAATGGAAGGTGTTGATTATAATAAAATAAAAGATTAAAAAAATTTTTTTGTAAAGTGGATGATTTGTTTTACAAATATCACTACCATGCTTCTAAGTACACTAAGGACATTATGAATTTTTAAAGCTTCAGATTTTTCCATATCTTTTATATAAGGCTGAACTTCAATTTCAATATATGTTTTCTTATTGCGTCTCTGTGACGTAATTAACTCTGCTTGATAGCCAAAACCAGCCACAGAAGAACTGAATAATTTAACATTCTCAAGCAGATGTATGTTTGAACCGTTGTAATATTTTAAATTATTTAAGGTTATAAGATTGATTATATTGGTAAACATTATTGAAAGAAATCTTCTTAAGAAACCTCTCTTGTCCATGAAGTATACTAAAACCATGTCAGCTTTTCCAATGTTGTCTACAGTTTTTTTTATTTCAGTAGATGAAAGACTATCATCACCACCTAAATACATATAGTATTTGCCTTTGGCTTTAAAAGCAGTTTCTCTAAAATTAAGACCGATACCTTTGTTTTTGTCATTGCGAATAATTGATATATTTAAATCAGGATTATTTTTTTCAAAATTTTTTAACATTTCGTAAGTGTTATCTTTTGATGCGTCATCAACAATTAAAATTTCATAAGAAATTTCCAATACACCTTTTTTAATATTATTAAGTGTATTAATAATATTTTTTTCCTCATTAAAACAAGGAACAAAAATACTTAAGGTAACTTTTTCCATATATTTAAGGACCAATTTTTAAATTGTTTTATTTTGAGTAAAATTTATCAACTAAATTTACTACATATTTTATATCTTTTTCTCTAATAAATTCATGTACCGGTAGTGATAATGTGGTATTTGCAATTTCTTCAGCCGTAGGAAAATCACCTCTTTTATATTTTAAATATTTTGCTGCTGATTGAAGGTGTATTGGTATTGGATAGTGAACTTTTGCGTCAATGCTTTTACTAATTAAATATTGTTGTAATTGATCTCTTTTTTTCACATTTATATGATATAAATGAAAAACCTCCCTCAAATATGAATGTCTTTTTATAGTTTTTACATTAGGGTTATTTTTAAACAGCCTATCAAACAATTTAGAGTTCTTTATTCTTTTTTTAGTCACTCTGTTCAATTTATTTTTCAGCTTATAATTTGCTACAACAGCTTGTATAGTATCTAATCTTGAATTATATCCAAAAATTTTACTGTTGTTTCTATTTACCAAGCCATGATTTCTTAAAAGATATAATTTGTCGGCGATCTTTTTGTTATTTGTGGCAACAAAACCCCCATCGCCCCAAATATTAAGATTTTTTAATGGATGCATGCTGTAGGTGCAAATATCACCAAAATAAACTAATTGTTTATTTTTAAATCTTGTATCAATTGCTTGTGAAGCATCTTGAATGATTTTAAGATTATATTTCTTAGCTATAATTTTAATTTTATCAAGCTCACACGGTCTACCAGCCCAATGAACAGGCATAATAGCTTTTGTTTTTTTTTGTAATGGCGGATCTTATTAAAGTTTCATTAATGTTGTAATCATTCTTAATATCTACAAATACCGGTTTTGCACCCGCCGTAACAATTGACCCGACAGTAGAAATAAATGTGAAAGGAACTGTAATAACCTCATCTCCGGGGCCTATATTTAGTGCTTTTAAACTAAGATAAAGTGCGTCAGTGCCATTTCCCACGCCTATTAAAAATTTTGCCCCAGTTCTTTTAGCAAAATTTTTTTCAAATTCATTTACTTTTTGACCAAGAGTATAATCGCCTTTTTTTACGACCTTGGCAATTTCTTTGAAGATTTTTGTGTAATCAGAAAATTGTTCCTTTAAATAACTATGATTAATTCTAAGTTTCTTATTTTTTTGATATTGCTTTGGGTAAAAATTTTTCATTTTTTTATTTTAATAAATTAAAAATATACTTCATATTGGTTTATTATAAAAAAAGCTATAGAAAAGTATAATTTTGATTATTTATGTAAGCATATTTCATAGTTTTTTTTATATTTTTAGTCTTAATGGAAATTATAATATCTTGTATAAAAATATTTCATCAGACCCATTACATTTTAAGCATGTCATTTCTAATTCATTATTTTCTATTGGAAATTTAGATATAATAAAATCAGCGCCTATTTCCTTGGCTGCTTTAAAGTTTAACACTATATCGTTTTGATTATTGTAGAAAGCATAAACTCTATTGCCCCAAGTATCATAGTAATTTTTTAACATCTCGTTATTTTCTAACTCTTTTTCAATAATTTTTCTAAATTTAATTTTATAATCTAGTGGATAAATATTATGGTATCCATCGATAACTTTAATATCATTCATGACAGCTATCATTGGATCCAAACCCACCGACATAACTCTAGCATCTTTTACAATATTTTTAATAAAAGCATAATCACTAAATTTATAATAATTATCAAAAGTTTTGTCGGAAGAACTATTAGAACCGAGTTTATTATTGGAGTAGCTATTTTTGTTAGTAATAATTTTATAAAATTGAGTATATTTTTTTTCTAAAAATAGTTTTTTAGTTTTGTCAAATATTTCTATACTCATATTTTCTTTTAAAAAAACTTGGCCTATTATTGGTAAAGGGGTTTTTAATTGCATAGAAATAATTGATATAAACGAAAGAAGATATAAAAATTTTCTTAAATTATTATATTTTAAACTAGCAGAAAGCAGAATAAATAATAATGAAAATGACAAAGCATTTATTCTATCTAATCTTTGGAAATTAAATCCTTTAAATATTTCCAGTATGCCAATAAAAAAATTATTAATAATACTTGGAAGCGCAAGAGCTTTTAAAATTAAAATTCCTATAATAAAAAAAAATATTAATTTGATATTTTTTTCTTTTGAGAAAGCAGAAAAAAAAACTATAAATGAAGTAAAAATAACTAACGGTATATTAAAAATAAAAGTAGAAACCGCAGGATCACCATAAAAGAAAAAAGTTCTAATTACTTCTAAGAGTGGAGTAATTTCATCTCGAGCAGTAGTCATGGCGCTCCTATGAATTGGTACTGATATAATTGAGCCTATTACAAGATGAATATTTGCTATTACTGATGCAAAAATTACTGTGGATAAAACTCGTATATAAATATTTAAATTTTTTTTTGAAGTTAAAATAAATGCAAGTGGTATTAATAAAATATAAGTGAAAAAATCTTGGATTAGTGAAGTATTTAAACCAATTAAAAACAAAAAAATATAATGTTTAATATTTAATGAATCTTTATTTATCAGAAGGTACAATATGTAAGGCAGTAGAGGCAAACCAAGACCATGAGGCATTTTGATATTTATTATTGTTGTAAACAAAACAGCCCCCAGAGCACTATTAAATTTTGTATTACCTATTGATTTTGCAAGTAAATAAAAAGAAAAATAGGCAAATAATTTTTTTAAAATATCATCAGAAAAGTAAAAAATTTTATCGCTTAAAAAATAATGTAAGATATTAATTGGCCAAAATAATTCTTCTAAATAGTGCCATTTTATTTGTCCGCCTAATAAATAGTTTATGCTTTCAAAATTACCTTTATAAATGTTTGAAATTATGTGATCTAAAACTACTCCGCTATCAAGATTATCATGAGGATATACAGTTACCTGTCCAATGAATAATAGGGGTATAATATAGTGAAGGGCCAGTAAAAATATAAAGAAAAGATGAAGATGTTTTGTTTTATGTAATAGATACATTTATGTAATTATTTAATTAATATATATAATACTATTTTTATGAATACAAAACCCAAAAATCTAAAATTTATTCTTGGAATAATATATTTTGTTGTACTTGCAACTGGGTTATATTTTTTATTTTCTGTTGTTAGTATTCAAGATTTAACTAGCTACGAATTCATTAGATCAAATAAAGACATTATTTTAAAATACAAAAACGAGAATTTTTTATTTCTAACTACAATTTTTTTCATTTTTACAATTGTATGGATGTTATTTTTGGGTTTCATAACTCCCTTTTTGTTATTTTCAGGTTTTGTATTTGGAAAGTGGTGGGGAATTTTAATTATACTTACATCCACAACGATTGGCGCCACACTGTTATACATATTAGCAGGTTATTTCGTGCGAGATTTAATTGAACAAAAATTAGCACCAAAATTCTCCAAGCTTAGAGATTTTTTTAAAAAAAATGATATTTTGTATTTTATGTGTTTTAGATTTGCAGGTGGAGCAGGCGCACCAAACCCAATACAAAATATTCTTCCAGTTTTATTTGATATGCCTATAAAAAATTATTTTATAGCAACTTTTCTAGGTAATTTGCCTTTGATGTTTGTTACTGTAGCACTTGGGAGTGGAATTGAAAAAGTCATCGATCGAAATGAAGAGTTAAGTTTCTCTACAGTTATAATGTCACCTGAAATTTATACTCCAATGATCATATTTTTTATAATTGTATTAATTGCTTTTGTAATTAAAAAACTTTACTTAAAACAATAACATGTCAAAAAAATCATATAAAGATCTGATAGATTCGCTAGAAAAAGAAAATTATAAATTTAATTTTTTTTATGCAGAAACAATTGGCAACCATCTGCCCGAGGATTCTGATTGGAACTATAAAGATGTGCCGCATTCTAAATTTGTTCATGAGGATCTAAGTAGTATACAAGTATGTACCTTGGAAGATACTTCAGGATCTATTAATATACTAAAATTACCTTTTTTCGGTTTGTCAGTACCTTTGGCTACCATTAATTACGAACAGTCAAGATTTAATCAAATTTATTTCAGTTCATTTGGACCATATATTCTCATAGTAAATACAATTAGTAAAAAAATTGATTCCGAAAAAACCAAAGTTAAAACTTCGTATGCAATAGGTTCAAAAGGTTTATTTAAATATTTTCACAAGATAATAGAAAGAATGATATTAAAAAATTATAATAAACTTATGTTAGAAGATGTTCCTATGAGGCAAAGAAGAGGTGAATTGAGAAAAAGTGGACATAAATTTTATTCGGATAATAAAACTTCCTTTAAATTTACCGAAGAAATTAATAGAGCAAATGTTTATCTTGATGAGGGAGTTGGATCTGAGATTAATATTAAAAAATCTTCCTTATTATCTTCGAAAAAAGGAGATAGAATTGGTCAAAGTTCGGGAATACTAAGTTTTTTTATTACCGAAGAAGATAATATAAAAAAACTTTGGCCAACCACTTGTTCTCACGAAGGTGCGTACTTAGATAACAACTGCATTAAAGGGGAAAAGATTTTTTGTCCGTGGCATAATAAAATAACAAAACCCCTGTTAATAATTAGTGAGAATGAAAAAAACAAATTCAATATTCTTCCATGCGTGGATTATTTGACAACAGATGAAAAAGAAACTATTAAAATAAAATTCAGAAATGATCCAAAATATTACGACAAGAATTACAAGCAGTGAATCATTTAAAAGCTCATAATTGTCCAGCCTGCCAGTCTAAAATAGAAGGCGATCCAGTTGTTATGCCAGAAATGGATCCTTCATATGAAAATAATATAAGGAAAAAAATGTGGATGGGCTTATCTGAAAAAAAAACATTTTTTCCTTATTATAGATGTTCATGTGGAATGCTAACTACTAGAATTTTTATTAATGAAAAAAAATTAAAACACTTATACTCCGACATGAAGGATAATGTTTACAAGGATGACAATGCAAGTAATGATATTAAGACAAAAAAAAGCTACTTGCTTCAAATTGAAAAATTTTTGAATAATCATAAAAAAAAATTAAATGTTTTAGAAGTTGGAGCCGATAACGGCAATTTTTTAAAATTAATAAAAGAGTTTAACAACAATATAAATTTTACAATAGTTGAACCAAATAAAAGTATGCATAGGAAGCTAAAGCTATTAACAAAAAATGTTTATAAGGATATAAAACAAATCCCACGGACTAAAAAATTTGATTTAATAATAGCAATACATGTTTTTGATCATATTCCAAATTTAATTGATTTTTTAAAAAAAATTGGGAAAAAACTTAAAAAGGGAGGATATATTTATGGAGTTGTTCATGATGAAAAATCTATAATGGCAAAAATATTAGGTAAAAGGTGGCCTGCATATTCATTGCAACATCCACATGTGTTTAATACCAACTCTATAAATTATTTATTTGAGAGTTTGAATTATGATAAAAATTTTATAAAAAAAACTATTAATTTTTTTAATATAGGGTTTTTGCTTAAAAATTTATTTTCTGTTATTTTTAAAATTAAAATCAACTTTCCAAGTTTTTTTCCCATAGGCCTAAAACTTGGCAATTTTTCTTTTTTATACAAAAAGCAAAATTAAAAATTGGTCAGTCACTCAATAATTATATAAAGTATTCGTTTTAACATAGCTTTCTTTCCAAATTTTATTTTGTCTTTCATAATTTAATGTTATATACCAGTTGAATTATTTAGTGGGCGGTTAGCTCAGTTGGTAGAGCATCTCGTTTACACCGAGAGGGTCATAGGTTCGAGTCCTTTACCGCCCACCATTTTGGGGGTGTAGCTCAGTTGGTTAGAGCGCCTGCCTGTCACGCAGGAGGCCGCGGGTTCGAGTCCCGTCACTCCCGCCATTTTTCTCAATATATGGTTGTTGGTAACATTTTTTTTTATGTCAATCTGGCCGCTATTCGTAATTAAAAAAAAGTTATATAATTAATATAAAATGTTGATCGATTTTTTAAAAGAATATTTGTCAATTGTAATTTTTATTTTTATCGCTTTTGGCTTGAGCGTAGGTTTTATAGTATTAAACTTTCTATTTTCACCAAAAAATCCTGATCCAGAAAAATTATCAGCCTATGAATGCGGTTTTGAAGCGTTTACTGATTCCAGAATGGAATTTGATGTAAGATTTTATTTAGTAGCAATTCTATTTATTATTTTTGATTTAGAAATAGCTTTTTTATTTCCGTGGGCAATTTCATTAGGAAATATTGGAATTTTAGGATTTTGGTCAATGATGGTTTTCCTTTTTATTTTAACAATAGGTTTTGTTTATGAATGGAAAAAAGGTGCTTTAGATTGGGACTAATATGACTGATATAATCAAAGAAAAAAATATTCCTGACGAATTTAAAAAAATATCAAAAGATTTTAGTGAAAAAGGTTTTATTACAACTTCTTCAGACAATTTAATCAATTGGGCAAGGACAGGATCTTTACATTGGATGACGTTTGGTTTGGCGTGTTGCGCAGTTGAAATGATGCAAACTTCTATGCCAAGATATGATTTAGAAAGGTTTGGAGCAGCACCCAGAGCATCACCAAGGCAGTCAGACGTTATGATTGTGGCAGGAACATTAACAAATAAAATGGCAGCACCCTTAAGAAAGGTTTACGACCAAATGCCTGAACCGAGATATGTAATATCCATGGGCAGTTGTGCTAATGGTGGTGGATACTATCATTATTCATATTCTGTTGTTAGGGGTTGTGATCGTATTGTTCCAGTTGATATTTATGTTCCTGGATGTCCACCTTCAGCAGAAGCTTTGCTTTATGGAATTTTGCAATTACAAAAAAAAATTCGGAGAGAGGGTAGTGTAAAAAGATAAATAATGTCTACAAAATCTGCTGATCTACAAATTATAATAAACTCAGGTTTAACAACCTCAGTAAAAAAATCGGTAATTAATCTCAATCAGCTTTTTATTGAAGTTGATTCAGAAAATTTAATTTCAGTAATTTTATTTTTGAAAACAAATGAAAAATGTAGATTTAAACAGTTAATAGATATTACTGCCGTTGACTACCCTGAAAATGAAAAAAGGTTTAAAATTATTTACTTATTACTTAGTCACGAAAATAATTTAAGGATGCAGGTAAGTATAAAGATAGAGGATGAACAACATGTTCCATCAATTAGTAAAATTTATCCTTCAGCTAACTGGATGGAAAGAGAAGTTTTTGATATGTATGGAATTTCTTTTAAAGATCATCCAGATTTAAGAAGGATACTTACTGATTATAGATTTGAAGGATATCCTCTCAGAAAAGATTTTCCTTTAACTGGCCATACAGAAGTTAGATACAGTGAAGAAAAGAAAAAAGTAGTTTATGAAAAGGTTAAACTAGATCAGGATTATCGAACTTTTGACTCCGAAAGTCCATGGTACGGCACTAAATACGTAAAGAATGAAAAACAAAAAAAGAAAATTACAGATAAATAATGACTAAGAAAAAAAAAACTATGAATCTAAATTTTGGTCCGCAGCATCCAGCTGCTCACGGAGTTTTGAGATTGATACTGAAGTTAGACGGTGAGATTGTCGAAAAAATTGATCCGCATATCGGACTTTTACATAGAGGTACTGAAAAACTTATAGAACACAAAACATACACTCAGGCCGTACCTTATTTCGATCGTCTTGATTATGTAGCTCCAATGAATCAAGAGCACGCTTTTGTTTTAGCTATAGAAAAACTTTTAGATATTGAGGTGCCAATTAGAGGGCAATTTATTAGAATTTTATTTTGTGAAATCGGAAGAATTTTGAGCCATCTACTTAATATAACTACACAAGCTTTAGATGTTGGGGCATTAACACCTTCCTTATGGGGGTTTGAAGAGAGAGAAACCTTAATGACTTTTTATGAAAGAGTTTCTGGTTCTAGATTACATGCAAATTATTTTAGACCAGGTGGTGTTCATAAAGATTTGCCACGAGGTTTAAGTGACGATATTCATTTATTTTGCAATAATTTTTCAAAGACTATAAATGATTTAGAAAATTTACTTACGGATAATAGAATTTTTAAACAGAGAAATGTTGGAATCGGAATTGTTACAAAGCAGGAAGCTTTAGATCATAGTTTTTCTGGAGTTATGTTAAGAGGCTCAGGTATTCCGTGGGATTTAAGAAAATCACAGCCATATGAATGTTATAGAGATTTTAATTTTAAAATTCCTGTAGGAAAAAATGGTGACTGTTATGATCGTTATCTTTGTAGAATTGAAGAAATGAAGGAAAGTGTTAAAATTATAAAAGAATGCATTAGTAAAATGCCATCTGGTCCAGTCAAATCAATAGATGGAAAAATAACTCCTCCAAAAAAAAAAGATCTCAAAAATTCTATGGAAGCTTTAATACATCATTTCAAACTGTTTTCAGAAGGATTTAGGGTACCAGAAGGTGAGGTTTATACAGCTGTAGAAGCTCCCAAAGGGGAATTCGGTGTTTATCTTATTTCTGATGGAAGCAATAAACCTTATAAATGCAAAATAAGAGCCCCAGGTTTTTCACACTTGCAAGCAATGGATTATTTATTGAAAGGCCATATGTTAGCAGATGTTCCTGCCGTTTTAGGTTCTTTAGATATTGTTTTTGGGGAGGTTGATAGATGAGTATAAAAAAAATATCAAAAATTCAACCTGAAAATTTTGAATTTACAAAAAATAATTTTTTGGAAGCAGAAAAGGAAATAAAAAAATATCCACAAGATAGAAAATCTAGTGCTGTTTTAGCTTTACTATATTTGGTTCAAAAACAAAATGATAACTGGATTCCTTTAGTTGCGATCAAATATGTGGCCAGTTTTTTAAATATTTCTTATATGCAGGTTTATGAAGTTGCAACATTTTACTCTATGTTTAATCTTTCTCCAGTCGGAAAGTATTTTGTTCAGCTTTGTACAACAACACCATGTATGCTAAGAGGATCTAAAGCTATTATTGACATTTGTAAAAAAAATATTTCTGAAAATCAAAATGAATTATCCAAAAATAAGCTTTGTTCTTGGACTGAAGTCGAATGTCTTGGAGCTTGTGTTAATGCCCCAGTAATGCAAATAAACCAAGATTATTATGAAGATTTAGATAAGGATAAAGCTGAAAAAATAATCCAAGACTTACTAGAAGATAAATTACCAAATCCAGGTTCAGCAAAAAATAGAAAAAACACAGCTCCAGAAAAAGGAAAAACATCATTATTAGAGGCAAAAAATGCTCAGTGACGAAAATAGAATTTTTAAAAATTTATATAACGACCTAGGCTGGAATATTGATTCTGCGTTAAACCGAGGAGACTGGACTAAGACCAACGAACTTATTTTAAAAGGAAAGGATTGGATAATAAACGAAATTAAGAATTCTGAATTACGTGGAAGAGGAGGAGCTGGTTTTCCAACAGGACTTAAGCTTTCTTTTGCTCCTAAAACTGTAGGTTCAAGACCGCACTACTTAGTGATTAATGCAGATGAGTCCGAGCCGGGAACTTGTAAAGATAGAGATATATTAAGATTTGAACCTCAAAAATTAATCGAAGGATGTTTGCTCGCTAGTTACGCTATTAGCGCTCACACCTGTTATATATACATAAGAGGTGAGTATTTTAGAGAAGGGCAAAGATTGCAAGAAGCTATTAATCAAGCATATGAAAAAAATTTTTTGGGAAAAAATGCATGCGGATCAGGATGGAATTTAGATATTTATTTACATTATGGAGCTGGAGCATATATTTGCGGAGAAGAAACAGCTTTATTAGAGAGTCTAGAAGGAAAAAAAGGCCAGCCAAGATTAAAACCTCCTTTTCCTGCTTTAGTAGGTCTTTATGGTTGTCCAACAATAGTTAATAATGTCGAAACTATAGCAGTTATTCCTACAATTTTAAAAAGAGGAGCGAAGTGGTTTGCCTCTTTAGGAAAACCAAAAAATACGGGTACTAAAATTTTTTGTATTTCTGGCGATGTTAATAATCCTTGCAATGTAGAAGAAGAAATGGGTGTTTCTCTTAAAGATTTAATAGAAAAACATGCTGGAGGAGTTATAGGAGGATGGAACAATTTACAAGCGGTAATACCAGGGGGATCTTCTATGCCTCTTTTGCCCAAAAGCGTATGTGATACCATTACAATGGATTTTGATTCCTTAATTAAAGTTAAAAGTGGATTAGGAACAGCCGGAGTTATAGTAATCAACAAAGATCAAGACATCATTAAATGTATGGCAAGGATAGCTAAATTTTATAAACATGAAAGTTGTGGTCAATGTACTCCGTGCAGAGAAGGTTGTGGTTGGATGTGGAGAATGTTGGAAAGAATGTCCAATGGAGAATCTACTTATAAAGAAATAGATCTTTTGTATGATGTTACTAAACAAATCGAAGGACACACAATTTGTGCTTTTGGTGAAGGCGCGTCGTGGCCGGTGCAAGGATTGCTTCGTCATTTTAAAAAAGAAATAATAAAACGAAGTCACGATGAACCATTAATCGAAAAAAAATCTAATATCCCTTATCTTATTGATCAACACCTTTTGGAGAAAGACAATGCCTAAAATAACTATAAATGATAAAGAAATAAATTTTGAAGAAGGTATGACTGTCTTGCAAGCATGTGAGGAAGCTGGGGCTGAAATACCAAGATTTTGTTATCACGAAAGATTGTCGATAGCAGGAAACTGCAGAATGTGCTTAGTTGAAATGGAAAAGTCTCCAAAACCGATAGCTTCTTGTGCAATGCCAGCTGCAGAAGGAATGAAAATAAAAACAAATACTACATTTGTAGAAAAAGCACGAAAAGGAGTTATGGAGTTTTTACTAGCTAATCATCCTTTAGACTGTCCAGTTTGTGATCAAGGCGGAGAATGTGATTTACAAGATCAATCTCTTTTTTATGGATTAGATAATTCAAGGTATACGGAAAATAAGAGACAAGTTAATGAAAAAAATATGGGACCATTAATTAAAACTCAAATGACGAGATGTATACACTGCACTAGATGTGTGAGATTTGCTACTGAAGTTGCTGGAATACCTGAGCTAGGAGCAATTGGAAGAGGAGAGGATATGGAAATTACTACATATTTAGAAAAATCCATGGAATCCGAGATGTCAGGTAATGTAATAGATTTATGCCCGGTTGGTGCACTAACCTCAAAACCTTACGCATTTGAAACGCGTCCTTGGGATCTCAAAAAAACTGAAACAGTAGATGTTATGGATGCTGTAGGATCAAATATTAGAGTTGATACTTATGGGTGGGAAGTAAAACGAATTTTACCTAGAGTTAATGAAGATATTAACGAAGAATGGATTTCAGATAAAACACGATATGCCTGCGATGGACTTTTAAAACAAAGAATAGATACTCCGTATGTTAGAGAAAATGGAAAATTGCGAAAATCATCGTGGAAAAGTGTTATTGAGTTATTAATAAGCAAATTTAAGACTCTAAATCCAAATGAAATTGCTGGAATAGTGGGAGATTTGGCCGATTTAGAAATGATTTATAGCTTCAAATCATTTTTTGAAAAATGTATTGGTTCAAAAAATTTTGAATGTAGGCAAGAAAAAATTTACATAAATCCATCGGAAAGAATGAACTATATTTTTAACTCAACAATTAACGGAATAGAAGAAAGTGATTTTATTCTTTTAATAGGAGCTAACCCAAGATTGGAGGCAACAGTTCTTAATGCCAGAATCAGGAAAGCTTATGTAAAAAATAAGGTAAATATTTATTCTATTGGAGATCCTGGTGATTTGACTTATCCATATCAAAAAATTGGATCTAGTACGTCGATAATAAAAGATATTGTGGAAGAAAAACATGAAATATTTAAAAAAATTAAAAAAGCAAAAAAACCTATTGCAATTATAGGAGAGTCTGCTTTGCAGGGCAAAAAAGGTAAATATATTTTTGAAACTATTAAAAATTTTTTGACTGTTAACAATTTTATTACAAAAGAATGGAATGCATTAAACATCCTTTCACAACAAGCTTCAAGAGTTGGGGCATTAGATTTGGGAGTTTACTCAATAGAAGAAAAAGAAAATTTCAATTTTTTTAATAAAATGGAAAATAATGAATTTAAATTAATATATTTATTAGGAGCAGATAATATTTTTTTTGAAAAAAAAGATAAGTTTATTGTATACCAAGGAAGTCATGGTGATAAAGGAGCAGAAATTGCTGATATTATATTGCCAGGATCTGCATATACTGTTCTTGCTGCAACAATGGTTGTTGTTTCAAGAAATACAGTTTATTCAGTTTTTTTTCTTATACTGGTTTTTGTTAGTGTATCCATTCTTTTTATCCTTATAGGAGCCGAGTTTCTAGGGATGATAATGCTTATAGTATATGTGGGTGCTGTCGCTGTTTTATTTTTATTTGTCGTGATGATGTTAAATATTGTTGAAGAAGCAACTAAACGTGCCAGTAGAAAA
>CACITE010000006.1 GCA_902589505.1 uncultured Pelagibacteraceae bacterium
GTAAAAAATTTACAGTCCTTATTTAAAACTATATTTCCTCCTTTTGATATGTTGTTAATTATTTCTGCTTTAGCTTTCGCTATATCTCCTAATGTTCGAAAATTCTTTAGATGAGCAGCTGAAATATTAGTAATTACCGCTATGTCTGGTCTGACCATTTTGGATAAGTTGTCTATTTCACCTTTTTTATCCATGCCTATTTCAAATACCCCGTAATCAACGTTATTTCTTAAATTAGAAAGACTTAATGGCACTCCGTATTTATTATTATAAGAGTGTGGAGAATGATAAACTTTTCCATAACTTTTAAGTGAAAAACTAACTAGATTCTTCAGAGTAGTTTTTCCAACGCTTCCTGTAATTCCTATAATTTCAGCAGAGGTTAATTCTCGTGTAGTTCTAGCCAAACTATTCAAAGAATTTAGAGTGTTTTTTACTTTTATGATACGGCTGTCTGAAAGTTTTCTTATCTTTTTACTTACAACTGTTTTTATAGCTCCTTTTTTTATAGCTTCTTTTACAAATTTATGACCATCATTATTTTTACCTTTAACTGCAAAAAATAAATTATTTTTCTTTATTGTTTTTGTGTTAATCGACACCCCATTATAATTTATATTTTCTAAATTATTTTTATGAAATGCCTGATTTAATGAAAAATTACGATAGTATTTTTTTTTGTTAATTGCTCTTTTTATTATTTTTTTATCAGAAAAATTAATAGTTTTATTACCAAAATTTTGAGTTGTTTCATGTCCTTTACCAGCAATCAAAAGTATTTCGTTTACTTTTAATTCATTAATCGCAGTTTCAATCGCTTTTTTTCTATCTCCAATATCAACAGCTAATTTTTTACATCCTTTTATAATTGTTTTTCTTATTTTTTTGGGATCTTCATTTCTGGGATTGTCATCGGTAACAAAAACTTTTCTACAGTACTTGTTGGCAATTTTTCCCATTTTAAATCTTTTTTTCTTATCTCTATCTCCGCCGCATCCAAAAACTATAATTATTTTCTTTTTAAATTGTTTTCTTAAAGCAATTAAACATTCCTGTAGGGCTTCTGGTGTGTGTGCAAAATCTACTATAATATTTGAATTATTGTTTAAAGTAGCAACGCATTCGAGTCTACCATTGACTGGTTTAATTTTATGTATCTTATTAAAGATATTATTTAGATCAAGACCACATTCCTTAGCTGCTAGAATTGCCATTAACAAATTTTTAATTTGGAAATATCCTACTAAAGGAACATCAAGCTTGAAGATTTTTGATTTTATCGAAATTTTAATAATCTGTTTGTTATGTTTATATTTATTTTCTAGAATTATTATATCTCCAAACTTTCTGCCGATAGTTAATGTTTTTAATCTTTTTTTAATAGCTATTTTTTTTATAATTTTAAATTCTAAATTATCTTGATCTGTAATTATTTTAGATTTTTTACTAAGCAAATATCTGAATAAATACATTTTTGCATTAAAATAAGATTTCATATTTTTGTGGTAATCAAGATGATCGTGACTTAGGTTTGTAAAAATTCCAGTATTAATATTTAAATTATCTAGTCGCTTTTGCTCCAAGCCATGGCTTGATGCTTCCAAAATTACATTATTAATTTTTCTTTTTGCTAAAATTTGCAAGCTTTTGTGTAATGACAGAGGGTCTATTGAAGTTAAATTTGTTTTTTTTTTATATTTTTTTGAAAAAATACCTAAAGTACCTACCGTCGCTGCTGACAAATTATTTAATTTTAATATTTGGTAGAAAAAATTAGCTACTGATGTTTTTCCATTTGTTCCGGTGACAGCAATTATATTTAATGGTTTTTTCTTATAAAAATTTGCACAAGCTTCAGATAGACTTTTTCTAACATTTTTAACAAAGATAATAGGTTGCTTGTGAATTTTATTTTTTATTTTTTTTTCAGCTACAATTACAGAAGCGCCTTTTGAAATTGCATGATTGATAAAATTTGTTCCTGATTTTTTTTTTCCTTTAATTGCAAAAAAAATATAGTTTTTTTTAATTTTTCTACTATCAAAACCAATCCCACGAATATATATCTTTTGGAATTCTTTGCTAACGGATTTCAACAATTGACCTAATAACATTTAAAATTTGGTAGAAGCTTCTAGGTTATTTATGGCTAAAATTGGACCAATTTTTTCTATAATTTTGCCTGCTACAACAACTGTATTCCATCCTGAGGTATTTCTAGTTTCACCTTTGTATTTGTAACCACTAGGAAATTTTTCAGAAGGTGGAAATTCATAAACATAATTTGGTGAAGGCTGTGGCTCGTCCAACATTACCAGTAATACATATTTTGGCTTACTAGCTGGAAAGAGTGCAATAAATGTATTTAATTTTTCTTTAGAATTATATTTTAAAGCTGTTCCTGTTTTACCACCAACATCATAACCTTTAATATCAGCAAAGTTTGCAGTTCCCTCATCTAAACTAACAACTTTTCGTAAAATTGAATTAATTGTGCTGCTTGTCTTCTTAGAAATAATTTTTTCTTTTTTTTTAGCAAATTTAGTATTTGTTTTTAAAATTGATGGTTTTATTTTATAACCACCATTTCCTAAAATTGCATATGCCTTAGCAAGTTGCAGAGGGGTAGTTGTTATACCATGTCCATAAGATGATGTGGCAAGTTTACACTTTCCCCATTTAAAATTAAGTGGAGTTCCTGTTTCTTCTAGATCAAAATTGATTTTGTTAAGAAGTTCTAAAGAGTTTAAAAAATTCTTATATTTTTCAATTCCCACTTTTTGAGCAATACGAACGGCACCTATATTGGATGATCGAATTAAAATTTGTTCTGCGTTTAAATTTTTTGGCAACTTATCGTGTTCACTAATTGTATACTTGTCACAAGTCAAACTATTTTCTAAATTTTTAAATATTGTATTTGAGTTTATTATTTTATTTTCTAAAGCTACTGCAATGGTAAAAGTTTTAAATACTGATCCTAATTCATATACTCCCAAAGTAATTTTATTAGTATAAACTTCGTCACTAATTGTAACGCGTCTATTAAGATCATAGTCTGGTAGAGAAACTAAAGACAATATTTCTCCGTTTTCTACATCCATCAAAACTGCACCGCTTCCTTTATTTTTAAAATCTGACTCGGCCTGTTTTAATTCTTTTCTAATCAAATGTTGTAAGTTTGAATCTAAAGTTAAAGATAGAGGCAAATCAATTTTTTCTTTGTTGTTTAAACTTTCATTAAGAAATCGCTCTATTCCTGATATGCCCGTATTAACATCATCTGTTTGACCTAAAACATGACTGAAAAGGCTTTTTTGAGGATAAATCCTTGAAGGTTTTGGTTCAAAATAAAAAGCTTTATTACCCATTAACCAAAATTTTTCCTTCATTTTCGGTGTTAGTCTTTTTCCAATATAAAAAAAATCTTCTTTATTTAATTTTTTTTTAATTTGATTAAGATCCAATTCAGGAAACTGAAGTCCTAATTTGATTATTAAATTTTTTTTTTCTTTTTTTTTTAATAATTCTGGTCTTATTCCAACATCGTAAAGAATAACATTAGTAGCTAGCACTGCACCATTTCTATCAACTATATCTCTTCTGGTCTTCAAGTATTCGCTTTGTTTGCTTTGGCTATAAAAACTTTTTTCCGCTGATAAAGACAAATAAAATATTTTAATGCTAAAAATGACAATTAAACTAAAAAAAATAAAGGATAAAAAAGTAACTCTATTTAGTGAAATTTTAACTTTATTATGCTTATTTTTGTCAGTAAGCTCAGACTCTGTATAATCTTCAAAGTAGAAACTTTTTTTTTTGTATTTCATTAAAAAATTATTTTCCAGGTATAACAGGCATGCCAAAAAAAACTTTTGCTACTTGCACAGCGGTCCATCTACCTATTCTTTCCAATGTGAGTGTGTCTTTAGGAGAATTGTAGATATTTTTTAATTCTTCTTTTTTTTGTTCTATTTTGTTTATAACTTCTTTTTTTATTTCACCCGGAATAGCTTTTGGCTCAGAATATAGAGCTTGAAGACGTTCTATCTCATCCCGTTTTTTTTGAATACGTGAAATAGTCTCTAGTTTTACAGATTTTAATAATTTTTTCTTGTTGGTTTTTATATTTTCTAATTTATTACTTCTATTTAAACTTTGATTTTCTTTATTTAAGTGCTCAATTTGTGATTTCTGATATGTAGCAAAGTTATTATCTAAATATTCTTTTGCCAATAGCGATATGTTTTCTGGAGATGTAAGCACTTCATGATCTAAAATTTCTTGATCTAAATTAAATTTAACTACATTAATTGATGCTTTTAAATTATTAATTTCTTTTTCTAAATTTCTTGTTTCATTTTTTATTACTGATACTAAAAATAAACCGCACACAAATAGAATTGTCATTAAAGAATATTTTTTTACAGAATTTTTTGCTTTTATATTAGGTATAGCATTTTTCCATTTGTCTTGATTAATTCGATCATTTGTAATTCCCGTTTCTATTTTATTTATTGGTAAAGAATTAACCCATTTGTCTTGATTTATCATATTTGAGTTCCTTCAAGACGAAAATAGTTTATAAATTTATTTTTGAATTCATCAGGATTTAAAAAATCATTATTATTTCTCACCGCATATCTGAGTTTCGCAGAGCGTGAACGAATATTTTTTTCTATTTCATTTAAATCAGCAACTAGTGGTTTTTTAGATACTGATTTGAACAAACTAAAATTTTTCTCAGGAGGCAGATATCTTGACGGATTTTTTTTTAATTTTGAATATAAATTAAAAAAATTTTTAACTATTTTATCTTCCAAAGAATGAAAACTTAAAACAACTAATATTCCCCCATTTGAAAGAAGTTTGGTAGCTTTGATTAACCCCGTTATTAATTCTGTTAATTCTTGATTAACCAGTATTCGTATTGCTTGAAATGTTTTTGTTGCTGGATTTTTTTTATGATTTTTGTTTTTCTTTTTTGCACTATTAATTATAGAAGCAAGTTCTTTTGAAGTTTTTATTGGATTAATTATTCGATGTTTATCAATTTTATTCGCAATAATTTTTCCATCTTTTTCTTCTCCAAAAACTTTTATTATTGTAGACAAATGTTCTTTTTCAAAATTATTAATAACATCGTATGCCGAGAACTTATTTATTCCCATCTCCATATTCAAAAGACCTTTTGAATTAAAAGAAAAGCCTCTTTCTTCGTCAGATAATTGAAAAGATGAAAGACCTAGATCAAATATTATAGCTTTGGGTTTAAAACTTTTTTTTAACCACTTGATTTAAATTGCTAAATTTCTCTTGATAAAAATTGAATCTCTTTGGAAATTTTTTTTCTAAAAGATTTGCATATTTTTTTGTTAATTTATCTCTATCGAAAGCTAAAACCCTAGTGTCAGGAAATTTTAATATTGCTTCGGAGTAGCCGCCGCCTCCAAAAGTGCAGTCAATAAAAGTGCCACCATGTTGAGGGGATATAATGCTTAATACTTGATTGAGCATCACTGGATAATGTTTTGTATTTTCCAATGACATGGTGGCATTCATAAATTTCTCTTCTATCTTGCATTTAATTTTTTTGTCTTCGTAAAAAAGCTGGTATTTCAAAATCTTCCTCCAAGTTAGACTCATCAAACATTTCGGGTTCTTTTGTTTCATCTTCTTTTTCGGAATTTGAATTTTCAAATATCTTCAAATCTTTCTCACTATTATCTTCATTATTGAATAAATTATTTTCTAAATCATTTGAAAACAATTCTGGAGATGCCAATTCAATGCTATCCACTTCAAAACTTGGAGTATTAGAATCCTGTCTTAAATCTTCAGATTCATTCTCTAAATTTTGAAGATAGGCTGCATTTTCTATTGAAATATTTCCTATAGGAGCCTCATCTAAAACTTCTTCTTTATTACTTTGAGCAGTTTGTTGATGTTGAACATTGACTTTTTCTTCTTCAATAGCTTTGCTTAAATCTAAAGCAGTGGCTCCTTCTGTTGCATTTAAAGTTGGTTGATTCATTGCTACTGTATTAATCGAATGATCTGAATAACCAACATTCCTATTTTGTAGTCTGTGAACCATGCTTATAACTGGTTTTGATTGTGGAGATTGATTGTCTAATGAAGTTGCAACAATAGATACGCGAATTTTTCCAGTTAAAGTCTCATCTTCTATAGAACCAAATATTAATTCTGCCTCAGGATCTACTTCTGCTCTAATTTTATTTGTAACTTCGTCTACCTCAAACATAGTAAGATCATTACCACCAGTAATATTCACTAAAAGTCCTTTTGCACCTTTTAAAGAATATTCATCTATTAAAGGATTATTAAGTGCAGCATTTGTAGCTTCTTGAGCTCTCTTTTCTCCTTCAGCTTCACCTGTTCCCATCATTGCTTTGCCCATACCTTTCATGATTGTTTCGACATCAGCAAAATCCAAATTTACCAAACCAGGTCTTACCATCAAATCTGTAACGCTTTGAACGCCAGATTTTAAAACATCATTCGATAAACCAAAAGAATCTTTGAAGGTTGTTTTCTCGTTAATAATTTTAAATAAGTTTTGATTTGGAACAACAATATTTGTATCTAAATGTTTTTTTAATTCTTCTAATCCTTGAAGAGCAATTCTCATTTTTTTTGGCCCTTCATAAGAAAAGGGAAGTGTCACAACACCAACTGTAAGTATATTTAATTCTTTTGCTGCTCTAGCAATCACGTGTGCAGCGCCAGTCCCTGTGCCTCCCCCCATGCCAGCAGTTATAAAAACCATATTGCTTCCTTTAATATAATCGACAATATCGTTTAGAGATTCTTCTGCTGCCGCCTGGCCAATTTCATGTTTCGCACCAGCACCTAAACCTTTTGTTAAATTTGTTCCCAGTTGAATCTTGGCTTCGGCTTTGTTGTTTTTTAAATCTTGAGCATCGGTATTTATTGCTACAAATTCTACTCCTTGCATCCCTGCTTCAATCATACCGTTAAGAGCGTTTCCTCCAGCTCCTCCAACTCCTAGGACTAAAATTCTTGGTTTTAATTCTCTTAATTCTGGACCTTTAATATTAATTGTCATTTCCCCTCCTTTTTAAATTGATTTTCCCATTTAAGACTTGCTCTATTCAAATTGGCTTTTTTTCTAGCCTGTATTTTGAATTTTTCAAAAAGTTTAGGTTCCCAAATTTGAAAAGTTGATCCTTGACCTACAAAAAGCATTACTTGTTTAATTTTTGCATGGTTTAATAATTTGTCTGGTATAGAAATTCTACCTTCGCTATCAAACTGAAGATTAACACTTTCAGCTAAGACTGAAGTTGCAAAAATATCTCTCTTTTCTTCAAATGGATTTAACGAATCTATAGATTCAGAAAGTTTTTCTATTCTATTTTGTGGACATCCCTCAATAGCAAAATTGTTAAAAGATGGATAACAAACAACACCATTATAACCCATGCTACTCAAGTGAGATCTAAAACTGGCTGGCACTGACACCCTCCACTTTTTGTCTAATTTGTTTTCGTACGTAGATAAAAACATATTTTTTTAAGTCAAAGACACCCCAGGAAAAACCATTGCTAAATCTATGATTTATTTTCCTTGGCACCATATCCCCCTCCTTTGGGAATACATGGGATAATATGGGTTTTCAACCTACGCGTCAATACCTTAATTTTTGGGTTTTTTCTTCAAAAAAGCCATATTTTCTTAGAAATACTAAAAGTTGATTTTTAAGTACATTTTTGAATCATTAAGGAATCAAAACATGAACACTTGTTATTTTTCTAATTTATGTTGTGTAGATATATTTAAGAATGGCCAGACAATCTGTAAGCCGGGTTCTGTCATTCAAATTAGTCATTTGTCTGGGGTTAAATTCGCATTTAACCTCTAGCAACCAACCCAGATAGCTAACTAAGAACTGTTTTCGGCTATAAAAGCCATGCTATCTCTATTTGGTCTTGCTCCCGGTGGGGTTTTCCATGCGTTTTTTGTTACCAAAAAACCGGTGTGCTCTTACCACACCTTTTCACCCTTGCCTTGATCAGGCGGTTTATTTTCTGTGGCACTATCCCTAAGGTCACCCTCGCCAGATGTTATCTGGCACCGCGTTCCTAAAGAGCCCGGACTTTCCTCTCTTGTTTGTTCAACAAAAGCGACCAATCAATTGTCTGGCAAAACACTAATTAATGAAGAAAAGTGAACAAATCAAGGGTTATTTATAGATTTTTGTAGATTTTGTGCAATAACGAGACACTCTTTATCTAAAACTCCGTTAATTAGTCCTTTTCTATAGTGTCTTTGAAAAGCCTTCAAAGTTTTAACATAAAACGTCTTGTTTGTTGGAGAAAAACAATACCCAATTTTTTTTAAATATTTTACAAATTTTTTTTTATCTTTCGTTTTATCTATCTTAACTTTTCTTAATCTTTTTAATGAATTAAGTTTTTGACAATGCCAAATTCCAATATTTTTTTTAGCTAATTTTGACCAAGGGAATTTTTCACCTGGATCAATTTTTCTTTGTGGAGCCACATCAGAGTGACCAACAACATTTTTACTTTTTATTTTATATTTTTTAATTAATTTTTTACAAATATTTATTAAACTCAATAATTGTCGCTTTTTAAAGCTTGTATAACCAAATTTATGTCCTTTATTAACCAGTTCAATACCAATAGAATTTTTATTTATGTTCTTATATCCTCCCCAGCATGATTTTCCCGCATGCCAGGCAGTCATGTGATCAGGTACCATTCTGTAAATTTTTCCACTTTGATTTATTAAATAGTGGCTGCTAACTTTTGATTGTGGATTGCTTAGTCTAAGTAGAGATTCACGTTCAGATTGCATTCCTGTATAGTGTATTACAATTATCTTTATTGAATTAGCTGTTCTTTTGTTTTGATCAAAATTTGGAGAGTAATAACTGTTTATTTTCATCTTGATAACATTTCACCAAAAACTTATAAATACAACCTAATGTTGTCTTAATTTATCTGTTTACTGTTAGTAGATAATATATATAGCATTAGAATTGAACAAATGATTAAAAAGATTTTGTATGTACTGGCTATTTCGCTATTACTTATGCATCCAGCTAACGCTGGATCTGAAGGAAGCGAAGATTTAAGCAAATCTGCTTCTTCAACAAAAGAATGTTTTGAAGGAGTAAGTAGAGCTATGTTTAAATTAAATCATGGACTGGACAAAGCAATATTTAAACCAATAGCAAAAGGCTATAGAGCGCTACCAGCTCCAGTAAGACAAGGTACTGGAAATGCGGTTGATAACTTACGTTCACTTCTAACTATTTCAAATAATGTCTTACAAGGGGAGTTTGGTAGAGCAGGAAATACTGCTGTGCGTTTTGGTATAAATACGACTGCAGGTATTTTAGGAATTTTTGATCCAGCTACAAAATTAGGTTTTGAAGATCAAGGTAAAGAAGATTTTGGACAAACTTTGGGAGCATGGGGAGCTGAAAGCGGTTGTTACTTTGTTTTGCCAATTTTAGGTCCTACAACAGTAAGAGATGCTGTTGGTTTGGTTGGAAATACAATTTTAGATCCAGTTTATCAAATTACTCATAACACAGAAATAAATAATGGTGTCGTAGGTAACAGCAACTACTCTGAACACAACTATTATTATTATAGAGGAACTGGCGCCGTAGATTTTAGAGCAAAAAATATTGAATCTTGGGACAGCCTTGAAGAAAACTCTATTGATCTTTATGCTTCACTGAAAAGTTTGTATTTACAAAATAGAAAACAAAAAATAGCAAACTCAAAATCAACAATTGAGACCCAAGACGATAGTGATTGGGAAGAAATAGATACTAATTAATTTAAAAAAATAAATTTTATGAAAAAAAATTTTTTCATTATTATTTTTTTTATTTTTAGCTCAACTCAAGAAAGCTTTGCTTATAGCAGCGATCCAAAACAATTTATTCAGGAAATAGTAAACGAAGCAAAAGAAGTTCTCACAGATTCAAATACAAAAGAATTCAAAACAAAAAAACTTTCGGAAATGGCTTTAAAAACTGTAGATATCAAAGGTATAGCTTATTACACTTTGGGTAGTTACAGAAAAGATCTTAATGATGAGCAGCTGAAAGAATATTTAAATTTATTTGAAAAATATTTTTTAAAGAGTTTTACTTCAAGACTAACCGATTATTCTGACCCAAAAATAGATGTTCTTTCAGCAGAAATTTTAAATCCAAAATACACAATAGTTAAAAGTCTACTACTTGCTACTGACAAAAAACCTGAGGTTAATATTGAATGGAGAGTTTATACAAAAAATCCAGATAACCCTTTAATTAGAGATTTAATTATAGAAGGCTTAAGCTTAGCCAGAACGCAGAAAGAAGAGTTTGCTTCTGTAATTCAAGCAAACAATGGCGATGTAACCAAACTATTTGTAACGTTAAAAGAATTTATAAACAAATAATTTATTAATACTTTTTTGTGGAAGAAAAATCTAGAATTCTAAAAAAAGCAGATAGTGATAAATCGAGACCAGTCTCTTTTAAAGATTCATTTGGGGGTAGTGAAAGTCAACTAAGATTATTATTAAAATATTTACCTGACGAAAGCTTTAAAGATATAAATCTTATTTTAAATAACACAAATCACGATCTTATAGAAAAAGACAAAATTAATGTACTATGGATGCATCATTTTGTAAATCAACAAGAAGCTAAAAACTTAGGCTCTAAAGATTTTACAGATAAGTTAGATTGGATTGTATACAATTCTAATTGGAATCTTAAACATCATATAAATTATTTTCATGTGCCGCAAAATAAATCTGTGGTAATTAGAAATGCTATAGAAAAAATTAATTTTGTTACAAAACCCACTGACAAGATCAGTCTAATTTATCACACTACCCCTTGGAGAGGATTAAAAATTTTATTAAAAGTTTTCAAAAATTTAAATTTAAAAAATGTAGAACTAGATGTTTGTTCGTCTACAATAATTTATGGAAAAAAATTTGATTCTGTGCTTGGAAAAAATTATGAAGATCTTTTTAATGAATGTAAAAATACTAAAAATGTCAATTATTTTGGCTTTTTAGAAAATCAAAAAATAATAGAGAAATTAAAAAAAGTTCATATTTTCGCTCATCCAAGCATTTGGCCAGAGACAAGCTGTATAGCAGCTATTGAGTCAATGGCAGCAGGCTGTGAGGTTGTGACTACAAATCTCGGTGCTCTTATTGAAACATGTTCCCCATATGGAACAATAATTAATTTTGAAAAAAAACCTGAAGATTTAGAAAAAAAATACAGCGAAGCGCTTTTAGATAGTATTCAAAATTTTTGGTCTGAAAAAACGCAAAAAAAATTAAAATTACAAAGAGAAACTATTAACGCCACATATTCGTGGGATGTTAGATCTGTAGAGTGGAAAAACTTTTTTAACAAAATAAGAAAGCTCAGAAAATAAATTTTAATTTATTTTGCTTAACATATAATCTAAATTTTTAAGGGCTATTTTATCTCTGTTTTTTATTGCTTCATTTATATTTTTTCCATAACTCGAGATTAATCCATCGTCTTTAAGATGTTTTTTATAAATAAGTTGTAATTTATTATTTTCATTTTTTTTTAAATGAGATTGAAGTGAAAAAATTTTTACTTTTTTAACAAAAAAAAGAAAAAATGATATCCATAAATCATCATGTATAAATAAATCATCTTTGTTTTTAACAACCTTTTCATAAAATTGATCTATTCCTTTTAAAAAATTAGAATTTATTGCAAATCCATCAGCTCCTTGACCAACTCCAAAATTTCTTAAGGGGTGAACGTAAAAACTATATGCATTCTCCGGTGCCTTTAAATAAAAATAATTGAATTTTTCAATCATATAATCTTCATAAATATGATCATCGTCAGCTAGGACAATGAGAGAATCATTTTTAAATTTATTTAACGATCCTAACAATTTAGTACCGGGTCCAAAATCCTCGCATCTGTTTACTTCTATCCTTGAATCCTTAAAATTGGGAATTTCACTTTTTTCAATATTTTGTTCAAAACGTTTATATTTGTTGGGTATATTTATAAAAATTTTATCTGGTTTAAGGGTTTGCATTAACAAAGATTCTATGGATTTGTTAATATTTTTTAACCTTTTAGGTATTGTGGTGAGTGATACATATATCATTTTATTAATTATTTGATCCGAAATAAAAATTTGGATTCTTTTCCATTATGCTCAACAAATCTTTTGGGAAAAAATTTCTTTCTACTTTTCTTGATTTTGTATTTCTGTGAAATAAATCAGCTCCAGTACGTTGACAAAGCTCGATATGTTCGCGATTTTTAAATTTATCATTATTATGCTCTGAATGGGCGTATGATTCAATTTTTTCTTTAACTCTTTCGTAACCACCGAATGAAGAGAAGCTCCATCCAGCATCCGTAAAATAAGATATTCTATTTCTTAATGTTCTAAATTTTTGAGGAGATTGCTCGTTGCAAGTTTTAATAGTTGTAACAATACTACCTCTCCAGCTCTCTAAACGTAAGTAATTACAATCCAAATGAAATAAATATTGTTCTAGAGCTACTGGAGCTATTTTTTGGAAATCAGAAGATATTATACATTTAAGCTTTTTTAAAGATGGTATTTCATCTAAATCACTAATTACTAAAATATCTTTTTCAGAAAATTGTTGGCAAGCTTTTTTTATATAATTTCTTTGAAAGTTTTCTATTCTCCAAAAGTCATCTCCCTTTATATCATCAATAATCCAAGATTCTTCATTTTTAATTTCTTCAAGATTTATATTGAGCTGGTGATATTGAATTTTATGTGAAAATTCTTTTAAGTTATTTTTTAAAACTTTTGGAAAGTTCCACTCTTTTTTTTTACCAGTAAAAGTAATGTTAGATTCAATTACAACAAAATAATCAACGATTGAATTAAGATATTTTAATCTTAATTCCACTAATTCCTTTTCGTTAAAATAGGTAAAAGCATCTATAAGCATAATAATAACTATATATAAGTTAATAACTAAATAGTAGCACTTGTGTTAAAATAAAAATTTGGATTTTCTTCCATCAATTTTAACAAGTCTTTTGGAAAAAAATTTCTTTCTACTTTTTTTTTTTTAACTTTTCTATTAAATAAATCCGCTCCTGTTTCCATGCACTTTTTTAAGTGTGTTTCGTTTTTATATATTTCCTTATTATATTCTTCATGACAAAAAGATTCGAGTTTTTCTCTTACTCTTTTTATACCTCCAAAAGAAGAGAAGCTCCATCCAGCATCATTAAAACGAGATATTCTATCTTTATAATCACGAAATGTTTGGGGTTCATATTTTTCAATTAGTTGTTTCGTTATCACAACGCTTCCTATCCATTGATTTAAATCTAAATAATTACAATTAAGATGAAATAACGATTGTCCAAAAGCAATAGGTGCAATTGATTTAAAATCGCAAGACTTTATAAAACTTATTTTATCTTTGGAAGGTATTTCATCTAAATCACTAATAATTATCACATCATCAGAGGTTGAAAATTTTTTGTAAGCTTCTTTCAAAAAATTTCTTTGCATAGTTTCTATCCTCCATGAACGGCCTAATGTTTTTCCAACATATCTGGGACTTTTTTCTGCCTCTGCCTTGTCAAGATCTACTTTCATTTGATGATATTGAATTTTTTTAGAAAAATCCTTTAGCTTGCTTTTTTGTATTTCGGGAAAATTCCAATTTTTATTTTTACCAGTATGTGTGCAGTCTGCTTCAACAATTAAAAAGCAATCAACTATATCGTTAAGATATTTTATTCTCAATTCCACTAACTCTTTTTCATTTAAAAATGTAAAAGCATCTATAATCATAGTATCACTATAGTGTATTCATTGTTAATTTAAACTTGGAAATTTAAAAATTGCATTCTAAAAAAATAATCTTGTTTTATTTAATGTATAAACCTATAAAATTAATTTATGAAGCCAATTAAAATTTCAATATTAGGAGCAGAAGGATATACTTGTCAAATACCAAGAATTAGGGAGGGTGTAAAAGACCTAGGGCATATTCTATCCGAAGAATCTCCTGATTTAATATACGCTAATGATCCTACTGGCTATAAAAGAGCAATGATTTTAAAAAAAAAAGTTTCCTGATTCCTATTTAATATTTAACTTCTTGGATGTTCCTTGGCATATACCAAATGTTGAAAAACAAACAAAACTTTTGGTTGAACATTTTTTATCTAAAGCTGATGCTATCTCCGTTATAAGTTTTAAAGTAAAAAAAGACTTATCAAATTTTTTAGATAAAAAAATAGACGTAATTTATAATCCAATTAAAGATGTATTTTTTGATCAAAGTATTAAGAAAAATAATCCCTTTATTTATATTGGCAGAGCAAACGATCCGATTAAAAGAATTAATTTGGTGAAAGAAAGCCTTTCAAAAATAAAAAATGGTATTGAAGAAATTAAAATTTGTGGTTCTGAAAATCCTAACTTTGGAAATTTTTTAGGAGTTGTTCCTGATTCTGAGCTCAACAAACTATATAATTCGAGCAAATTTGTTTTATTGCCTTCAAAAGCCGAAGGCATTGGTTTGCCGATGATTGAAGGAATGATATGTGGCTCGATTCCAATTACATGCTCTGACAATTTAACTGCAAAAGAATTTTCACCTGCTAAATTCATATGTGACCCAAATGCTGAATCTATTGTAAATAAAATAGAAGAGCTTGATAAAGATTATGATAGTAATAGAAAAATAGCTTTAAAAATGGGTGAAAAATACAAAGTACAATTTGACAAAAAAAATATTGTAAAAAATATTTTGAATATATTTAATTCCAAATAAAAAAATTATGAAAAAAAAATTAAACTTGCCCAACGTTACACTTTTAGCAGCAACTACCTCTGAAGTAGACGAAGCTCAAATATCAATGAGAATATCTTTGCATAACATTAGATTTGGCTCTGCTAAATTGCTTTGTTCTTCTGGTCCAAAAAAAAAATATCCAGACATTCAATACATCTCAATACCACCAATGAATAGTGTTGATGATTATAATCGAATGATTTTTCAAAATTTACATAAATATTTTGACACCTCTCATTGCTTAATTGTACAAGCCGACAGTTTTGTTGTGAACTCTCATCTTTGGCAAGATGAATTTCTTAAATTTGACTACATTGGTGGACCTTGGCCAAATAAGATTCAAGTTAACCCTAATTTAGTTTTACATTTAGAAAAAAATCCTGTGGGCAACGGAGGTTTTTCTCTACGAAGCAGAAAACTAGCTGAAGCTACTTCAAAATTCGACTTTGACTCTTTGAACTTTCCAATGAAAGCTGAAGATGTTGTTATTTGTTATTTCCTTTATCAAAAAATGATAGATAGCGGGGTTCGATTTGCACCCCCAGAGCTAGCTGCTCAATTTTCTATGGAAAATGTAGATCAACTTTATGGACAAAATGTAGATTCAGTATTTGGCTTTCACGGTAAACATCTTAGAGAATATTTTATGAAAAAATATGTTCTGCGTGCTGCAATTGGAGAGTGGTAACTTATGAAAAAAATTAAATTATCAAAAGAGCCTTCCGACTCTTCGAAAAGGAAAAATAAAAAACCAGTAATATGTTATTCTAATAAAAATTTAAATGTTTCTAATTTTCCAATTTATCAAAAAGCCAGAAAATTTCTTAAAGTTATAGATAAAATTATTATACCGCCAAGAGATGCAAAATGTTTTAAAGTTGAAGCCGGGCAATTTTTTAGAATAGAAAATGTTGAAGGCACGCAAGTAGGAGATTTAAATCTATTTCAAGCTGAGAATTTAGAAGAAAAATTTTATTCGGGCAAAACTAGAGCCCTGCACGGTACCCATATATCAACAGGCGATCAGATGTGGAGTTGTTTTCCTTACTTAAGACCGCTAGCAACCGTTACATGGGATACTCTTGATTGGTATGGTTTTGATGAAGATGGAAGTTCTGTTCATGATGTAATAGGAACTAGGTGCGACCCCTACACTTCAAAATTACTAAAAGGTAACGATTACCATTATTGTTGTCATTCAAATTTAATAAGAGCTTTGGTAAAAGAAAAAAGTATAAAAATTAGTGAAGCTGAAAATCTTATACATGATGTGTTAAATGTTTTTATGTGCACCGGATTTACTAAAGATACTCACGAGTATTTTATGAAATCAAGTCCAGCAAGACCAGGAGATTATATTGAGTTTTTTGCAGAAACAAATTTACTTGGAGTATTATCATCTTGCCCAGGTGGTGATTGCGGTTCTAAACATTCTTCTGATGATGTGCAATGCTATCCTCTTAAAGTTACAACCTTTTCAACTTCTATCGAACATCTCAAAGGATGGTCTCCACCTTTAGTTTCGTCATATAATAAAAAACACGGTTTTTAATAACAAAAGATGGTGGGCCCGCCAGGATTCGAACCTGGGACCAATACATTATGAGTGTACTGCTCTAACCAGCTGAGCTACAGGCCCTGTATAATTAATATTGTTTTTACAAGCAAATTGAAACAAGTTCAAGATTCGAGTATCCTTATCTGAGATCAAATTATGAGTGAAGAGCATAAAATGACAAAAAAAGATAAACTGGTATTAGGGATAACACTAGCAGCAATTTTTGTAGGAGTGTTTGGTTTAGGTTTTGTGGGAGTGTTATTCAATTTATCAAGTTAAACAATTTCTAAGAAAATATTATTTAAACAAACTTAATATTTTTGAAGCTATTTTGTCATTAAGTATGTGATACCTTTTCAAAAAAGTGTATATTTTATTAAGAAAAGTATCAGCAAAAATTAGAAATTTATAATAAAAACTATCTTTTGGTCTTCCAACGTAACGCGTCGTATATAGTTTCATTGGACCTTTTTCTTCTACTAAATAATATAGTTGAATAGATTTTCTCGACACATCAGGTGGCAATTTCATTTTGTCTGGATGTCCATGAAAACTTTTTTTATCTGTTTTAAAAATTACGCACCTATTAAAAATAGGAGATATTGATGTGACTTTTTTTTTTACTTTTTCATCCCAAAATTCAAGATGGCCATTGTACTCATCAAGCCAATTATGATTTAAATATATAAGAAGGTTCAAAACTCTTTTCCATTTTTTTTCAGTTATGTGTGATATAAAATCTGTATGAATGTTTAGTGAACCACCATTAAAAACTTGATTTAATCCGCCACCTCCTAAAGCCTTATCTAGGAAAAGATTATTTATACCAGTTATTTTAGTTAGTATACTAAGAAACTCTTTAGAACTTAGTTCATCAAGTATTTCGTTTAAATTTTTATCCATATATTTTCGATCAATAAGTCCATATTTTTTATAATTATTGACAAAACTATAATTTACCCAATTTTCATTTATTTTAAAATTTTCAAGAATTTTTTCAGCACTTTCTTCTAAAAGGAAATTATCAATAACAATATGTTTAAAAGGAATATTTGACCTAAATTCATTAGAGCATTTTTCAAGCTTATTTGTATCAAAATCTTTTATGGTTAAATGTTTCATAATATTATTTAATTTTCTTTTTGGGAAATTCCTGTCAACTCACTTTTTAGAGAAACTATAGCATTTAATCTCAATTCTGGGTTCGCAACTTTTTTACTTAACTCTTTGTTCCCTAAGATGCCATAAATTTTTGAAATTAAATTATAAACTTTTTCATTTTCCTCAAATTCTAAAGCGATTAATAATGTATCCAAAGCAATATAATAAAGCTTATTAATGAAAAATATTTTACTTCTTAAATAAAGGTACTCCGAATCCTTAAAAAATTCTGGACCTAGTTTGGAAATCTCGATTTGAGCTAGATCTATCTTTTTATTACCAATTAATTTTTCAATATTTTTTAATTTATCTCTATTCATTGAATTACTTTCTTATTTATCGATTCTTGAAGTTCAATCTTATATTTATTCCACCAATTTTTACATTCGTTTTGTTTTTTTTTAATTTCATCTTCGTCCCATCCCTGTATTATAGGTCTTGCATCAGCCCATTTATTAACCTTTATAAATGGATTGTCAGGAAACAATCGATCATAGTAATTATAAGCATTTTCTACAATTGGAATACACTCGCATTCCAAAGCCTCATAAACCCTATAAGTTTCTGGGTGAAAAAAACCATTAGGACATGGTACAAATTTAGTTGACGATAAAACTTCACTCATTTCTTCAACTGAAATAATTTTTTCATTAAATTTCTGAGTTTTATGACAAAAAAATGGTTCGATATCTGAAAATTGATACAGTAGATCATGTCTACTTGACTTGTGAGGCGTGCCTGTAAATGCCCATTTATATTTTCTCTCACTTTTTTTTTTATTTTTAAGCCCAGATTTGTAACCAATAGGTATACATTTGACTTGTTGATTTTCAAAATATTTATTTGAGCAAAAAGTTCTCCAAACATAATTGCAACTTTTATAAATTTTTGATTGATCAAGTCCCGCTTCATCTCCTAAGTGAAATAACATAATTTTTGAACAAACTAATTTGAGTCTATCGTAAAATTCAATTTTGTTTTCGAGAGAAGAATCTACAATGATCAAAGTATCTCCATTTTCTAGTTTTTCATCTGAATCAATAAGATCATACTTAACTTTTTTTAGAATTTCATAAATCCAAACGTCTGAGTGTTTTTTATGATATGTTCCCCATTTATAATCAACGGCTTCCTTGCTTTGGATATCTTTATTTTTTGTATTTGTTTTTTTTTGATTATGAGTGTTCCAAAGTAATTTAATCATTTCAGATTAAAATTTTATTTTTCTAAGAAGCTTTTTAAATGTTTTGATCTGCTGGGATGTTTAAGTTTTCTCAAAGCTTTAGCTTCAATTTGTCTGATTCTCTCTCTGGTCACAGAAAATTGTAGACCAACTTCTTCCAAGGTGTGGTCGGTATTCATTCCTATACCAAAACGCATTCTTAAAACTCTTTCTTCTCTTGGTGTAAGAGTTGCGAGAATTTTTGTAGTAGATTCTCCTAAGTTGGATCTGATTGATGCATCAAGAGGCTGAAGTGCATTTTGATCTTCAATAAAATCTCCGAGACTACTATCTTCCTCATCGCCAACTGGTGTTTCCAAGGACACAGGTTCCTTTGAAATTTTTAGAACTTTTCTTACTCTATCTAAAGGCATCGCCAATTTTTTTGCTAGCTCTTCAGGTGTAGGTTCTCTTCCATGTTCACTTAAAATCTGTCTAGATGTTCTTACTATTTTGTTAATTGTTTCAATCATGTGTACTGGTATTCTTATTGTTCTAGCTTGATCAGCTATAGATCTTGTAATTGCTTGTCTAATCCACCAAGTTGCATAAGTTGAGAATTTATAGCCTCTTTGATATTCAAATTTATCAACTGCTTTCATTAAACCAATATTACCCTCTTGAATTAGATCCAAAAATTGTAAACCTCTATTTGTGTATTTTTTTGCAATAGATATTACAAGTCGCAAATTAGCTTCTACCATTTCTTTTTTTGCCATTCTTGACTCTTTTTCACCTTTTTGGATTTTGTGTACAAGTCTTTTAAACTCACTAATTGGCAAACCTATTTTTTTACTAAACTCGATTAATCTTTCTCTTATTTCATTAAATTCTTTTTTGTTTTTTTTAAAAAAAACTTTTCCAAATATCGTTTTCGTTTAAAAAACTTTCAAAATTTTGATTAATTTCGTTTCCTATGTAATATTTTAAAAACTCTTCTCTAGAAATTTTATTATCAATAGCTGATCTCATTAGAATTCCCTCTAGAGAGTTAATTTTTTTAATTTCTTGATAATGCATCTGGACTAAATTTTCTAATACTGATGGATTAAGTTGGAGTATTTCAATTTTTTTAATTATAAAATCCTGTAATTTTTTATAATTTCTTTCTTTTGAAGATGTAAATGATTTACCTTGTAAAGAACAAGTTAACTTATCATTTTGAACTTTGAGAAGTTTGGCATAATACTTACAAAGTAAATTTATTGTTGAAATTATTTTAGGTTTAATTTCCTCTTCCATTGCAGCAAGAGATAAATTGAATTCATCTTCTGGGTCAAAATCTTCGTTCTTGGAATCTTCCGATTCTTTTTTATCTAATAATTCTTTTTTATTATTTGATTCTTTGTTCTGATTTAAATTTTCTTTAGATTCCTTATTTTTATTTTTTTTGGTAATTGACCCTTCTTCTTCAGAATCAATATATGCAGAGTCTATATCAATAATTTCCCTAACCAATAGTTCGTTTTTTTCTAGTTTTTCTTTCCATTCAAAAACTTTCTTGGCTGTTATTGGACTTTGGAAAAGTCCATTCGTCATAACATTTTTTCCAGCCTCTATTCTTTTTGCAATTGCAATTTCCCCTTCGCGAGAAAGCAGCTCTACTCCCCCCATTTCTCTCAGATACATTCTTATAGGGTCGTCACTTTTGTCGATGCTTTTATCTTTTTCGTTTGAAGATACGGTTTCCTTTTTTTTAGTTAAACGATAATCGGATTTTTTTTCGACAAGACAGACTTTGTTGTCAAAAATATGTAAAAAAGCTTGTTCTACATTTTCTTGACTAAAATGTCTTTTGCCAAGTGATTTTCCCAATTCTTCATAGGTAATAAAACCTCGATGAAGTCCTTTGTCTAATAATCTCTTAAATGATTTGGTAATTAATCTTTCCACTATATTTATACCTTTAATAACTAAATAGAGGACTCATATATAATATTTAAATTAATAAAATCCAGCGGTTATTTATCCCCTTTTTAATTGGTTTCTCAAGGACAAAAGTTCAGAATAAAGGCTTTCGTCAAGATTTACTGAAACTTTATCCTCTAAAAAATCTATTTTTTTACGTAATTCTATTTTTTTAATTTCTTCCACTATTTCACTAAACATAGAAATTATGTCAGAATCATTTTTATTTTTACAAATTGTTTTTACAGGAGCATTAATATTAATATTATCAATTATCTCTTTGAACTTTTGATCAAAATCTCCAAATTCTATTTTTTTTCTATCAAAGAATTTTTCTGAAATTAAATAATCAATTAATTTTTTTTTAAAATCATTAGTTGTAGTATTGGAAAATGTTACCTCCGATATCAATTCAATTTTTTTTCTAAAAATATCTAGATTATTCATAACTAAAAACAAAATTGAAAATTCTTTTAATTCTCTTTCTCCAAATTTGCTTCTCTGTTTATGTACTTCTTTAGTTTTTTGAAGAGGATTCATTATCTTTTTAAATTTAAAAAAATTACTTCTAGAATAATTCATATTTGGTGTAAGTTTATTAATTTTCTTATTAAAATTATCCAAAAAATATTTTGCTAAAGTTTTGTCTTTCATGTCATGACATAAAGATTTAATTTTTCGTTCAAACAATGTCAACGAATGAGGGTCATTTTCATTTACATCCTGAAAATAAGAATTCCAAATAAATTCCTGAATTTCTATTTTGCTATCTATAAGTTTTAAAAACGATTCTTTTCCCTTTTCATTTATATAAGAATCTGGATCTAAATTTTCAGGCAATTTTAAAAAGTAAATATGAAAATCAGCTTTCAATAACGGAAATAATCTTTCTGCAGCTCTAAGTGCAGCTTGTTGACCGCTAACGTCACCATCTAAACAAATAATAGGGTTTTTAAAAAATTTCCAAATTAAATCTAGCTGTCTTTCTGTTAGTGCCGTTCCTAAACTAGCCACAGCATTCTTAACACCGACTCTGTGTAAATTTATAACATCCATATAGCCTTCAACTATAAGAACTTCTTCCATTTTGCTTCTGCATTCTTTAGCAGAGTTGATGTTATATAAATTGCTACCTTTTTTATAAAATTCAGTTTCCGGAGAGTTTATATATTTTGCATAAGCTGTTTTTGAAAAAGCTCTTCCTCCTATAGCAAAAACTGAACCATTTAAATTTTTAACTGGAAAAATAATTCTATTTCTAAATCTATCTACGTATTTTTTTTTATTTTCATCAAAATAATATATGCCTGAAGCAACAATATGCTTTTCTTCAAATTCTTTATTTAATAATTCAAAAAAATTCTTTTTATCTGAGGCAAAACCAATTTTAAAAAAAATAATTTCTTTTTCAGAAACCATTCTTTTGCTCAGATATCTGTTGACCTCTGGACACTTTCCTGAAATCAATTCTTCATGACACAAATTTATATATTTCTCTAAAATTACATTGTAAATTTTCCATCTATTTTCTTTTTCTTCATCATGTTTGGTAAATCTATATGGTGGCATACCGGCATCTGATGCTAGCTCTCTTACAGCCTCACCAAATTTATAGTTTTTTGTTTTCATTAAAAAATCAAAAATATTTCCATGTTCTGATGAACTAAAGCAGTGATAAAAACCTTTTTCATCATTTACTGTAAACGAAGGTGTTTTTTCATTTTTAAAAGGAGACAAACCAATAAATTCTTTACCACGTTTTTTCAATTTTACATGTTTGCCAACAACCTGAGAAACTTTTATTCTTAATTTAATTTCTTCAAGATATTCTTTAGGATATTTCATTTATTCAATAATTCTTTCACAATTAAATTTACTTTTGAAAAATCAATTAAGTCAGAATATTTTTTTTTCAACATTCCCATAATTTTTCCCATGTCCTTAGGGCTCGAGGCTCCAACTGATTTTATAACTTCCTTACATATTTTTTTTGTTTCCTCTTCGCTAAGTTGTTTTGGTAAAAAAGCGTCGATTATTTTAATTTCCTCTTCTTCTATTCCTAATAATTCGTGCCTTCCTCCTTTTTTGTATAAATCGGCAGATTCTTGTCTTTGTTTTTTCATTTTTCTTAAAACTTTTATAATTTCTTGGTCATTTGATTCTTCCTTTTTTCCCTCTGTTCTTTTGGCAATATCGCGTTCTTTTACAGCTGCCAAAATTAACCTAAAAGTAGAAATTAAAGTTTTGTTTTTGTTTTTTAAAGCAGCATTAAACTGTTCATTTATTTTTTTTCGTAATGTCATGATGTATAAAAATGTCAATTTACTTTACTCATGAAATTTCTTCAAAAGAAAAAAAATTCTATCTTGACGAGATAAAATGTTTTTCATATGTTGCGCAAAATCATGTTTTATAGTAAAAGCCTTTAACTCATGAGTTGTATTTGGTAGTAAAAACAAATTTAAACCATACATCAAAAGATAATCTTAAAAAGATTTATCCTACAGGCGTTCTAGTTTTAGAAGATGGCAGTTTTTTCAAAGGTAATGGATTTGGGTTTGAAAGCACAATTACTGGAGAAGTTTGTTTTAACACTTCCATAACAGGTTATCAGGAAATAATATCAGATCCTTCTTATGCTGGACAAATAATTAATTTTACTTTCCCTCACATTGGTAACGTCGGAACAAATAATGACGATCATGAATCTGACAAAATATGGACTAGAGGAGTAATTTTTAATTCTGAAATTACAAATCCCTCAAACTATAGAGCTTTAAAACATTTGGACCATTGGTTAAAAAAAAATAAAATCGTAGGTATTACTGGTTTAGATACTAGACGTTTGACAAACTTTATAAGAGACAAAGGTGCTCCTAAAGGCACTATTTCCTATTCCAAAAAAGGAAAATTTAATATTAATAAATTAAAAAATTTATCAAATAAATGGGGTGGCTTAAAAAATTTAGATTTGGCTGAAGAAGTTACGACCAAAAAAAATTATAAATGGTCTGGATTTAAAACCTGGAAAAAAGAAAGTCGATTTTTAAAAAATAAAACTAAATCATTTAAAATTGTAGCAATTGACTATGGAATAAAAAAAAATATTCTAAGATATTTTTCTGATTTTAAATGTGAGGTTAATATAGTTTCTTGTAAGACAAATGCAGAAAAAATATTAACGATGAAGCCTGATGGTGTATTTTTATCTAACGGACCAGGTGACCCGGCCGCCACAGGGAAATATGCGATTGGAATTATTAAAACTTTAATTAAAAAAGGAATACCTATTTTTGGTATTTGTCTTGGACATCAAATACTTGCGTTAGCTCTAGGTGCAAAAACAAAAAAAATGAAACTTGGACATAGAGGAGCTAATCATCCAGTTAAGAATCTAATTAATAACAATGTAGAAATTACATCTCAAAATCATGGGTTTGAAATTGTTAAAGAAAGCCTACCAAAGAACGTTGAGATAACCCACAAATCATTATTTGATAATTGCATTGAAGGAATTAGATTAAAAAATAAACCTATTTTTTCAGTTCAGTACCATCCGGAGTCAAATCCTGGCCCACAAGATAGCGTTTATTTATTTCAAGAATTTATTAACAATATTAAAAAAAATGCCAAAAAGAAAAGATCTTAAAAAAATTTTAGTGGTAGGAGCAGGTCCAATAATTATAGGACAAGCTTGCGAGTTTGATTACTCAGGTACTCAAGCATGCAAGGCATTAAAAGATGAAGGTTATAAAGTAATTTTAATAAATTCAAACCCCGCTACTATAATGACAGACCCGGGAGTAGCGGATAAAACTTATATTGAACCAATCACAAAAGAAATTTTAGAAAAAATATTAATAAAAGAAAAACCTGATGCTATTTTACCAACCATGGGGGGTCAAACTGCCTTAAATTTAGCAATGGAAGCTGAAAAAAGTGGTCTCTTAAAAAAATATAAAATTGAATTAATAGGAGCAAATTCTAAAGCAATTTCAAATGCAGAAGACAGAAAAAAATTTAGAAAAAATATGTCTGACATTGGTTTAGATCTTCCAAAATCAGATATAGTTAAAAATCTAAAACAAGCAAAAAAAAGCTTAAAAAAAATAGGCTTGCCAGCGATCATTAGACCAGCTTTTACGCTTGGAGGTCTTGGAAGTGGTATTGCTAAAAGTAAAAAAGAATTTTTTAAAATTATAAAAGCAGGCTTAGAAGCATCGCCTGTGACTCAAGTTTTAGTCGAAGAATGTCTAGAAGGTTGGAAGGAATTTGAAATGGAGGTTGTAAGAGATAAACATGACAACTGCATTATTATATGTTCAATAGAAAATGTAGATCCCATGGGAATTCACACGGGGGACTCTATTACGATAGCACCAGCTTTAACGTTAACAGATAAAGAGTATCAAATAATGAGGAATGCTTCGATAGCATGCCTTAGAAAAATTGGAGTTGAAACCGGTGGTTCCAATGTTCAGTTTGCCATAAATCCAAAAAATGGAAGGATGGTAATAATAGAAATGAATCCTAGAGTATCGAGATCATCAGCGCTAGCCTCAAAAGCTACTGGTTTTCCAATAGCCAAGGTCGCAACAAAACTTGCTATAGGTTACACACTCGATGAGTTAAAAAATGAAATTACAAAAGTAACCCCGGCATCCTTTGAACCAACAATAGATTATGTAGTTACTAAAATTCCAAGATTTACTTTTGAAAAATTTTCTACAACTCCAGCAATATTGGGAACTTCAATGAAGTCTGTTGGTGAAGCAATGGCAATTGGCAGAAACTTTAAAGAATCTCTACAAAAAGCTTTGGTTTCTCTAGAAGTTGGTTTTTCAGGATTAGATAAAATTTTTGATTTAAGTAGAAAAGAAATTGAAAAAAAATTGAAAATAAATATTCCAAATAGAATTTTACTTATCGCTGAAGCAATTCGTAAAAAAATTAAAATTAGTAAAATTTACAAATTGTCAAAAGTAGATCCTTGGTTTTTAGAACAAATTAAAGAAATTATAGAAGCTGAAAATAATATCTTGAAAAAAGGCCTACCTAAAAACTTTAATGAATTTAATAGAATTAAATCAATAGGGTTTTCTGATAAAAAATTATCCCAATTATCTAACTTAAAAGAAAAAATTGTTAGAAAAAAAAGATTAGCTTTAAATATTTTTCCAGTGTTTAAAAAAGTAGATACTTGTGCGGCTGAATTTAAATCTTTTACACCTTATATGTATTCAACATATCAAAGAAACCTTATGCTTAAAACTGAATGTGAAGCAAATCCATCATCTAAAAAGAAAATAATTATTTTAGGTGGAGGACCTAATAGAATTGGCCAAGGTATAGAGTTCGATTACTGTTGTTGCCAAGCAAGTTTTGCTTTGAAGGAAGCTGGATATGAAACGATAATGATAAATTGTAATCCTGAAACTGTTTCTACTGATTATGATACTAGTGATAGATTATACTTTGAGCCTTTAATTGAAGAATATGTACACAACATAATATTAAAAGAAAAATCTAAAGGTAATTTGCTAGGTATAATTGCTCAATTTGGTGGACAAACTCCTATTAAATTAGCAAAATTTCTTCATGAAAATTCACTTCCTATTTTAGGTACTCAGTATTCTTCAATTGATCTTGCGGAAGATAGAGACAGATTTAGAAAACTTTTAATTAATTTAAAACTAAAACAGGCAGATAGTGGAATTGCAAAATCCTATAAAGAAGCAATAAAAATTGCTAATAAAATTGGTTTACCTTTAGTTGTTAGACCTTCTTATGTTTTGGGTGGTAGAGCAATGGAAATTGTTCATGAAAGAACTCAACTAAAAGATTTTGTGGAAGAAGCTTTTAAAGCTGCAGAAAATAACCCAATATTAATTGATAAATTTATTAATAATGCAATGGAAGTTGATGTTGATGCTATTTCAGATGGAAGTGAAGTATTTGTTGCTGGAATCATGCAGCATATCGAGGAGGCAGGCATTCATTCAGGTGACTCAGCGTGCTGTTTGCCTCCAGTTGCTATTAAAAAAGAACTAATAGCTGAAATTAAAAATCAAACTAAAAAATTAGCATTAGCATTAAAAGTAAAAGGATTTATGAATGTGCAGTATGCAATAAAAAATGATGAAATTTATATTATTGAAGTAAACCCAAGAGCAAGTAGAACTGTTCCGTTTGTTTCAAAAGCCAAAGGAATTTCTTTAGCAAAAATTGCTTCAAGAGTAATGACGGGCGAAAAGTTATCAAAGTTCAATTTAGTAAATAAAAACAAAAATATTTTTGCTGTGAAAGAAGCTGTATTTCCGTTTAATAAATTTCCAAATGTTGATGTTTTGCTAGGACCTGAAATGAAATCTACAGGAGAGGTAATGGGAATGGATAAAGATTTTGGTCTTGCATACGCAAAAAGTCAAATTTCTTCAGGGAATTCATTGCCTACAAAAGGATTAGCATTTATCTCTTTAAAAGATAAACATAAAAATGAAGGGATAGATTTAGCTAAAAAATTAGTTGAATTAAATTTTACTCTTTGCGGCACTGAGGGAACTGCAAATGCAATTCAAAAAAATGGTATTAAATGCAAAAAAATAAATAAAGTTAGTGGAGGATCTCCCCATATTGTTGATGTGTTAAATGCAAAAAAAATTGCATTAGTAATCAATACTGGAGGTGGTAAACGCGCTTATCGTATTCTCGATTCGACATCCTTAAGAAGAGCTACATTAATTAATAAAGTTCCGTATTGTACAAATATGTCTACTGCTTATGCTTGTTTGGAAGGTATAAAATCACTTAAATCGAAAAAAATTAATGTAAGAGCTATTCAAGAACTTTAGATTTTAACTTTCCAGTCAGTTTTGAATGAAACATAGTTGATTTGCAAACATCTTCTCTCTTTTTTTATTTCTTTTTTCTCCATGCCGTGCCATGTGTTTGGCCCACTTGTAAAAAAGTAGCCATAATTATTTTTGTATGGAACTGTTTTTACTTTATTTAACTTTTCATCATAAAAATCTGTTCCTAAGTCTTCACTCTCATTAAATGGGTTTGCAAACAAAAGACAGGAAATTAACTTTTCTTTAATATCACAGTGAGGTTTCAACCAAAAACCCCGCCTATCACAAATTACTTCTACTCTTACATAAGAGTTTGAAAGATCTTTTTTAATTAATTCACTAATATAACCATAAGTATCTTTTGATCTCAGTTCTTCTATTAAACTATTTAGATTAGGAAAATCTTTTGAATTGTCATTGCTAACGAAACATCTAAATTTTATTGCTTTTCCTCCATCTGATATGCCTGCTCTAAATTTTCCTTCGCCTCCATCAATGGCTCTGGTTCCATCATAATTTATATTCATTTTAGTCAAATCTGTAATTTCAGCTCTACAAATTTCTTTTATAGCCTCCTCGGTTAATGGTTCATTTAATTCCCAATGACTAAATGGTTTGCTGTAATGTTTGGATCTTTTTTTTAAAGAATTTAAAAATTCCATTAAATTAATTTTTTATTTTGTTTTTTATCTCAAAAGCTATTCTTTGTGCTTCATTGTGTTTATTATATGTCCAAGTTTCAACTTTTTCTCCTAAATCTCTAGTAATTCCCATTTGTTTGAATAAATCAAAAAATCTTTTAAATCGATAGTTGTTTTTTTTTGCCTTCATGTGAGCAATAAATATAGGTTTGCCAGAAGTTGCGGCTTCTGAAATCATGGATGTTGAATCGCATGTAACTATTACATAGTCTGCAAGTGCATAGGCTGATAAATAAGCCTGCTTATCAACTTTGTTTACAACATAACCACATGAACTCATTTCTCTTATTGATAAATCAATGATTTCTTTGGGAGTTCGCATAGATGGAATTATAATTACTTTGTAACCATCAGAAACAAAAATAGACTTTATTTGATTAAATATATTAATTATTTGATCAGAATTAAAATTATAATATTTATTTGGCCCGCCCAAGATCAACGAAACTATTTTTTCACTTTTAATTTTATTAGTTAAGTATTGCTTAGCATTATTTATTTCTATTTCGGTTATATAATGGATAGCACCTTTAGAACTGTAAATATTATCACCATTTAAATTATCATGCTCTGGAGAAACTATTGCGTCAAAATTTTTGAAGTTTACCTTTGGATCTTGAATGTGAATGGTAAATATTTTTGAATTTATTCTTTTAAGAAATATTGATGGTATTACACTTTTTCTGCCGCAGGAAATGATTAGATCTGGAGCATCGTTATTAGTTATATAGATTTTATCTTTTAAAACTATTTGCGAAACAGGTGTAAATTTAGGTGGTATTAAATTCCAAGGAAAACTTAATCTTACAATTTTATGACTATATTCAGCATTTAAAGCCTTGGCCATTCCCTCGACTTGGCTAATCATTCCATGCATTCCTTCGGTTAAAAGTAAGGCTTTTAGCTTTCCCATAGATACTTATATATATTCCTAAATTTTATTTATCCACAGCATAATAAATATGTTTTACTTAAAATAATAAACCTTTATACATCCTCTATGGAAATATGCGTATTGAAGAAGATATCAAGCTTGATTATGCCGATGTGCTTTTTCGGCCAAAACGCAGCACCTTATCTAGTCGTAAAGACGTAGAGCTTAAACGTACTTATAAATTTAAATACAGTAATCATCAGTGGTCTGGCGTTCCAATAATAGCAGCAAATATGGATGGGGTTGGAGAATTGTCAGTTGCAAAACATTTATCTGAGTTTGAAATAATGACATGTTTAACAAAACAACATGATCTTAAAACAATTAAACGTAATTCATCAGTAAAGGGAATTCACAAACATTTAGTTCTCAGCACAGGAACAAGTAAAGAAGACTACAAGCGATTAAATGAAATAATGAAAGAATGTAGTTTTTTTGAATTTATTTGTATCGATATTGCTAATGGATATTCCGATCACTTTAGTAAATTTGTAAGTTCAGTTAGAGAAAAGTATCCTACAAAAACTATAATTGCAGGAAATGTTGTTACTGCAGACATGACTCAAGAGTTAGTTATGAATGGAGCTGATATTGTGAAAGTTGGTATAGGTCCAGGAAGTGTTTGTACAACACGTATTCAAACTGGAGTTGGATATCCTCAGTTAAGCGCAGTCATAGAATGTGCTGATGCCGCGCATGGGCTTGGAGCTCATATTATTGCTGATGGAGGATGTACGTGTCCAGGTGATATAGCAAAAGCATTTGGAGGTGGAGCTGATTTTGTAATGTTAGGTGGAATGTTTGCTGGACATGAAGAAGGTGGAGGAAAAAAAATAAAAAAAAATGGATCTCAGTTTATTGAGTTTTATGGTTCAAGCTCAAATACGGCGCTTGAAAAACATTACGGAGGACTTTCAGATTATAGAAGTAGCGAAGGAAAAAAAGTTCAATTAAAATATCGTGGTAAAATAAAAGACACAGTTCAAAACATATTGGGCGGTTTGAGAAGTAGTTGTACCTATGTTGGTGCGCCCTCTCTAAAGCAACTTAGTAAGTGCACAACTTTTGTAAGAGTAAATCAACAGTATAACGATACTTTTGAGTAAGATTAAAAGCTTTAAATTAAATTAAAAATACCTATATGTGCTTTAAGTATGAAAAATAATTCAAAAAAACATTCAAAGGTGTTGATTATAGGATCTGGTCCTGCAGGGTATACTGCTGCAGTTTATGCAGCTAGAGCAATGTTAAAACCTACGCTTGTTCATGGCATAGAGCCCGGAGGACAATTATCAACAACTACTGATGTAGAAAATTATCCTGGATTTTCAAAAGTTATCCAAGGACCTTGGTTAATGGAACAAATGAGAGATCAAGCAAAGGCTGTTGGAACAGAAATGATTGAGGATCATATTGCATCAGTGAACTTAAAATCCAAACCGTTTGAAGCAGTTGGAGATGGCGGACAAAAATATACCGCAGACTCAATTATTATTTCAACTGGAGCTCAAGCTAGATGGCTTAATCTAGAATCTGAACAAAAATTTAGAGGATTTGGGGTTTCTGCATGCGCTACCTGTGACGGTTTTTTCTTTAAAGATAAAATGGTTGCGGTTGTCGGAGGAGGAAATGCAGCCGTTGAGGAAGCAATGTTTTTAACTAAATTTGCTTCAAAAGTTAAATTAATACATCGAAGAGATTCTTTAAGAGCGGAAAAAATGCTTCAAAAAAAGCTAATGGATAACAAAAAAATAGAAATTATTTGGGATAGTATAGTTGAAGAAGTTATTGGAGATAATAAGCCAAAAAATGTTAAAAAAATAAAAATTAAAAATGTAAAAACAAATAAAGTAGAAGAATTAAAAATAGATGGTCTCTTTATTGCTATTGGTCATGACCCAGCAACAAAATTATTCAAAGATCAATTAAATATGGATAAAGACGGATATTTAATAACAAAACCAGATTCTACAGAGACAAATATCCCTGGTATTTTTGCAGCTGGAGATGTTAAAGATAAAGTTTTTAGACAAGCAGTCACAGCTGCTGGTATGGGTTGCATGGCAGCTCTAGAAGCTGAGAAATTTTTATCCTCAAAAAATTAGCTTAAATTTTCACAGAAAGATTTTATTCTTTCCATCGCTGTTTTTAATTTTTCCATTGATGTTGCATAAGATATTCTAAAGTAACCATCCAAACCAAAAGCGGAACCTTGAACAACAGCAACATTTGCTTTTTCAAGAAGTTTTTCTACAAATTCTGAATCTGTTTTTAGTTTTGTTTTTTTACCTAATAATTTTTTACAGCTTGGAAATACATAAAAAGCTCCGTTAGGATTCAAACAATTTATTCCTTTAATATTATTTAAACTATTAACCACAAAATCTCTTCTTTTCTTAAAAGCCTCTGCTCTTTCTTGAATAAAGTCTTGATTACCATTTAATGCTTCAACTGCAGCAGCCTGACTAATTGATGATGGATTAGAAGTTGATTGAGATTGAATTTTGCTAATTGCCTTTATGATTTCCTTTGGACCAGCTGCATAACCAATTCTCCATCCTGTCATTGCATATGATTTACTTACACCGTTCATTGTAAGTGTTCTATTTTTTAATTTAGAAATTTGTGCAATCGTAAAAAAATTAAAGCTATCATAAGTAATGTGTTCGTAAATATCATCGCTTAAAATATAAACATTTTTATTTTTAACTAAAACTTCAGATAAAGATTCGATCTCGTTTTTTGAGTATGAGACTCCGGTTGGATTTGATGGAGAATTAAGTATTAGCCATTTTGTTTTTTTTGTAATAGCTTTTTTTAAATTTTTTGGAGTTAGCTTAAAGCCATCACTCTCATTACATTTTACAATTTTTGGATTTCCTCCAGCTAATAAAACCATGTCTGGATATGACACCCAATACGGAGCCGGAATAATTACTTCATCTCCTTTATTTAATGTGGCCGTAAGGGCGTTATAGATTACTTGTTTTCCTCCCGTTCCAACTGTGATTTCATTAGCAGAATATTCTAAATTATTTTCTCTTTTGAATTTATTTACTATTGCTTTTTTTAAATCTGGAGTTCCGTCAACAGCTGTATATTTTGTATCACCCTTATTAATTGCCTCAATTGCAGCTTGTTTAATATTTTGAGGAGTGTCAAAGTCAGGTTCCCCTGCACCTAAACCTATTACGTCTTTACCTGCGGCTTTTAGTTCTCTAGCCTTCTGGGTTACCGCTATTGTAGGCGATGGTTTAATTCTTTTTAAAGAGTTGGAAACTATGCTCATTAATTTTATTATATATATAAATTATTAATTATTATGCAAAATACATATCAAGAAAAATCATCTGATCCAATTGATAAAGACTTTTTATTCGGAAAAAAGTTAGAAGGTGGAATTAAACTATCCACTGTTTCTGATTTTAAACCTGCGGGTGATCAACCTGGGGCCATAAAAAAGTTAATTTCAGGAATAAAAGACAAAAAAAATGATCAAGTTCTATTAGGTGTAACCGGTTCTGGTAAAACTTTTTCTATGGCAAAAATAATTGAAACATTGAATAGACCTGCTTTAATTCTGGCTCCAAACAAAACTTTGGCTGCTCAATTATATGGAGAGATGAAAACTTTCTTTCCTAATAATGCTGTAGAATATTTTGTTTCTTACTATGATTATTATACTCCAGAAGCTTATGTGCCAAGATCTGATACATATATTGAAAAAGAAGCATCAATCAATGAACAGATAGATAGAATGCGACATTCAGCAACTCGATCACTGCTTGAACGGGATGACGTAATTATTGTTGCGAGTGTTTCTTGCATCTATGGTTTAGGTTCTGTTGAATCCTATAGTAAAATGACTTTAGGTGTCAAAAAAAATCACGAACATAACCGTGAACAAATTATAAAAACTTTAGTTAATCTTCAATACAAAAGAAATGATCAAAATTTTCATCGAGGAACATTTAGAGTAAGAGGAGATAATTTAGAAATTTTTCCTTCTCATTTGGAGGATAGGGCGTGGAGAATTTCCTTATTTGGAAATAAAGTTGAAAAAATTGTTGAATTTGATCCTTTAACAGGAAGCAAAACTAAAGATTTGAATTTAATTAAATTATATGCAAATAGCCACTATATAACTCCCAGACCTACTATTGAACAAGCAATCATAGAAATAAAAAAAGAATTAGAAGTCACTTTGAAAAAACATAAATCTGAAAACAAACTTTTAGAAGCACAAAGATTAGAAGAAAGAACAAGATTTGATTTAGAAATGATTGAGGCAACAGGAACTTGTGCTGGAATAGAAAATTATTCTAGATTTTTAACAGGACGAAAACCTGGAGAGCCTCCCCCTACTCTTTTTGAATATTTTCCAGACAATACTTTAGTTTTTGTTGACGAAAGCCATGTAACAGTTCCACAATTAAATGGAATGTATAAAGGTGATCATACAAGAAAAAAAACTTTATCAGAATATGGTTTTAGACTTCCATCTTGCATGGACAACCGTCCTCTAAAATTCCAAGAATGGGATGCTATGAGAACTCAAACTATTTTCGTTTCAGCTACTCCAGGTCCTTGGGAGCTTGATCAAACATCTGGAAAATTTGTTGATCAGGTAATAAGACCAACAGGACTGTGCGATCCAGAAGTTCAGATCAAACCAGCAAAAAATCAAGTTGATGATCTTTTGGGCGAATGTAAAGAAGTAGCAAAAAAAAATTTTAGATCTTTGGTAACAACTTTAACAAAAAAAATGGCTGAAGACTTAACTGAATATCTTCATGAAAATGGTGTGAAGGTAAGATATATGCACTCTGACATAGACACTTTGGAAAGAATTGAAATTATGCGAGATTTAAGGATGGGAGTTTTTGATGTGCTTGTAGGAATTAATTTATTAAGAGAAGGATTAGATATTCCTGAGTGCGCTCTAGTAGCAATATTAGATGCAGACAAAGAAGGTTTCTTGAGATCAGAAAGATCTTTAATTCAAACGATAGGAAGAGCTGCAAGAAATATTGAGGGAAAGGCTATTCTATACGCAGACAAGAAAACTAAAAGTATTGAAAAAGCAATAGAAGAAACTGATAGAAGAAGAAAATTACAATTAGCTTATAACAAAAAAAATAATATTAGCGCAACTTCAATTAAAAAAGAAATAACAGATATTTTAGAAAGTATATATGAAAGAGATTATACAAAAATTAATGTTGATACATCTATAGGTCACAATTTAAAAAAACATTTAAAATCACTTAAGAAAAAAATGAAAGAAGCTGCTGAAAATCTTGAGTTTGAAGAAGCTGCAAAAATTAGAGATGAAATAAGAAAATTAGAGGCAAGTGAATTAGAGATTGGAATTAACCCAAAAATAAGACAATCTAAGCTTAAAAATAAGATTTATCCTGAAGGAAGATCAACCCAAGGTAAACCAGGAACAAAACCAAAAAGAAAAAGATGAAAAATAAAAATTTATTAATTACTGGTGCGGCAACAAGAGTGGGTAGAGCCATAGCTTTACATTTTGCTGAAAAAGGCTGGAATATAGCACTCCATTATTATCGGTCATCATCCAAAGCCAAGGAATTAAAAAAAATAATAGAACAACATTGGGTAAAAGTAGCTTTAATAAAAGCTGATTTAAAAAACCCTAAACAAACAGAAAAAATTATTTCTTTAGCAAGAAAAAAACTTGGCACAATTGATTGTCTTATAAATAATGCAGCTTTGTTTGAAAAAGATGATATTTTAAATTTCACAACAAAAAGCTGGAACGATCATTTAAATATTAATCTTCTTGCTCCGACTATCTTAATTAAACAATTTGCAAAACAAGCATCAAAAAAAACTCTATCAAATATAATCAATATTATCGATCAAAGAATATTTAATCTTACTCCCTTCTTCATGTCATATACTATTAGCAAAAGTGGTCTGCAAACATTAACGAAAACTATGGCCATGCGATTAGGCCCAAATATTAAAGTTAATGCTATTGCGCCTGGCCCAACTATAAAAAGCAAAAGGCAAACTGATAAACATTTTAAAAATCAGGTAAGATCAACAATTCTGAAAAAACCTGTTAGATCAGAAGATATTTGTGATACCGTCGAATTTTTAATTAATAATAATTCTGTTACAGGAGAGATTATAACTGTTGATAGTGGCCAAAATTTATCGTGGAATAGGAAAAATGAAAAAGAATAATTTTAAAATTGTAGAGCTTAAACCTACAAAAGATAATAGTACGGTTAAAAGAACTGTATTTATTAAAGATTTTATTATTGAAGAAATAATAGGTTTTTATAAGCACGAAAAAGAAAAAAAACAAAAAATAATATTTAATATTGTTTTAGATATTGTTCAAAACTCCCTTCCTGATGAGAAAGATATAAAAAGCATAGTAGACTACGAAAAAATTTCAAATAAATTAGAAAACTTAACTAAGAGTAAAAAATATAATTTTCTAGAAAGTTTGGCTGAAGATTCTTTTAAAGAAATATTTGAAGATAAAAGAATAAAATCAATAAAAATAAAAATTGAAAAGCCTGAAGCATTAAAAAACGCCGGATCAGTCGGAGTAGAAGTTTTTAAAACAAGAAAAGATTATGAGGGATCTTGAGTTCGGAAAAGAATTAATTAAAAAAAAAATACCTCTAGTTTCTAATTGCCCTGGAGTGTACAGAATGCTTGATAAAAAAGATCAAGTGCTTTACGTCGGCAAAGCTAAAAATCTCCCAAATCGATTAAAAAGTTACGTCTTAGATAAAAACCAAACAATACGAACGGAAAGAATGTTGGCTTTAACAAACAATTTGGAAATAGTAACAACAAGTAGCGAAGCAGAAGCTTTGCTTCTAGAAGCTAATCTAATTAAAAAATTTAAGCCAAAATTTAATGTTCTTCTTAGAGATGACAAATCTTTTCCCTATATTTTTATAGAAAAAAATTGTGATTGGCCTCAGTTATCAAAACATAGAGGAAAAAAAAATAAAAATGGTTATTATTTTGGTCCTTTCGCCTCTGCTGGATCTGCTAATTGGACTATAAAAATTTTACAAAAAGTATTTTTATTAAGAGTATGTAATGACTCGGTTTTTAAAAACAGAGAAAGACCTTGCATACTTTATCAAATAAAAAGATGTTCTGCGCCTTGTGTAAATCACTTAAGTAAAACTGAATACTCTAAACTTGTATCAGACGCCGTATTATTTCTTTCAGGAAAATCAAAAAGTATACAAAAAAAATTATCAGTAGAAATGGAAAAAAGTAGCGGAAAAATGGATTATGAAAAAGCTGCTATTTTAAGAGACAGGATAAAAGCATTAACTCAAATTCAATCATCACAAAATATAAGTTCTACAAATCTTGATAATGCTGATGTTATCTCTGTTGCGCAAGAAGCTGGAAAAAGTTGTGTTCAAGTATTTTTTTACAGATCAAAACAAAATTGGGGCAACCAATCCTATTTTCCTTCACATGATAAATTTCACACCCCTGAAGAAGTCTTGGCTTCATTTGTCACTCAATTTTATGAAAATAAAAATGCACCTACTGAAATTCTGTTAAATAAAAAAATTAAAGATTTGAACTTAATTAAAGCTGCCCTAGAAAAAAAAGAAGAAAAATTAATATTTATAAAGATTCCTACAAAAGGAAATGCTTTTAAATTATCTAAAATGGCAGAAAAAAATGCAAAAGAGGCTTTGACCCAAAAAATCTTTGAGTCTGAAACAAATAATAAACTTCTAGATGATATAGCCGATAAATTTAAATTAGATATCTCACCAAGAATGATAGAGGTCTACGATAATAGCCATATACAAGGATCTAATTCTGTTGGGACATTAATCACTTTCGGTCCAGAGGGTTTTGTTAAGAAACAATACAGAAAATTTAATATTAAAAATAAAGAGCTGAAACCTGGTGATGATTATGGAATGTTAAAAGAGGTTTTTGAAAGAAGATTTTCAAAAATTATTAAAGGTAGAAAGCAAGTAGAAGTAATGATTCCTGATTTGGTGATTATTGATGGCGGCAAAGGTCAATATTCAGTGGGCAGAAAGGTATTGGATGATTATGGTTTTCATGCAATTCCCATAATAGCTATAGCAAAAGGCAAAAACAGAAATAAAGGGGATGAAACTTTTTTTCATAAAAAAAATGTAATTAAATTAAGTAAAAGAGAACCTTTGTTATTTTTTCTTCAAAGATTAAGAGATGAGGCTCACAGATTTGCAGTGAGTAGTCATAGAATGAAAAGAAAGAAAAATTTAACAAAATCTTTATTGGATCAAATAAATGGTGTTGGTAGAACAAGAAAAAAGGCTTTACTAAATTATTTTGGCTCTGCAAGGGCCGTTGAATCTGCTAGTCTTGATGATTTAAAAAAGGTAGAAGGTATAGAAACTTCTGTAGCGAAAAAAATACATGATTTTTTTCATAATTAAAGAGGATATATGAAATTAAAAATTCCGAATATTTTAACTATAGGTAGAATAATCTTAGTTCCTGTATTTGTAATTACATTTTATCTTCCTGGCCTTTTAGGTGATTTAATACCCTTTTTTATATTTGTATTAGCAAGTTTCACCGACTTTTTAGATGGTTTGTTGGCGAGACTTTACAAAGAAGAATCAAAACTTGGAGAGCTTTTAGATCCCATAGCCGACAAAATCATTGTGGCTACTGCCTTGGTTCTTCTAGTAATGAATGATACTATAAGAGATTACGAAGTTATTGCGGCAATAATTATTCTCACTAGAGAAATATTAATTTCTGGATTGAGAGAATTTTTAGCAAAATCTAAAATCTCCATGCCAGTAACAGGCTTAGCTAAATTTAAAACATTCATTCAAATGTTTGCTATAGCAATTCTTCTAACTGGAGAAAGTGGAAATGCAATAGTTAGTTTTCAAGATTATAATGCACACACGATTGGAATAATTCTCTTATGGTTATCAGCTTTTCTTACGCTCTATACGGGATACGATTACGTAAAAAAAGGCATAGATCATGCTTCTAGCTAAATTTAAAAAATACCTGCTATTTTTTTCTTACTAAGGTTTGATAGCTTTCTGATAAATCTTTTATTACATTACAAACTGTAAATTTATATTTATCAATTTGTGAAACAGGAGTTACCTCAGCAGCTGTCCCAGTTAAAAAACACCCAACAAAGTTTGTCATTTCTTCTGGTTTAATTTTTCTTTCGATAATTTTTATATTTTTAGATTTTGCAATATCAATAACACATCTTCTTGTTATGCCATTTAAAAAAGAATCGGGAGTTGGAGTATGCAGTTCTCCAGATTTATTCTTGAAAAAAACATTTGCGCCGGTTGCTTCGGCGATATTGCCTTGATAATCCAGCATTAGTGAATCGGTAAATCCTTCTCTTTCCGCTTCATGTTTTGATAATGTACAAATCATATACAAGCCTGAAGCTTTAGTATCCCATGGAATAGTATCAGGCGCTGGTCTCCTCCATTTTGATATATTTAATCTAATACCTTTATTAATGTCGTAATATGGTCCCCATTCCCAAGCGGCAATAGCTACATTTATTTTAGTTTGTTGAGCGGATATTGCCATCATTTCGCTGCCTCTCCAAGCAATAGGTCTAACATAACCATTTTTTATTTTTTGAATCGCAACTATATCTTTAGTAGCTTTATTTAATAATTCCTGCTTGTATGGAATTTTAAAACCCATTCTAGAGGCTGAGTGATATAGTCTTTCGGTATGCTCTTCGAGTTTAAATATTTCTCCATCGTAAACTCTTTCACCTTCAAAAACACAACTAGCATAATGTAAACCATGACTTAAAACATGTATTTTTACATCTGGCCAGTTTACCGGTTCTCCGTTAAACCAGATTTTTCCCGATCTCTTATCATAAGGTATGGATTCCATAAAAAATTTTCTAATCTTAATTGATTTATTCGATACAAAAAAGTATCTATCTTATATAGATATGTCAATATAACTGACCAAATACAAATTATGAAAGACTTGTTATATTTGAAAGATGATCAGATTAAAGACTTTATCGAGCAAATTTTTTATGTCTATAGAGAAACTTATTCAGATCCAAAGAAAATTTTAAAAAAATATTCATTTGGAACAGCTCATCACAAAGCAATTCATTTGATTGAGCGGCATGAAGGTTTAACTGTATCAGATTTATTAAGTAGACTTAAAATAACAAAACAAAGTTTAAATAGAGTTTTAAGAGATTTAATTAAAAGCAAAACGGTTCTATTAAAAAAAGGAGAGATTGACTCTAGGCAAAGACAAATATTTTTAAATGAGAGAGGAAAAAAACTTTTTGAAGAAATTTTTATTGAACAAAAAAAAAGAATTTATAATGCTTTAAAAAAATCTGATTCAGATTCGGTAATAAAATTTAAAAATGTTTTAAAAAAAATTATTAATGAATAAAAGTACATTTCATATATTGGTAGTTGATGACGATGATAGAATTAGAGAATTAGTAAAAGAGTATCTTGTCGAAAATAATTTTATTATAACAACAGCAAAAGATGCATTCGATGCTAAAAAAAAATTGGAAATTATCAAATTTGATATACTTATTTTAGATATTATGATGCCAGGACAAAGCGGATTATCGCTTACTAAAGAAATAAAAAAAAAGGATAACACTCCAATAATATTGTTGACTGCTAAGGGTGAAACGAAAGAAAGAATCGCTGGACTAGAAGTGGGTGCTGACGACTATCTTGGAAAACCTTTTGAACCAAAAGAATTACTGCTAAGAATAAAAAATATATTAGAGAAGATTAAAAAACCAGCTCTGCCAGAAGAAATAGTTATTGGTGAGGCAAAAGTTAACTTGAAAAAATTAGAAATTAGACTTAATAACAAAGTAAAAAAAATCAACCCTCAAGAAAGAAAAATTTTAGAAAAAATGTTAGAATCGCCAGGAAAAATTTTTTCAAGAGATAATATAGGAAAAATAATAAATATTTCGAAAGAAAGAACTATAGATGTAATGATTACAAGACTTAGACAAAAATTAGAGTCAATTCCAAAAAATCCTAAATATTTGCAAACAATTAGAGGTTCCGGATATGTTTTATGGATTAAATAATTTTATTAAAAGAATCTTGCCAAAAAGACTTTTTTATAGATCATTAATTATTGTAGCAACGCCAATGATTTTACTACAAATGATTATTACGATAGTTTTTTTTGATAGCCTTTGGATAAAAGCCAACAAAGGGATGACAAGATCTTTAGTTGGCGAAGTTGAAACTTTATTTGATGTTTATAGAACTCAAGATGATGAAAGACATAGAGAAACACTTATAGCCATATATAATAAAAATTTCGATCTTACTGTGTCTCTAAAAGAAAATGAGATTTTACCTGAAAGAAAAACAGAAAGATGGTACAGCCCTATTGATAGAAGTTTAAGACGTGAGTTAAAAGCGGTTTTTGGAACCTCATATTGGTTTGATACCACAACATTTAAGGAAAAAGTTGACTTAAAAATTAAATATAAAAATGGTGTGCTCCAAATTTTTTTTCCTAAAGAAAAAATTGCACCATCGTCGGCTCGTATTTTTGCATTATGGATAACTTTACCAGGACTTTTATTAATTACGATAGCTATAGTTTTTTTAAAAAATCAAACCAGACCAATTGTAAATTTAGCAAAGGCTGCAGAAAAATTTGGAAAAGGAGAATTCGTAAAAGAGTTTAGACCGTCCGGAGCTCAAGAAATAAGACAAGCGGCTTACGAATTTGATAAAATGCGAAAAAGAATTACCATCCACTTAAATCAACGATCAGAAATGTTATCAGGAATAAGTCACGATTTAAGAACTCCTCTTACAAGATTAAAATTGCAGTTAGCATTATTGAGACAGCAAGACTTAGCAAAAAAAATGAGTGATGATATTGAAGAAATGGAAAGAATGCTGAATGAATATCTTGAATTTTCAAGACATCAAAAAAGTGAGGAAACTGAAACCATTAATGTAAACAATATAATTAATGAAGTGGTTCAAAAATATGAAGGCAAAAAAATTGATAACATGGTAAATGAAAATTTAAAAATAGATATACGTCCAAACTCAATTAAAAGATGTTTGGCTAATTTGATAGATAATGGATTATCTTATGGCAAAAGAGTTAAAATTTCTTCAAATAAAACAAAAAATATTTTTACAATTATTGTTGATGATGATGGACCAGGTATTCAAGAAAAAGAATATCAAAATGTAATGAAGCCATTTTATAGAATTGATAAAAGCAGAGGGCAAAATAAATCGGGAGTTGGATTGGGTTTATCTATTGCAAACGATATAATTAATTCACATGGAGGAAATATTTATCTAGACAAAAGTCCTCTTGGTGGATTGAGGGTTAATATTTCTTTGCCTTTATAGATTTTTTTTTTCTAGATTTAACACTGTTTAATTCTTTTTGAAGTTTTTCAATTATTTTCTTTTGTACTTCAAACTCTTCTCGTGAAACAAGTTCCAATTTATTTGCCATAATTTCTATTTTTGTTTTTAATATTTCTTCTACTTTTTTCCTAAAATCTTTAGAAGCAAACAAACCTTTTTCAACTAATTCTGTGATATTGCTCAATAACTTATTATATTTTTCCATATATTTTTTAATATCTTTAAGTTATTTTAATTTAAATATTAAATAAATCTTTTTTTGAAATGATTGTCCATAATTTTGACCCGGTATTAGTAGATTTGGGTATATTTCAAATCAGATGGTATTCTATAGCCTATATTCTAGGAATTATAATAGGTTGGATATATGCAAAAAAAATAATTCGAAAAACAGAAAAAAGTGGTTACAATTTCGTACCAGTAAAAAAATCAGATTTTGATGATTTAATAATTTATTTAGTTATAGGAATTATTTTAGGTGGTCGATTAGGTTACGTAATATTTTATAATTTTGAACACTACAGTCAAAATGCTCTTGAAATTTTCAAGATTTGGCAAGGAGGCATGTCTTTTCATGGTGGTTTGATAGGAATAATAATTTCAATTTTCATATTTTCTAAAAATAAAAATACTAGTTTTTTTAAACTGTCTGACATCGTCGCATGTGTAAGTCCAATCGGTCTTTTTTTTGGAAGAATTGCAAATTTTATTAATGGTGAATTATATGGAAAAATCTCAGATTTACCCTGGTCGGTAATTTTTCCTAATGCTGGTAATGTTGCAAGACACCCATCTCAAATTTACGAAGCTATTTTGGAAGGTGCTATTTTGTTTTTATTGATAAATTTTTTAGCTTTAAGAAAACTTTTAATAATAAAAAGTGGATACATTTCGGCTTTCTTTTTAATTGCTTATTCAATCATGAGAATATTTGCAGAAAATTTTAGAGAGCCAGATCAACATATTGGATATTTATTTAATTATTTTTCAATGGGAACTATACTAAGTTTTTTAACTTTATTATCGGGTTTCCTAATTATCTTTTTTATTAAAAAAAATGAAAAAAATAATTAAGATATTAAAAGAAAAAAAATCTATTCCCTTGGATAAGTTTATTGATATTTCTCTCTACGATAAAAAATTTGGTTATTACATGAAAAAAAATCCTTTTGGGAAAGATGGGGATTTCATTACCTCGCCCTTTGTTTCTGGTCTTTTTGGAGAAATGTTAGCAATATGGTGCGTTGCTTATTGGGAGCAAATGCAAAAACCTAAAAAAATTTTGTTAGTAGAACTTGGGCCTGGTGATGGCACTTTGTGCAACGATTTGTTGAAAACTTTTAAACAATTTAAAAACTTTTATAATTCTCTAGAAATAAATTTATTAGAAATAAGTGACAAATTAAAAAATATTCAAAAAAATAATATTAGTAACAAAAAAGTTAGATGGATAAAAAAAATAAATCAAATTAATTATGGACCTGTCATCTTTTTAGCTAACGAATTTTTTGACTCACTGCCTGTTAAGCAAATATATAAAAGAAAAAAAATATTTCTTGAAAAATATGTTACTCTAACCAACAACAAAGAAAAATTAAAATTTTTACATAAGAAAGCAAACAGATATTTAATAAAAAATATCAAAAATTTAAATTTAATTTCTACAGGAAATACTATTGAATATCCTATAGAAGCAATAAAATTTCTTGGATCCATATCAAAAAAGATTAATAAATTTGATGGAGGGTTATTAATTTTCGATTATGGTTATAAAATTAAAAAAAACAAAAGCACTTTACAATCAGTTAAAAGACATAAGTACTTAGATGTTTTATTAAAACCAGGCAATTCTGATATTACATCTCATGTAAATTTTAAATTATTTCATAAAATATTAAGCAAAAATAAACTTGATGTAAAAAAAATAACAGAACAAGGTGAATTCCTAAAGAAAATTGGTATTTTAGAAAGAGCTAATATTTTATCTAAAAAAATGACATTTAAAGAAAAAGCAAACATGTATTTTAGATTAAAAAGGTTATTGGACATTAGTCAAATGGGAAATATTTTTAAAGTAATGTTTGCTAAAAAAAAAGGTGTTAATTTTTCATTAGGATTTTGATTATGTTTTTCTCAAAAAAATTAAAAATATTTGAAAATATAAAACATTGTTTCTTTTCAAGAAAAAATGGTTTTTCCAAAGGTAATTATGAAAGCTTGAACTGCGGCCTAGGCTCAAATGATAAAAAGGAAAATGTTATTAAAAACCTTGAAAAAGTGAGTAAAAAAATTGGATGTAAAAAAGAATCTTTAATAACTTTAAATCAAAAACACACTAGTGAAGTTATTTGTTTTAATTCCGAGACAGATGTTAGAAACAAATTAGTTGGAGACGCTATAGTTTCAAAAGTAAAAAATATTGGCATTGGAATACTAACAGCTGACTGTGCATCAATTGTTTTTTATGATCCCAAAAAAAAGATAATTGGTTGTTCACATGCTGGATGGAAAGGTGCGCTTAACGGAATAATACAAAACACAGTAAAAAAATTTAATGAACTAAACTCAGAGAGCGGTGATTTAATTGCTGTTGTCGGACCTTGTATAAATAAAAAAAACTACAAAGTTAAAAATGACCTTTTTGAAAAATTTATTGAAAAAGATAAAAAAAATGAAATTTTTTTTGACAAAATTAGTAAAGATAATTATTTATTTGATTTAAGAAAATATATTAACAAAGAAATATCCAGTTTAAATATTAAAAACATTGAAAATATAGAAAAAGATACATTTTCTGAAGAAGAATTTTTTTATAGTTATCGAAGATCTCGCCTTAATAAAGAGCTAGATTATGGTAGATGTATATCCGTCATATTAATGACTTAATTAGATGTATAATTAATTTGAAAAGATAAATTAAAACTGTATAAACAAGTTATCGTATGAAAGTTCTTGCTGGTACAAGTAATTTAAAACTGTCCAAAGAGATAGCAAAACAACTCAAACTAAAATTAGTTAATTCAAATATAAAAAGATTTGCCGACGGAGAAGTTTATATAGAAATAAATGAAAATATTAGAGGAAATAGTATATTTGTTGTTCAATCAACATCTAATCCGGCTAACGATAATTTAATGGAGTTATTAATTTGTATTGACGCATTAAGAAGATCCTCAGCAAAAAATATTACAGCAGTAATTCCTTATTTTGGGTATGCAAGACAAGATAGAAAAGTGGTGCCGAGAACCGCAATATCAGCAAAACTGGTTTCAAATCTTATTACAAATGCTGGTGCAAACAGAATTTTAAGCGTTGATTTACACGCAGGCCAAATTCAGGGTTTCTTTGATATACCTGTAGACAATTTATTTGCAACTCCAATTTTTGCAAGACATATTAAAAAAAAACTTAAGTTAAATAATCTAATCTGCGTTTCACCTGATGTTGGTGGAGTCGAAAGAACTAGAGCCTTAAGTAGAAGAATAAATTCAAGTATAGCCATAATTGACAAGAGAAGACCCGCACCAGGAAAGTCAGAGGTAATGAATATTGTTGGAAGTGTAAAAAACAAAAACTGCGTTATAGTTGATGATATAATAGATTCAGGAGGAACAATTGTAAACGCAGCCAAAGCTTTAAAAGAAAAAGGCGCTAGAGATGTCTATGTTTATATTACACATGCTGTTTTAAGTGGAGAAGCAGTTGATAAAATTGAAAAATCACAAATTAAGAAACTAATTACTACAGATACAATTGATAATTCAAAAAAAATTGGAAAAAGTAAAAAAGTAGAAATAATTTCCCTTGCGCCAATGATTTCTGAAGCTATGAAAAGAATTGCAAACTCTACTTCGGTATCTAGTCTTTTTAATTAATTTTGCTTGTTTTTTTCACCAACATATTATAAAACCACCATTCTATTAATTTATGGATATTTTAAAAGCTACAAAAAGAACCAGCACTTCAACAGGTCAGGTTAACAAACTGAGAGCTGAAGGTTTTATTCCTGCTGTATTATATGGGGGAAAAAAAAGTAATTTAAATATAAGTTTAAAAAAATTACACCTTCAAGACTTTATTAAAAAAGAAACTTTTATGTCTAAAGTTTTTGACTTAAATATAGATGGTAGCCAAGAAAAAGTTTTACCAAGGCAAATTGCATACGACCCAGTTTCAGATGAACCTATACATATTGATTTTATGAGAATATTAAAAGGCTCAGTGTTATCTTTGGAGATTCCTGTTAATTTTATTAACTCAAATAAATCTCCTGGGTTAAAAAAAGGAGGAGTTTTAAATATAGTAAGAAGAAAAGTTGAATTAAAATGCCCAATAGAAAACATTCCTAACGAAATAATTGTTGATTTAGATAATACTGAAATTAACACTAGTTTAAAAATATCTTCGGTTAAATTGCCAGAAAATGTAGTACCAACAATCACTGATAGAGATTTTGTAATTGCAACGGTTGTAGCGCCAACAATTTTGGTTGAACCAGAAAAAACTGAAGAAGCTCCTGCTGAGGGAGAGGTTCCAGCTGAAGGCGTAACTGAAGGTGGTGAAGAAGCTGCAAAAACCGAAGAAGGTAAAGATAAAACAGCCAAGCCTTCTGATGATAAAACAGCCAAAACTTCTGAAGATAAAACAAAAGCTGCTCCCGGAGACAAAAGCAAAGCTTCAAATAAAGAAACTAAAAAAAAATAATATAGGATCAATTATAATTTATGCTACTTTTTGTTGGCCTAGGAAATCCTAATCCAGATAATTCAAACAATCGACACAACGTAGGATTTTCGGTCATTGATGCTATGAACGAAAAGTTTAAATTATCTAAACAAAAACCAAAGTTTAAAGGCTTGTTAACTACTGGAAAAATAGATGAACAAAAAGTCTTTGCTATAAAACCACTTACCTTTATGAATAACTCAGGAATATGTATTAAAGAACTTATTGATTATTTTAAAATAGATGTAAAAAACGTTTTTGTTTTTCATGATGATATCGATATCGATATTGGAAAAGTAAAAGTAAAAAATGGAGGAGGAAGCGCGGGACATAATGGAATAGATTCCATTGATAAAAACATTGGAAAAAATTACTCTCGTGTAAGAATAGGCGTGGGAAGACCAAAAAAAAGTTCGGCCGTTGCAGATTATGTTTTAGATAATTTTTCTGGTGATGAAAAACAAAATGTAGAAAAAGTTACTCAAAATATAATTGAATTTATTTCCATTTTAATAAGTAGAGATTTAGATCTTTTTTCAAGTAAAATTAATCAAAAATAATAATGGGCTTTAAGTGTGGAATTGTTGGGTTGCCCAATGTTGGTAAGTCAACATTATTCAATGCACTAACGACATCAAAAAAAGCACAAGCAGAAAATTTTCCTTTTTGTACTATTGATCCTAATGTTGGAATAGTTGCTGTTCCCGATGAAAGATTAAATAAAATATCAGAAATCACAAAATCAACGAAAACAATTAATGCCGCAATTACCTTTGTTGATATTGCAGGTCTTGTTAAGGGAGCTTCAAAAGGAGAAGGTTTGGGAAATAAGTTTCTCTCTCATGTGAGAGAAGTAGACGCTATTATTCATTTAACTCGATGCTTTGACTCAGAAAAAATACAAAATGTAAATAAAGACGTAGACCCTGTGCGTGATCTTGAAATTATCGAAACTGAAATTCTCTTATCTGATCTAGAATCTCTCCAAAAAAGATTGGAAAAAAGTAATAAAAAAAAACTAGAAAAAGATGAATTAGATTTTTTAGAAGAATGTAAAAAATTAATAGGTGATGGAAGAAAACCAGATGAATTAAAGGAAAAATACAGTAAAGATTTTATAAAAAAATCAGCCCTTTTGTCTCTTAAACCAAGAATAATTGTATGTAATGTAGATGAAAAAAGTTTACCAAATGGTAACAAATACTCTGATGCTTGTAAGAAAAAATTTCCAAATGAAAATATAATTATAGTTTGTGCTGATATTGAAGATCAAATAATGAGCCTAGAAACAAAAGATCGAAAAGATTTTATGCTTGAATCTGGAATAAAAAGCACTGGACTGGATAACTTAATTAAAACAGGCTACAACACTCTAGGACTCAGCACTTTCTTTACTTCTGGTCCAGAAGAAAGCAGAGCATGGACTATTGAAACGAACTCAAAAGCAGCGGATGCTGCTGGTGTTATTCATACCGATTTTAAGAAAAAATTCATCCGAGCTGAAACCGTAACAACTGAAGATTTTATAAAATATAAGGGTTTCAATGAATGTAAAAACATTGGAAGATTAAGACTTGAGGGAAAAGATTATTTGGTCAAAGATGGTGACGTAATGTACTTCAGAATTGGAAGTTAAACACTATGACAGAACTGATAAAACCACCAATAAGGCAAAGATTAATAGATAGAAATAATCAAATCGATATTGACGATTTTTCTGAAAAATCATTACGATAAAATTGTAGCTATCGTAAAGAATACAGCAATCAAAGACCAAGAAGAGAAAAATAAGATTTTTGTCATATATTATTTAATAAATGGGCCGAAAACTAAAATTGTCCAATATAAAAAAATGAAAGTATAAAATAAACTAAAACGCATTTGACAATCATTTAATATTAGATTGTGTTTAAAATATGAAAAAATTTTTAAATAAAAATTAAAATGATAACTTTTTTGTCGCACCTAAAAACAAATGCTATTTAAAAGTTTTAGGATCTTCACCTTCGTATTCAGTTACAACTCTTTCTGCTTTATCAAAAGCTTCTTCCTCTTCTTTTTCCTCCTTAGAACCAAATTGTGACCACACTTTTTGCTTGCTTAAATAAACTAAAGTTAAAAGAATAATTAAGTAAAAGAAGACTTTAAAACCCATCTTGTGCCTTGCTTCAAGATGAGGATCTGCTGCCCAAACTAAAAAAGTAGTTACATCTTTTGATATTTGCGCTTTAGTTGTCTCAGTACCATCTGCATATTCTACTATTCCGTCAGATATAGGTTCAGCCATCTTTATTTTATTACCAGGCATATATTTGTTGTAATATACCCCATCATCTAATTCATATCCTGTTGGAGCCTCTTCGTAACCCATTAGCAAGGAATAAATATAATCCGCTCCGCCCTTTCTTGCTTTAGCTAAAACTGACATATCTGGCGGATAAGCCCCTCCATTTGCAGCTGCAGCTGCTTTTGCATTTGGAAATGGCTTAACAAACTTATCTGATAGTCTTCCTGGTCTTATAAACATCTCTCCATCTTCATTTGGTCCATCTGTTACTTCAAATTGTGCTGCAATTGCCTTAGCTTCTTCAGGCAAAAATTCTGGTCCACCCTTTTCGGATAAATTTCTATAACTTAGATGTTGCACCGAATGACATCCTGCGCAAACGTCCTGATAAACTTGATATCCCCTTTGTAAAGAAGCTCTATCAAAAGTTCCAAAAATTCCTTCAAAGCTCCAGTCAGTTTTTAGATAATTAGTATTTGCTCCGTGCGAATGTTGAGAATCAGCAAAAGATAAAGTGGTAATTATTGAAATAAAAATTGTTAAAATTATTCTATTTAAATGAACCAACATTTTCTCCTTCGTACTTTCCTGCCATTTCTTTAAATTTATCCATAACTCCAGGTTTATCTAAAACTGGATCAGAAATACTCATTGGCAATGGATCTGTTTTTTCATATCGCCCAAGTAACGGTAATAAAATTAAGAAGTGAATGAAGTAGTAAGCAGTAGCTATTCTAGCTAAAATTAAATAAATTCCTTCTGGAGGTTTTGCTCCTAAGTAACCAAGTAATACTACCGTAACTACTAATACCCAGAAAAACTTTCTATATAATGGTCTAAAAGTTGCTGACCTAACTTTTGAACTATCCAACCATGGTAAACCTGCTAAAACAAAAATTGAGGCAAACATAAAAATTACCCCTCCTAATTTGCTAGGAATAGCTCTTAAAATTGCATAAAAAGGTAATAGATACCATTCTGGAACTATATGTGCTGGTGTAATCAATGGATCAGCTGGAATATAATTATCTGGATGTCCTAAAAAATCTGGCAAAAAGAAAACAAATGCAAAAAATAATAATAAAAAAGCTAATAAAGCTGTAAGATCCTTCATGACCATATAAGGATGAAAAGGCATAGTTTCATTGCTTCCTTTCTTAACATCTATACCAACAGGGTTATTATTACCTGGAATGTGCAGCGACCATATATGTAATATTACTAAACCAAAAATCAAAAACGGTAATAAATAATGCAAACTATAAAATCTATTCAAAGTTGGATTGTCTACAGAAAATCCTCCCCATAACCAATTAGTAACACTCTCTCCTATAAGAGGAATTGCGCTAAATAAATTAGTAATTACTGTAGCCCCCCAAAAACTCATTTGACCCCATGGCAAAACATATCCCATGAAAGCCGTAGCCATCATTAATAGATAAATCGCAAGACCTATAATCCAAATCATTTCTCTTGGAGCTTTATAGGAACCAAAATATAAACCTCTAAAAATATGAATATATACTGCAAGAAAAAACATAGATGCTCCATTTGAATGTACATATCTCATAAGCCATCCATAATTTACATCTCTCATTATATGTTCAATACTTGCAAAAGCATGCTCGGTATGAGCAACATAATGCATTGCTAAAATTATTCCTGTTACTATTTGAGTAATCAAACAAAAAGTTAATATTCCTCCAAATGTCCACCAATAATTTAAATTTTTTGGAGTCGGATATGATCTTAAATGATGTGAAAGAGATAAAAGTGGTAAACGACTATCAAACCACTCCGCTAATTTCGTTTTAGGTACATATTTTTCTTCACTCATAACTCATTTAGCCTATTTTAATTGTATTATTATCAACAAATTCATATTTGGGGATTTCTAAATTCGTTGGTGCTGGACCTTTTCTAATTCTTCCTGAAGTGTCGTAATGAGATCCGTGACACGGACAGAACCACGCCTTATAATCTCCCTTGTCTCCTAATGGGACACATCCCAAGTGTGTGCAAACACCAACCATAACCAACCACTCAGGATTTTTTGCTCTATCAGAATCCTTTTCTGGGTCTTTTAAATCTTTCAGATCTACAGCTGTTGCCTCATCAATTTCTTTTTTCGTTCTTCTTCTAATAAATATTGGCTTACCTCTCCATAGTACTGTGATAGTTTTTCCTGGTTCTACGCTGCTCACATCCACTTCTGTTGTTGATAAAGCCTTTACAGATGAATCAGGATTCATTTGATCAACCAGAGGCCAAATTGTTGCTCCTAAACCAACTGCACCCACAGTGTATGTAGCTGTAAATAAAAAATCTCTTCTTTTTGGCTTAATTTCGCTGCTCATAATATATATTCAACACACATACGTAATATATATTACTAATTAATTACAATTAATATAAATTTGCTAGGGTCAGAATGACACACAAAATAAAACACAACTAATAAATGTTTAATATTGCTCTATATCAACCAGATATACCTCAAAACACTGGTGCAATAATTCGCTTATGCTCTTGTTTTGATGTGACTCTTGAAATAATTGAACCATGCGGTTTTCATTTTGATGACAGAAGATTAAAAAGAGTTGTTATGGATTACCTAGATAAGAGTAAAATTATAACTTACAAATCATATAATGACTTTTTGAATAGAAAAAATGATACAAGAATTATACTCATGACCACAAAAGCAAAAAAAAATTATAATAATTTTAAATTTAAAAAAAAAGACACAATCCTTTTTGGAAGAGAAAGTAGCGGTGTTCCCAAGATCGTACATAACAATTCATATCAAAGATTAAAAATACCCTTAAAAAAAAACACAAGGTCTCTTAACATTGGTATGGCTGTGGCTATAACTTTATCCGAGGCTTTAAGACAGAATATTAATTAATAATAAAATGAAATTAGAAACTAAAAAAAAAATTGTTAAAAAATGGTTTTTACAATTACAAAATATCATTTGTAATAGTATAGAAAGTTTAGAAAAAAGTTATGGTTCTAAAATAAAATTTAAAAAAAATAAATGGAAACACGGTGAGTTTAGAATAATAAAAGGTGAGGTAATCGAAAAAGGAGGTGTAGCTTTCTCCAATGTAAAAGGTAAATTTTCCGCAAAATTTGCAAAAAAAATTCCTGGAGCAGGAGGTAGCAGAAACTTTTGGTCTACTGGTGTTTCTGTAGTTTTACATCCAAAAAATCCTAAAATACCAGCTATGCATTTTAATACGAGATTTATTTGTACAAAAAAGAGTTGGTTTGGAGGTGGAATGGATGTAACACCTTGTATTTTAGACAATAAAGAAAAAAAGAATTTTCATAAGGAATTAAAAAAAATGTGCGACCTTCACAACAAAAAATATTATTCTAATTATAAAAAATGGTGCGATAAATATTTTTTTATACCTCACAGAAATGAATCTCGTGGAATAGGAGGTATATTTTTTGATTATAAAATGGATAATTGGAAAAAAGATTTTCTGTTTGTAAAAGATGTTGGTATTACCTTTAATCATTTAATTAAAAAAATTATGAAGAAAAAAATATTTTTGAAGTGGACAAAAAAAGAAAAAGAAATACAGTTATTGAAACGTGGTAGATATGTAGAATTTAATTTACTTTACGATCGAGGTACTAAATTTGGTTTAAATAGCGGCGGTAATCCCGAAGCAATACTAATGTCTATGCCACCACAAGCAAAATGGAAATAATTTATGGAAAAAATACCAATAACTTCGCAGGGTCTAGAAAAAATTAAAAAGGAATTAGAAGAGTTAACAAAAATTAAAAGACCAAAAATCATTCTGGCGATCGCCGAAGCAAGATCACATGGTGATTTAAAAGAAAACGCTGAGTACCACGCTGCAAAAGATGAACAGGCAAAAATTGAGGGAAGAATAATTAAACTAAATGATCTAATTGCAAGAGCAAATGTAATAGATGTAACAAAATTAGAGAAAAAAGATAATGTAATTTTTGGTTCTACCGTTGATTTGCTTGATTTAGAAAATAACAAAAAAAAAACTTATAAAATTGTTGGTGAAGAAGAAGCTGATCTAGCAAAAAATCTTATTTATTTTAAATCACCAATTGGAAAAGCATTAATAGGAAAAAATAAAAAAGATTTAATAACTGTAACCACTCCCTCTGGGGAGAAAAATTTCGAGATTATAGAAGTGAAATATATTTAGCTTCTCTTATTCTTGCCCAAAGATTTTTGAATTATTTTTTTATCTAAAACAAAATTATTTTTAATCCACTGCTCTTCCAAAAATTTTAATTTTTTTCCCAAAACTTTTCCAGTTTCATATCCTAAGATTTTTAAATCATCACCCGAAATAGGAAACTTGGGTTTTTTACAGGCATCTACATAATCAATTATTTTTTTGATATTTAAATCTTTAATTTTATTATTCAAGCATACTGAAAAAAGCAACAAATCTTTAACATAATCTTTGTTTGAAAGATAAATCATTTTTCTTATATTTTCTTTCATATAAAATTTTTTACTCTTTAAACTGTCAAAGTTAATTGAAATATTTTTAAGTCTATTTTTGATTTTGTTAGATATTTTATATTTATGACAAAAATATTCATGATCATTTGACTTGTCTAAAATGAGTAAGGCCAAAATTAAACAATTATCATATTTGTCTTTTAATTTTTTATCTAATCCACTAATTGTTTTTAATCTTTCATAATATTTAAATTGCGGAAATATATTTTGAATAATCTCTTTTGAGCTACTATCTAAAAATAAATTATATAGATTATCAAGTTTTAAAATTTTATTTAACTCATCAAATATTCTTTCGTTAGAAATTTTATTTAATCCATTTATATGTTTTTTTATTGAACTAATAGTATCTTGATCGTGATCTATTTTGCTATACTTCGTAAAGAATCTAAAATATCTTAAAATACGTAAGTAATCCTCTTGAATTCTTTCTTCCGCTGAACCGATAAATTTTATTTTTCCCTCATTTAAATCGGATATACCATTTAAAGGATCAAAAATACGTCCTTCCAAATCCACATATATAGCATTCATGGTAAAATCTCTTCTTAACGCATCGTCTCTCCAACTTGTGGTGAATTGAACTTCTGCGTGTCTTCCATCCGTTAATAGATCTTTTCTTAAGGTTGTAATTTCAAATTTTTTTCTATTTAAAATGGCCGTTACAGTTCCATGAGATATTCCGGTATCAATAATTTTAATATTCAAATTTTTAAGTTTTTCTTTAATTTCAGCGGGCTCAAGAGAAGTTGCTAAATCAATATCATCTATGTGTTCACCTAAAATTGCTTTTCTCACACACCCTCCAACAAATCTGATTACATCATTTTTTTCAGAAGTATTAAGATGTGAAAAAATTATTTCAGCCTCTTTTATATTTTCCAACGGTTTTGTACTTTTGTCTGTTCCAAATTTTTTATAAAAAAAACGGTCAGCATTAAAAATAATATCTTTTATTTTTTTTTTAAACATTTTTTTGGCTGGGGCGCTAGGATTCGAACCTAGGATGGTGGTACCAAAAACCACTGCCTTACCGCTTGGCTACGCCCCAATGTAGGTTTGAGATATATCACAAATGTTTTATTTTATATAGTTTTTGATACAACAGACCAATATTTTGGATATTTTGATTTTACTAATTTTTGTGCATTAATTGCATTTTTCATGCTTGAAAATATTCCAATACAAGCTGATCCTGAGCCAGTGATCCTTGAAAAATAACATCCTTTCTGTGACTTAATACAACTAATAATTTTTTTAATTCGTGGATATATTTTAAATACGATTTTTTCAAGATCGTTACTTTCATTTTTTAAAATATTTAATAATTTTCTTTTATTATTTATATCAGGAAAAGATTGTATTTTTGATAAAGTAAAATTTTTATTTTTTTTATATATTTTCTTAGTTGAACAAATAATGTTTGGATAAACAATCAATAAGTTAAATTTAAATTTTTGACTAAGTCTTAACATTTCAACTTTTTTACTGCCAAGAAAAGTGTTTTTTTTAATTAAACTAATTGGTACATCAAAACCTATTTTTCTAGCTATACTTTCTTTTTGTTTTAAATTTAAATTCAAATTCATTTTTGAATCAAAATAATTTAACAAACTCGCTGCATTAGAAGATCCCCCTCCTAGTCCAGATCCATGCGGTATATTTTTTTTTATATTAATTTTATATATTTGATTTCCTAATAATTTATTTTTTCTTAATAAATACAGCAATCTTGTTACAGTATTTGTTTTTATTTTAATATTTTTCCCAAATCTTCCGAAAAAACTTATCCTATCACTTAACTCATTAATTTTTGATATTGATATTACGTCGTGTAAATCGCAAAAAGTGATTAGAGAAGATATTTTGTGATAACCACTACTTAATTTTTTTATAACTCTTAAGGATAAATTAATTTTGCAATAGGATTTTATTATAAATTTTTTCACTTAATTAAATTATAACTGTCTACTCATGCCAAAAATTAGTTTTCTTTTTATATTATCTTTTAACTTTTCTTCAACTTTATCTAATTTTAAAATACTGCTCCATATATGTCTTGCCTGAATATCTTTATTCAACATCCAAAGTGAATCCGCATAATGATCAGTTATAATTGGGTCTGAAGGTAGTAATTCTACAGCTTTTTCTAAAAAAAATTTTGCTTTAATATAATTTTTCTTCGCATAATAAGCCCATCCCAATGAATCAATAATATAACCATCGTTCTCTTCAAGTTTATTAGCTTTTATTAACATTTCTAACCCTTTATCTAAATTCACCCCTTTATCGACCCAAGTATAAGCCAAATAATTTAATACATGCGCTTGATCAGGTAATATTTTTAGAGACTCGATTAAATCTGACTCTGCTCTTTTCCATTTTCCAAGCCTCTCATAGCTCGTTCCCCTTCTATATAATATTTTTGGAATTAAAAGATGGTTTTTCTCTATCTTCTCCAATGCTAGAGAATAGTATTTTATAGATTTTTCATAATATTCGTTATCTTTATAAAAATTTGCCAACTCATAATAGTGTTTCAATTTAGGTTTTTTTAACAAATTAAAATCTTTCTCTAAACTTTTTAAAGAATATTTCTTACCTTTTTCATCTAATATAATTGATGCGATATTTTTTGATGCATGCCAATCGTATACGGATCCTATCGATTTTAACGAGCGGTAAATATCTTTTGAAGCTTTAGATTTATTTTGAAAATATAAATTTTCTGCTAAAAGAGCTTTGTTGGGTAAAAATTTATCATTTAAAAAAAGAGAAATTTTTAAATAAAAATTTGAAGATCTGTAGTCTCTTTCACTTGCATACAAGTTAGCTATAACATAAAAAAACTCAGCTAGTGAATCATTTGGGTTTTTGCAATTAAAAAAATTTGTTATTTTTTTATATTTTTTATCAAGAAAAAAAAGCTCCGTTTGTTCTAATAATAAATTTGAATTATATTTTTTTCTACTAATTCGAATAATTTTTTTGGCTTCATCTACTTTATTTTTAGATAGCAAATAGTTAATTAAAAAAAAGTTATATCTTGAGAAATTGTAATTTTTACTTTCAATTAATTGTTCAAAAGACTTTAAAGTTTCTTTAGAATCAAAATAGCATTGTAAAAAAATTTTTTGTGTACTTTTTAAATGTCGATAAGGTTCAGGAATTTTATTAATAAATCTAAAAGTTTCTTTTTTATCATTTTGTATAGCTTTTACCCATGATATTAAAATATTTCCAATAAAATTATCAAAGATCAAATTATGACGTGAAATTTTATTTAGTCTTTGAAAATATTTTTCAGCAACCGTATAGTCTTCTTTTAAATAAGCGTTTAGCCCCAATAGAAGATCTATTTCAAAAATAAGATCCTTTTCGTTCCATGTTTTTTTTGAAAAAATAAATGCTTGATTAAATTTTTCAAGCAAAACGAGAGTTTTTACAAATTCAATTTTATACTGGGAGTGACTATTTTTTTTTGGATTAATATTTTTTAAATATTTAAATGCCCGAATATCATGATTCTGATTTATTGACACAATACCTGAAAAATAATTAGAAATATTTTCGTCGGTAAACTTAATTTTATTATCTGTTGATGCCAGCAAAGGTTTTGTTAATAATATAATCAACAGGGTTAATACAATATTAATTTTTTTAGGTAAAAATTTCATATATTATACTTTATAAAATGAAAAATGGTCTAAATCAAAAGTTAATTAATCTAGTTGAATTTTATAATTTAATTGGTGTAGATTTTTTATCAAGCAATAATCCAATGAGCAGAAAAACTAAAAGTTTGGTTGATATATCAAGTGGCACAAGATTGGAAAAACTAAATAAATTAAAAAAAAAACTACAAAATATCAAAAATTGTGATTTAAAAAAAAATGCTAATAATTTGGTTTTTGGAGATGGTAATATTAATTCAAAAATAATGATCATAGGAGAAGGCCCAGGTGCTAACGAAGATGCTGAAGGAAAGCCTTTTGTTGGGCGCGCTGGCAAATTGTTGGATAAAATGCTCCTGTCCATACAGTTGGATAGAAAAAAAGTTTATATATCAAATGTTGTTAACTATAGGCCTCCAGAAAATAGAAAGCCTTCTGAAAAAGAAATTGAAAGATATCTACCTTATCTTATAAATCATATCGAAATCATTAACCCAAAAATTTTAGTTTTGCTTGGCAGCACCGCCCTAAATTCATTAATTGGTAATGAGATAGTTATTTCCAAAGCTAGAGGTAAATGGGTGCAAAAAACTATAGGCTCTGTAAAACCGTGGATAATTGCTTCTTTCCATCCTGCTTTTTTAATGAGACAGCCAGAACAAAAAAAGTTGGCATGGATAGATTTAAAAATGATTAGAGAAAAATCCAAAATTTTAAAAATATAATAATATTGTTAAAAATTCGCAAAGTAGCAGGTGTAGATGAAGTTGGAAGGGGTTGTCTAGCTGGACCAGTGTTTGCAGCGGCAGTAATTTTAAATAAGAATATCAAAATTAAAGGTATTCGAGATTCAAAAAAAATTCCTTTTAAGGAAAGAATTTCACTCTCAAGATATATAAAAAAAAACTCTGTTTATGCTGTGGCAACCGCGAGTGTTAAGGAAATAAATAAAATAAACATTTTAAATGCATCTCTCTTATCTATGAAAAGAGCTTTAAAAAAATTAAAAAAAAAACCTTCTGTAGCATACATCGACGGACCATTTTCACCAAAAAACATAAAATTAAAATGTAAAACTATTATTAAAGGTGATGAAAAAATTACTTGTATCGCTGCTGCTTCAATTATAGCAAAAGTTTCTAGAGATCGTTTTATGATCAAATTATCTAAAAAATATCCAAAATATCTTTGGAATAAAAATTTTGGGTACGGAACAACTGATCATTTGCGAGGATTAAAAAAATATGGAATTACTAAACATCATAGAAAAAATTTTAGACCAATACACAACATCTTGATTGGTAAAGCACGTGAAACACAATAAGATCAATTTTTTTTAAACCATTGTTTGACTGACTTGAAAATTTAGAGTCTAATTCAACGTAAAGTTGAATCTGGATATGTCTAAATTTGAAAATAAAATTGTGAACGGCAACTCGCTCGAAATATTAAAAAAAATTCCCGACAAAACTTTCAATTTAATTTTTGCAGATCCACCATATAATTTACAAATTAGCGAAAAATTAAAAAGACCCGATGATAGTAAAGTTAACGGCGTCGATGATAAATGGGATCAATTTAAAAGTTTCAAACATTACGATGACTTCTGTAAAAACTGGCTTAAAGAATGCAAAAGAGTTTTGAAAGACAATGGAAGCATCTGGGTAATAGGATCGTATCACAATATTTTTAGACTAGGTTTTCACTTACAAAATTTAAACTATTGGTTACTGAACGATATAATTTGGCGAAAAAATAACCCGATGCCAAATTTTAGGGGAACAAGATTTACTAATGCTCATGAAACTTTAATCTGGGCATCGAAAAATAAAAAATCAAAATATACTTTTAATTATCAATCTTTAAAATGTTTAAACGATGATTTGCAAATGCGTTCGGATTGGATTTTTCCTATATGTAGCGGAAAAGAAAGATTGAAAAAGAATGGCAAAAAAATTCATTCTACTCAAAAACCAGAAACTCTTTTACATAGAATTATATTAGCAACCACAAATAAAGATGATGTCATTTTAGACCCTTTTTTAGGCACTGGAACTACTGCAGTTGTAGCAAAAAAATTAGGCAGAAAATACTTTGGGATAGAAAAGAATAAAAAATATTTCAAGGCTGCAAATGAAAGAATTAATAAGGTTAAAGTTATTGAAGAAAGCCATTTAGATACCTTGAAAAATAATAAATCTAAACCGAGAGTACCTTTTGGATCATTAGTTGAATTAGGAATAATTAAACCAGGAACTAGCATTTTTGATCAAAAGAAAAAAGTTAATGCAAAAATCATGGTGGATGGCAGCATTAAACATAAAGAGTCGGCGGGTTCTATACATAAAGTTGCAGCCAAAATAATGGGAACTGAAAGTTACAATGGTTGGACTTATTGGTATTGTAATGTTGGTGGCACAACAATCCCAATAGACAATCTTAGACAGAGATTTCTTGGCTATAAACTTTAGCTATTTTCTTAAAAATTTTCTTTGTAAATGAAGGTATGAATTCATTACTTCGTTTATTAATTGGATACCATTTGTAATTTTTTGGTTTATTTTTTATAAATTTATAAAACAAATTAATATTCATTTTAATATTAGATATATTATTCTTATAATTACAGAAATATATCCATCCATTTTTTTTTTTATTATTTGCTGTGACAATTTTAGTTTCCGGAATATTAAAATTTCTTAAAAAACTTAAATTTTTGTTTTTAGTTAAAGCAATTTCCCTTTTTTTCTTTTTCAAATAGCAGTAAATATTATACTTTTTCTCTTTTTCTTGACGTTTATTACCAATTAAAACTGTAATTTTATTTTTAAAAAAATAACAACTTTTTTTTAAATTACAAATATTGCACTTGGGGTTGTTGGGTTTGCAAATAATAGCTCCGAATTCCATCAGAGCTTCCGCTAAATCACCGTTCCTATTTGTGTAAAACTTTTCGTTAACGATGCTTTTTATTCTATTTTCATTTTTTTCCAATTTTGTATTAAAAAGTCTCGAAAAAACTCTTTTTACATTACCATCAAAAGGAATTCGAGGTTGATTGTAAATTAATGCCAATAGTACATTAGCTGTATATTCTCCAATACCAGGTAATTTTTTAATTTCTTCAAATTTTTTTGGAAGTATACCATTGTGCTTTTTGATTAAAATTTTCGCTGTTATTTGTAAATTTTTTGCTCTTCTATAATAACCTAGGCCCTCCCAAAGTTTTAAAATTTTTTTATTTTTGCTATTAGATAAAACTTTCAAATTTGGTATTTTCTTTACAAAGTTCTTAAAATACGGAATCACAGTTTTAACTTGTGTTTGTTGAAGCATGAATTCACTTAATATTCTATAATATTGATTTTTTTGAGATTTTTGACTTATTCGCCAAGGTAGTATGCGTTTATTATTATCGTACCAAGAAAGAATTTTTTTTGATAAATTATTATTATTTATATGCATTACAAACAAAATAATAAAGAAAGTAAAACTTACGTTCAAGGACTAAGGCCTTTTGGTAACACTCTCCCACGTGGTTTAAAAGGTATATTAAAAAAAAATGGTTATAATTATTCTGAAATAATTAGCAAATGGAACATTTTGGTAGGTAAAGAAATTTCTAATTTTTGCTATCCAAAATCAATTAAAGCTAACAGGGAAAATAAAAATGGAACTTTATTTGTAGCGGTTGAACGTGGTAACGAAATATATGTAGAATATTCAAAAAAAGATATTATAGAAAAAATCAATAGTCATTTCGGGTATAAACTAATTAATGAAATAAGATTACAAACTTTTAATCCTACAGACAGAAAAAAAAAAGAAAAATATAAAAATGATAATTTATCAAAAAAATTTAAAATAAAGATCAATAGAATAAAAAATAGAAATATTAGAGATTCTTTGTCTCAACTTTTGGAAATGATGGACAGATGATTAGATTTAACACAAAATACAAAATATTTTTCATTATTAATTTTTTTTTATTTTTAATAATTTTATCTACAAAATGCTATGCCGATAATTTAAGTGACAATGATTTAGTAGTTTTTGGACCTGACAACGCAAAAATTAAAATTAAAATATTTTCTTCTTTAACATGCCCACACTGTGCTGATTTTCATACAAAAATAATTCCTGATATTAAAAAAGAATATGTTGAAAAAGGTAAAGTGCAATTAATTTTTATAGACTTTCCCCTGGATCAGGCTGCTTTTAATGCTTCAAAACTATTGCATTGTTTAGATAAAAAAAAACAAATGCAATACTTGGATATTATTTACGAAACACAGATTAAGTGGACAAGCGGATCAAACATGGAAGATATAAATGATAATTTAAAAAACATTGTTAAAGATTTGGGGATAAGTTCTTCTAATTTTGATAGTTGTTTAATAGATGAGGCTATTAGTGATAGAATATTGAACGGTAGAATACATGCGAATAAAAAATATTCTGTAAATTCTACTCCAACGGTTGTAATTAATGAAAAAAAGCTGGAAGGTTCTATTAGCTTTAAAAATATAAAAAATAAAATAGAAAAACTTATTTAGTAAATGAAATTTAAAAGACTTGATTTAGTTGGGTTTAAATCGTTTGTTGAAAAAACTTCAATTATTATTGAAAAAGGATTGACCGGAATAGTTGGTCCAAATGGTTGTGGAAAATCAAACATTGTAGAATCAATAAGATGGTGCATGGGTGAAACTTCGGCAAAAAGTATGCGTGGCTCTGGCATGGAAGATGTTATATTTGCTGGAACGGCTAATAAACCATCAAAGAATATTGCTGAAGTATCTTTAACTTTGGACAACTCAGATAAAGATGGACCACTTCAATTTAAAGAATTAGATGCAATTAATGTCAAAAGAAGAATAGAAAAGGATAAAGGTTCTAGATATTTCATCAACGATAAGGAGATGAGAGCAAGAGATATTCAAACACTTTTTGCTGATTTATCAACGGGAGCTCACTCGCCCTCAATGATAAGTCAAGGAAGAATTGGTGCATTAGTTACGGCAAAACCAACTGACAGAAGAGCTATACTAGAGGAAGCTGCTGGAATTTCGGGTATTCACGTAAGAAGACACGAGTCAGAGCTTAGACTCAACTCTGCAGAAAATAATTTAAAAAAAGCAGACGATTTACGAAGACAACAAGAAAAACAATTGGATAATTTAAAAAAACAAGCGGTTGAAGCTACAAAATATAAGTATATTTCTGAAGATATAAAGAAAATTGAAGCCGGACTCTATTACATAAAATTAATTGAAATTAAAAAAGAAATAGATTCAACAAAAAATATTACGAGCGGTTCTGATAATGAAATTAATGATTTAAAAAAAATAATTGATGAAAAAAACAATCTTTTAGAAAAAACCAATTCAGAATTGAAACCTTTGAGAGATAAAAATATGGAAATACTATCTAAGTTACAAAGACTCAATTTAGAACTCAACAATTTAGAAGATGAAGAAAAAAGAATTAAAACAGATAAAGATAGATTACAGAAATCTCAGGATACACTTGCAGATGATATTGAAAGAGAGAAAAATATTATTTTAGAAGCAACATCAAATGAGAAAAGACTTAAAGAAGAAAAAAATGAATTAATTGAGATAGACTCAAAGTACTACGATACAGAAAAAAAATCTAGCGAAGACTTAAATCTTACAAAAAATAGATTAACGGCTGAGATAGACAAAGTTAAAGAGTTGGTAAATGCCCAGAAAAATGATGAAGCAATAGCTGCCCTTGATAACTTTAAAACGATCATAGAAGTATATGCAGATAGCTACAGTAAAAATCAAAATATAAAAAATGAGTCTATAAAAAGAAAAGAAAGAATTAACACAATCGATACAGAAATAGAAAGTTGGAAAAATTTGAAATTTAACTCTGAAAAAATGTCAAATGAATTAAATGAAAGAATTAAAACTGTTAAAACTGATATAGAAAATATTATAAAACTACCTGAAGAATTGGCTGAGAAAAAAGGAAGACTCACACAAAATATATCTGATACTGAAAGTAAAAAACTTGAAATGTCAAATGATCTTAATGAAGCAGAAAAAGTTTATCAAAATATGAATAAAGAATTAAAAGAAGTTGAACAAAAAATGATGCTGGCTAGAGAAAGTAAAGCTAGATCTGGCGCTACATTAGAAGGACTCGAAAACAGAAAAAAAGACTTAATTAGTACTTTAAAAAACGATTTAAATATAAATGAAGATAACTTATTAGAAAATTCTGATTTAAAAAATATTGCGGAACTACCCAATGTAATAGAGCAAGAAGATAAATTAGATGCAAAAAAAAATGAAAGAGATCGTCTTGGGGCAGTTAATTTAAGAGCTGACGAAGAGACTGAAATATATAAAGTCAATATTAAAAAAATGGAAAAAGATAGAGAAGATTTAATTTCAGCTATATCTAAGCTGCGCGGAAGCATAAATGAATTAAATCAAAAAGGAAGGGAAAGACTTTTAGACGCTTTTGAAAAAGTTAATAGAAAATTTAATGATGTTTATACAAAATTATTTAATGGTGGCACAGCCAAATTAGAACTTATAGAATCTGATGATCCTTTGGATGCTGGTCTCGATATGCTAGTAAGCCCGCCAGGAAAAAGATTACAATCGATCACATTGCTATCAGGTGGAGAGCAAGCTTTGACAGCTTTGTCATTAGTTTTTGCAGTTTTTTTAACTAGCCCAGCTCCAATTTGTGTATTAGATGAGGTAGATGCTCCATTAGACGATGCAAATGTAACAAGATTTTGCTCTTTGCTAGATGAATTAACAAAAATTACTGAAACAAAATTTATTATAATTACACACCATGCATTGACTATGTCTAAAATGGATAGATTGTATGGCGTTACCATGCCTGAAAAAGGAGTAAGCCAATTAGTTTCGGTAGATTTACAAAAAGCTGAAGAGTTAGTCGCTTAATTAGTTAAGCAAAAAAAAATGAAAAATCTTAAGGAAATATCAACTCGCTTAAAAATTGCAAAAAAAAAAGTTGATACAAATATAGGAAAAAATGTAGGAACAAATGCCGCATCTTTTGGAAAAGCTTTGAAAATAAGTACCGAATTAGTAGCAGCTGTAATAGTTGGATCAACAATTGGGTTTCTTTTAGATGGTTGGTTTGGTACTAAACCGTTATTAACAATTGTTTTTTTTATTATGGGCGTAGCTGCAGGAATACTTAATGTTTTCAGAGCTGCAAAAAGGATAAACAAAAACTTAGAGGAATAAAATGTCATCAAATCCTATGCATCAATTTGAGGTTTATAAAATTGGCCCAGATATAAACTTGGGAGGTGTAAATCTTTCATACACAAATGCCAGCTTATTTATGTCAATAAGCGCAATTTTAATTCTCATTCTATTATTTTTTGGAACAAAAAAGAAATCGCTAATACCATCAAAAGTACAGCTGGTAACTGAAATGAGCTATACTTTTGTTGCAAAAATGATAAATGACACTGCTGGAAATAGTGCAAAAATATTTTTTCCTTTTATTTTTACTTT
>CACITE010000007.1 GCA_902589505.1 uncultured Pelagibacteraceae bacterium
TAAAGTTCCAGAAGTTGATGATGCCAATATATTGTTTGCTTCATTAGCTACTGCTATAGGGGGTGGTATGCCCATAAAAATTAAAAAAGGAGTCATCAAAAAACCGCCACCAACACCAAATAAACCAGATAAAAAACCTATTATATAACTAACAAAAAGTATTAATATTACATTTATCTGAACTTCAGCTATTGGTAAGTAAATCTCCATATAAAAATCTTTAAATATAACTATTCCTCGGTATTAAGGTTGTCAATATTTTAATATATTATCTTGATTCTATTTTCTGCTGGTTCTATATAGGCTTAGGAAATTTAATATGACAAAAAGATGCGAGCTAACAGGGAAATCTCCCCTAAAAGGTCACAAAGTAAGTCACGCTAACAATAAAGCGAAAAGAAAGTTTTTTCCAAATTTAAAAAAAGTAACTTTTAAGAGTGATATATTGAAGAGAAATATTGTACTTAAAGTTAGTAATGCAGCACTAAGAACAGTGGATTACAAAGGCGGATTAGACTTTTACCTTAAAAATACAAAATCAGCCAAGTTATCAGCAAGGGCAAAAAAACTTAAAAACAAAATAATTGAAGAAGCTTAATTTCTTAACCGTGAAGGTAGAAAATAGATTTTTTTTTATCTTAGCCTTTTTTATGGCTTTAATAGTCGCGCTCTCAAACTACCTTGTTCAATTTCCCGTTAATTACTTTAAACTTCAAAATTTACTAACATACGGAGCTTTTACCTACCCGGTAGCATTTCTTATAACCGATTTATCAAATAGAAAATATGGAAAAAAAACTGCTAAAAAAATTGTCTATTTAGGTTTTGCTATAGGAGTATTTTTAACATTTTATTTTTCTACAAATTATTCAGATCTAATTTCAATCAGAATTGCAATTGGATCAGGAACAGCATTTCTTATAGCACAATTAATAGATGTTAATATTTTTGATAAATTAAGGAAAAAAATTTGGTTTGCGGCCCCCCTGATATCTTCCTTGGTTGGGTCTACAATTGATACATTTTTATTTTTTTCGATTGCTTTTTATGGAACAGAAATAAATTGGATAACTTTATCTTTTGGCGATTTATTTGTTAAAATATTTGTTGCTATAATAATGTTAATACCTTTTAGATTTTTGCTTTTTTATACTCAAGAAAGTTCTACTTAAAAAAATTAATGTAGAGTTTTTTTATTCTTTTCAGAGAAAAGTTTAGTTAATTGATTTATCATAACGTCTCCAAGTTCATTAACATCAACTATTTTTACAGCCTTCTTATAGTATCTAGTTACGTCATGTCCAATTCCTATTGCTAAAATTTCTATGTTTGAATTTTCTTCAATCCATTTTACTGTTTGTTTTAAATGCTTTTCTAAGTAATCACCTGAGTTTACAGATAACGTAGAATCATCAACAGGAGCTCCATCTGAAATTACCATTAGCACTTTTCTTTCTTCTTTTCTTAAAGCAATTCTTTTAAAGGCCCATAAAAGCGCTTCTCCATCAATATTTTCTTTTAACAAACCCTCTTTAAGCATTAAACCAAGATTTTTTTTTGATTGTCTCCAAGGTTTATCAGCTGATTTGTAAATAATATGTCTTAAATCATTTAGTCTTCCCGGATTTCTAGGTTTATTTTCTATATTCCATTTTTCTCTACTTTTTCCACCTTTCCAATTTTTAGTTGTAAAACCCAATACTTCTACTTTCACAGAACATCTTTCCAAGGTTCTAGACAAAATATCAGCGCAGATTGCTGCTACGGAAATTGGTCTTCCTCTCATAGAGCCGGAATTATCAATAAGAAGAGTAACTATAGTATCTTTAAATTCAATTTCTTTTTCCATTTTGTAAGATAAAGGGTGGAATGGATCAATAATTATTCTTGATAACTTTGCGGAATCTAACATTCCTTCTTCTAAATCAAATTCCCAAGATCTATTTTGTTTTGCCAGCAGTTGTCTTTGTAGTTTATTTGCAAGTTTAGCAATTACACTTTGTAGATTTAATAGTTGTTGATCTAAATTTTTTCTAAGTCTAATAATTTCTTGCTCATTTTCCAGTTCTTCAGCATGCTTTATTTCATCGTACATATTGGTAAACACTTTGTATTTTTCTTTTTGAATATTTTTTTGAACATTTCTTACTAAATTTGTATCACCTTCTACTTCTTTTTCTGCAGAATCGTCCATTTCTTCAGAAAAATTGGGATCTTTTTCAACAATATTTAGATCGGAAACTTCTTCTTGATTCTCTCCTTTTTGGGTTGGGTCACCTTTTTCATCATTCTTTTCAGACTCGGACGAGGTTTCTTTTGGCGTTTCTTTTTCTTCCTTTTTTTCGTTTAAATCTGAATCTTTGAAATCAAGACTATCAATTAAATTAGCAATTAACTGATTGAATTGACTTTGGTTTTCGACACATTTATCTAATTTTAATAAATTTTGCTTTAAATTTTTGTCAAACAAATCTTTCCAATAACTTAATACTTTTTTTGTAGTATTGTTTTGTTTAATTTTAAAAAAATGGTTTCTTAAATACAACTCAAAAGCTTCGGTGATTGGAACATCTGCCTCGGTTTTTATTTCATCTTCCTTCTTATCTATAAATTTATTTTCATAACATTGAACTATATTATTTTTAACACCTTTTAATTTTTCTGACCCAATTTTTTCATATCTAATTTTTTCAGCAATTGCGTAAAGTGATTTACTTATATTACCCTTAGGTTCATTTTCTAGATAAATTTTTTTATCTGTATATTTTATTTTTAGTGCCTCAGAGTCTGCAAAAGCCCTTAAATTTGTGAAATCTTGTAATTTTTTTAAACTTACCACTTCGGGTAAATTTAGAGAATTTTCTTTCGAAGATGTGTTTTTGCCAAATTTAACCTCAAGATCAAAATTTCCAGAAATAGCTTTTATTGTCGATGAAACAGCAGACTTGAATCTTTCTTTTAAGAATTCTTTTTCGTCCATTTTATTTATAAGTTTATATTTTAATGTTAATTGTAGATTCTGGTAAGTCGTCCCCAAAACATCTTTGGTAATATTCAGCAATTATGTTTTTTTCTAAATCATCGCATTTATTCAAAAATGTTACTCTAAATGCATATCCAGTATCCTTAAATATTTCAGAATTTTCAGCCCAATGAATGACTGTACGGGGACTCATGACAGTCGAAATATCACCATTCACAAATCCTTTTCTTGTAAGGTCTGCCACTTTAATCATATTGGAAATTATTTCTTTACCTTCTTTGTTGTTGAAATTTTTAGATTTGGCAAGAACAATTTCTAGCTCTTTATCAAATTTTAAATAATTTAGTGTTGTTATAATATTCCATCTATCTAATTGACCTTGATTTATTTGTTGAGTTCCTTGATAGAGTCCGGTTGTATCTCCAAGCCCTATAGTATTAGCAGTAGCAAATAATCTAAAAAATGAATGTTGCTTTAAAACTTTATTTTGATCTAGCAAGGTAAAACTTCCTTCTCTTTCAAGAATTTTTTGGATTACAAACATTACATCAGGTCTACCTGCATCATATTCGTCAAAAACCAAAGCTATTGGATTTTGTAATGACCAGGGCAGAATTCCTTCTTTAAATTCTGTGATTTGTTTATTGTCTTTAATTACTATTGCATCTTTTCCTATTAAATCTATACGACTTATATGACTGTCTAAGTTTACTCTAATACAAGGCCAATTTAATCTTGCTGCAACCTGCTCAATGTGAGTTGATTTTCCTGTTCCATGATAACCTTGGACTAGCACACGTTTGTTGAAAGCAAATCCAGAAATAATAGCTAAGGTAGTATCTCTATCAAATTTATATGTAGTATCTATTTCTGGAACGTACTCATTTCTTTTAGAAAAACCATCAACCTTCATTTCCGAATCTATTCCAAAAATTTGATTTACCGAAATCTTTATATCAGGAACTAATCCAGTTAAATTCGTCATTTATTTACTTTCTAGTCATTAACAATTTTAAGTGACTATATGCTAAAGTTATTTTTTTTAATTTGTCTTCAAATTGTTTATTACCTGAGTTTCTATCAGGGTGAAATTTTTTTACAAGAGTTTTAAACTTCTTCTGTATTTTTGGCCAATCAGCGTGAAATTCTAATCCCATAATATTGAAGGCATCTCTATCTTTTTCAGTAAACTTTCTGTTTTTAATATTACTTATTATTTTTTCTCCATGGAAGAAACCAAATTTGTCATTAAGGGCGTTATTCCAAAGAATATTAAAAAAATTATCTGGAGAACCAAATTTTTGTGTAGGTCTATGCCAAGTAATATCAGACTTCAAAAAAAATTCTATTTCACTTTGGGACATTCCCTCAAAATAGTTCCAGCTTTTGTTAAATAGTTTAATATGTTCCTCACAAAGCCATTTATAGTCTTTGCTATTATCTTTTTCTAGTGGAGCCTTAAATTTTCCACTTTCTTTGCAATTTTTCCACTCACAAATATTTTCCATTGTTAAAAACTATTATATGTTTTAAGATTTTAGAAGTAAAATAATGAATTTCCTTGAGCAGATTAAAGAAAAGATTAATAATAAAATAAATCCAGAAAATATAATTTTAATTGATAATAGCCACATTCACGCTAAACATAAATCTTTTGAAAAAAACAAATTTCATTTAAAGGTTATAATTAAATCAAAAAAATTAAAAAGCATGAATAAAGTTATGGCACATAAAATAATCTTTTCAATTTTAAAAGACGAAATGAGATATAAAATTCATGCGTTAGAAATAGAAATCCAGTAGGTTTTAAGAAAAGTAAGAAGTTAAAAATTTTTTTATCACCTTATCCTCTAGAAAATATTCTTTTGGTTTGGTAGTCTTTCCTATTTTATTTAGTAAAATTAAATTAATTTTTTCACTTACATTTTTTTTATCTTTTTTCATAAAGTTAACAATTTTTTTAATATCTGTTTTTTTAAAAATTTTGTTTATATGCATTGGTAATTTTAAATCACGGTAGTGTTTTTTTATTAGAGATAACTCTTTATATGTTAACTTTCCTCTCTTGTATGATAGATCGCTAGCTATCATCATGCCTAATAATACAGCTTCACCATGATTTAGGCTTTTAGAGAAATTTTTTGCAGCTTCAAATCCATGACCAAAAGTATGACCGAAGTTTAAAATCATTCTTAGGTCTTTTTCTTTTTCATCTTTTTCGACTACCTTGCACTTTATTTTACAACTTTTAATTATAGACTCTTTGAGAAAAAAATTATTTCTTTTATAAATTATTTTTTTTCCATTTTTTAAAAGCCAAAAAAAAAGTTTTTTATTCTGTATTAGCGAATGTTTTAAAATTTCTCCATAACCCGAAACTATTTCTCTTTGGGATAAACTTTTTAATGTTGATACGTCACTTAATATGAAATCAGGTTGATAAAAAGTTCCTATAAGATTTTTACCTTGTTTTGAATTAACACCAGTTTTTCCTCCTATAGAAGCATCTACCTGAGCTAATAATGTAGTAGGTATATTTATAAATTTTAAACCTCTTTTTGTTAGATTAGATACAAAAGCTGATAAGTCTCCTATAATACCCCCTCCTAAAGAAATCACGCAGTCTGATTTATTAAAATTTTCGTTTAAGAGCTTTTCAATAATTTTTGTAGCAATTGAAATATTTTTTATTTTTTCACTAGGTTTTAATTTATAAATTATTATCTTATATTTTTTTAATGAACTAGTTAGTTTTTTTAATATAAGCCTAGGTAATCTGCCATCACTAATTATACATATTTTTTTAACACCAGGTATATTTTTTTCAATCAAAGTACCAGTTGAATTTATAATATTATTTCCAAAAAAAATTGGATAGTTTTTGCTTTTCGTTTTAACAATAAGTTTATTTTTTTTCATAAAAATTTATAATTTTATTCGCAACGTCATTTGTATTTAAATTTTCACAATTGATTTTATGATTAGCAAGTTGATAAATTTTTTTTCTTTTCAAGTATAATCTATTAATTTCTTTTTGATTGTCTTTTTTATTTAACAAAGGTCTTTTTTTGCTATTTTTTGTTCTTTTATTTAAAGTTTCCAAATCGACGTCTAGCCATATTGAAACAGCACTTTTTAATATATTGTCTCTAATAGTTTTGTTTATAAAGGCGCCACCACCAAGGGCTATAACACAATTGTGTTTTTTAAGTGATTCTAGGACTACTTTTTCTTCTTCTAGTCTGAAGAAATTTTCACCCTTTTTTTTAAAGATTTCAGCAATCTTCATTGAGCAGTTTTTTTCTATATTTAAATCAATATCAATAAACTCCAAATTCTGTTTTTGTGCCACAATCTTACCCACTGTAGATTTACCAACACCCATCATTCCCAATAAAACAAGGTTTTTTTTCACACTTACCTGAAATTTTAAATTTGATTATTCACAATTATGTCTTAATTTTCAGTGTAAATACAATTTAATAATTATGCAACTTAGATCTAGATATAAACCAAAAACTGACACTAGAAATTTGATAATTAAAATTATTTTAGCCTTTTTTCTTTTCTTTTTAGTAATATTTTTAATTGATAAAATTGATTTTCCGGTACCGAAAAAACTTATCAAACATGAAATTAGCAATGATAAGCTTATCACGCTTAAGTAAGCTAACTTTTTTTTCAATATACTTTTCCGTTCTAATTTTCGGATTTTCTTATGCAGAAGAAGAACCCGCAGATATATGGAAGAAAAAGGAAAAAAAAAATCAGACCGAAAATCAAATTAAAACCAATCAGAATGAGTTAATAGAAAGTCCTGTTCTTTCAGAAGATCCAAATAAAATAATTATTAAAATTGAAGAAGATGTAATAGAAAATTCAAAAGGATCCATAATTGGCATATTTGACCCTGAGGAAAATAATTTGAGCTTACATATGTGGACTCAGTCAGATGGCGAAGAAATAAAAAAAATTTTGAAAAGAATAAATAAAATGAAGTTATCAAAACATTCAGAAGATTTACTTTTCAATGTCTTATTTACAAATGCGTATCCACCTAAAATAAATTTAAGCCAAGAAGAATTTCTAAAAATAAAAATAAACTGGCTAATAAAAAATAAAAGAATTGAAGACTTAAAAATTTTGTTAAAAAATAATCCTGAAGTTGGTCAAAATTCTAAAGCTATAAAATTTTTAATAAATGAATATTTGGCTTTAGCGGATATAAAAACGGCATGCGATTCGATTGATTTTATAGATAAAAATGTTCAAAATATTTATTTAGAAAAATTCAAAATTTACTGTCTGATAAACAATGATAGAAATAGTGAAGCCCAATTAGTTTTGGAGCTCTTAAAAGAAAGCGGATTTAATGATAGCTTTTTTGAAGATAAAATTAATTTTTTACTAGGAGTTACAAACACAACTACAAAAAAAATTTTAGATGATAATCTACTAAATTTTTATTTTTCCCATATTACCAACGAAGATTTTCAATATAAACCAACAGATAAAACCGATAAATATATTTGGCAATATCTTTCTTCAGCCAATTTAATTCAAGTTATTGATTTTGAAAATGAAGAGGTAGTATCAACATACGAACAAGCAGCATCCAAAGATTCTTTTGACAATGATGAAATTTTTAAAATTTATTTAAAAATGAATTTTAGTTTTAATCAATTGCTAAATGCTCAAGAAATTTATAAAAACTTACCAAATTACAAAGCAAGAGCATTAATTTATCAAGGTATTTTATTAACAGATGGAGTAGAAAAAAAAATAGATTTAGCCTTTTTACTTAAAGATCTTTTCATAAAGGATAAGCTTCTTAGTGTTTACGAAGAAGAATTGTCAAACATTTTAAAATCTATAGACACAAATAAGATTCCTGAAAGATATGCTGAATTAGTAGAACAAAATTTGGATAAAAACATAGCTTCAAAAATAAAATTTGATAATGACGTATTGCATAGATCAAAGGTAATAAAGCATTTTTTGGAAAAAAATCAAAAATTAAGCAAAACTGAAAAAGATTTTAAGTCAGTTTATAAAAAAATAAAAAGAAATAAAAAATACTTTGTTTCCATAAAAGATATAGTTGTATTAGAATCTCTAGCCGCAGACGGTATAACTTTACCTGAAGATCTAGACTATTCTAAACTATCATCCGAACTAACTGTGCCAGAAAGTTTATATGATTTAGCAAATCAAAATCAAATTGGTTTAGTTATGCTTAAAATTATAGAAATAATTGGAGAAGATAATATTAACGATTTAGATCCAGAGACTATCTACTTCTTAAATAAAATATTAAATGAGCTTAACCTAAAAAAAATAAGGAATAATATTTTAAGAGAATCTTTGCCAGTCAGAGTTTAAAAAGTCGTTTTTCTTAAAAATTGCTATTACTTGACTAAAATACTCTTATAATTTATTCATATTTAAATGACATTGAGGCAAATATTAACTGAACCAAATAGTATGTTAAGGCAAAAATCTACACCAGTTCAAATTGTAGATAAGGATGTTCAAAGTCTTATGGATGATATGTTAGAAACAATGTATGCGGCTCCAGGAATAGGATTGGCTGCAATTCAAGTCGGGGTCCCAAAAAGAATAATTGTTCTAGATATAAATCATAAAGAAGGGTCTAAAAAACCTATGTTTTTTGTAAATCCTGAAATAATCGAAAAATCAAAAAACAACTCAACTTACGAAGAGGGATGTTTATCAGTACCGGGACAATTTGCTGAAATTGAAAGGCCAGATAGGTGCAATGTAAAATACTTGGATTATTATGGACAACCCAAAGAAATTAAAGCTGAAGGTATGCTTGCCACATGCATTCAACATGAAATGGATCATTTAGAAGGAATATTGTTTATTGATTATTTATCTAAATTAAAAAAAACAATGATAATTAAAAAACTTTCTAAACAAAAAAAAACAATAGAAAGAATTGTAGTTTAAATTCAATAATAAATTAATGTCACTAAAAATAGTTTTTATGGGAACCCCCAAGTTCTCAGTGCCTGCTTTAGATATTTTGCTTAAGAATAAATTTAATATTTTAATGACGTATACTCAACCCCCTAAAAAATCTAAAAGAGGGCAAAAAATTAACTCATCACCAGTAGAAGAATTTTGCAAAAAAAATAATATCAAATTTAAAAATCCTTCCAGTTTAAATAGTAAAGAGGAATTTAATAACCTTAAAAAAATTTCTCCAGATTTGGTAATTGTAGTTGCTTATGGGAAAATAATCCCAAAAAGTTTTTTAAAAATAGCCAAATTTGGATTTATTAATATTCATGCATCGTTATTACCAAAGTGGAGAGGCGCAGCTCCAATCCAAAGAGCAATAATGAACAGAGATAAAAAAATAGGAGTAAGTATTATGAAAATAGAAGAAAAATTGGATAGTGGACCAGTCTTAGCTTCGAAAGAATTTGAATTAGACAAAAACGCAACACATGGAGATATTGAAAAAAAACTCTCTATAGAAGGTGCAAATTTGTTAATTCAAAATTTAAAAATTATTCAAACTGGAAATCCAAAATTTACAAACCAAGATAATTCTCAAGCTACCTATGCAAAAAAAGTAGAAAAGAATGAAGCGAGAATTGATTGGAAAATAGATGCTGATAAAGTTTTGGCACATATTCACGGTCTAAGTCCGCGGCCAGGAGCATGGTTTGAGTTTGAAAATGAAAGGTTTAAGGTTTTAAGAGCTAAAATATCTTCAGAAAATGGAAAACCAGGTTATGTTCTTGATGAAAATTTGACTATAGGATGTTTGTCAAACTCCATTCAAATTTTAGAACTACAACGTCAGGGAAAAAATATACAAACTACCAGAGAATTTTTATTAGGTAAAAAAATTAATAAGGGAAAAATTTTATTTTAATGCAAAGATATAAAATAAAAATAGAATATGAAGGTACATCGTTCGTAGGATGGCAGTTTCAAAAAAATGGACAATCAGTTCAAGAGGTATTACAAAAGGCAATATTTAATTTTTCAAAAGAAAAAGTGGTTGTTATAGGTGCGGGAAGAACAGATTCCGGAGTTCATGCTTTAGCACAAATTGCTCATTTCGATTTAAAAAAAAAAATTAAAAAAAAAAATCTTTTGCCTGCCATTAACCAAAATATTTCTAATAAATCGGTAACAGTTTTGAAAATAAATAGAGTAAATAAAAATTTTCATGCTAGGCATAATGCTCAAAAAAGAATTTATGAATATTTAATTGTTAACAGGCAGTCGCCCTTAACACTTCAAAAGAATAAGGCTTGGCACATAAGAAAAAAGTTGGACATAAAACCTATGAAAAAAGGAGCAAAATTGTTATTAGGCACGCATGATTTTTCAACTTACAGAGCTGCATCTTGTGGAGCTAAATCTCCAGTTAGAACTATGGAAAAAATTTTAATAAAAAAAAACAAAGATAAAATTTCTTTACAATTTACCTCTAGGTCATTTTTACAACAGCAGGTTAGATCTATGGTTGGTTGTATTAAATATTTGGGAGAAGGAAAATGGAGCGTTGATGCATTTCAAAAAGCATTTAAGTCAAAAAAACGTTCCAAATGTGCACCACCTGCTCCTGCTTGTGGCCTTTATTTAAAAAATATTATTTATTAAAATTCCATTAAGGATTTTATGTGGCAATCAACACTTTCTCTTAAAGCATTCAAATCATATCCTCCTTCTAAAATAGATACGACTTTTCCATTGCAAAGTTCTTTTGCTAAAGTCAGAATTCTTTTTGTCAAAGTATAATAATCTTTTGATTCTAGATTAATTTGTGCAAGCGGATCATCTTTGTGAGCATCGAATCCTGCGGATAGTAGAACAAATTCAGGTTTAAATGTTTTAAGTTTTTTAAAAATACTTTCATAAGCATTTAAAAATTCATGTGGTTGAGTTCCAGCATTTAGAGGAACATTTAGCACATTATCTTTATTGCCCTTTTCATTTACTGCTCCAGAGCCAGGATAATAGGGATATTGATGAGAAGAAATGTATAAAACTTTTTCATTATCATAAAATATATCTTGTGTTCCGTTACCATGATGTACATCAAAATCAATAATAGCGACTTTCTTTAATTTGTATTTTTCTAGTAAATAATAAGCTCCAACAGCCACATTATTGTAAACACAAAATCCCATTGCCTTTTGTTTTTCAGCATGATGTCCCGGCGGTCTTACAGCGCAAAAAGCATTACTGAATTCCTTTTTCATCACACCATCGATTGCAGTTAAAATTGAACCAACAGCGTCCCTTGTTGCTTCCTTACTTCCAGGCGATACAATCGTATCTCCGTCTAAAAAATTTAGACCATGTTTAGGAAAGGACTCAGTTACATTATTTAAATATTCTTTATCATGGGCAAATTCTAAATATTTGAGGTCAAATTTTGCTGGTTTTTTCCAAATTAAATTTTTTGATTTTAGTTTTTTTAAGTGGTCTATAACTACAGTTACACGATCTGCTCTTTCAGGATGTCCTTGACCTGTATTATGATTTAAGTAGGTGTCAGTAGTTACTAATCCAGTTTTCATTTAAAGTAATTTTCTAAAATATTTAAATATATTTTAGTTAATTTCTTTAGATCTGACAAAGGAACAGATTCATCAATTTTGTGCATGGTTTTTCCAACTAAACCGAACTCCAAACAAGGTGTTATTTTTCTAATAAATCTTGCATCAGAAGTTCCTCCTGAAGTTGATAATTTAGGTTTAATTCCAGTAACTTTTTTTATCGTATTTTGAATCATATAAGTTGTTTTATTTGGCTTTGTTAAAAAAGCTTCACCAGAAACTTCGTATTTTACTTTAAAATTACAATTAGCTTTTTTAGCTATTGATCTAAATAAGATATTTAACTTTCTTTTTAGTGAACTAGAAGAATGCTTATCATTAAATCTAATATTAAACACAGCATCCGCCGATCCTGGAATTATATTGTCAGCATGATTATCTATATTAATTTTGGTTATTTCTAAGTTTGATGGTTGGAAATTTTTTGTACCTTTATCTAATTTTATTTCTTTTATTTTTTTCAAGATTTTAATCATTGTATTTGATGGATTATTTGCTCTATTTGGATAGGCTACATGGCCTTGTGTTCCAATTACAGTAAGTCGCCCTGTTATACTTCCTCTTCTTCCAATTTTGATCATTTCTCCAAGTTTGTTTGGATTAGTTGGTTCTCCAACTAAACAAAAATTGATTTTTTCTTTTCTTCTTTTTAAATATTTTACTACTCTTTTTGTTCCATTAATTGCTATTCCTTCTTCATCTCCTGTAATTAATAAACTAATTGAACCTTTGATTTTTTTATTTTTTGCTTTGAATTTACTTACTGCTGCCACAAAGCAAGCGATCGAAGCTTTCATATCATTAGCTCCTCTGCCGATTAATTTATTATTTTTTATAGCTGGTTTAAATGGATTAACACTCCAGTCACTTATATTCCCAGGAGGAACTACATCTGTATGTCCAGCATAGCAAAAATTGGGTTTTGATTTTCCAAGTTTGGCATATAAATTCTTTATATTTTTAAATTTTATTAATTTACATTTAAAACCGAGGGATCTTAAATTTTTTGATAATAGATTTATAGCACCTGAATCTTTTGGTGTAATACTAGGTTTACGAATCAATTCTTTTGCTAATTTTAATTCACTGATCGCCATGAGTTTTTTTTAATCTCTCAATAAATCGTTTATTGAGGTTTTGCTTCTTGTTTTTTCGTCTACTTTTTTTACAATTACTACGCAATATAATGATGGACCTTCAGGATTATTTTTACTAGGCATAGTTCCTGGTACTACAACCGAATATTCAGGAACTTTTCCGTAGTGTATTTCTCCCGTTGCTCGATCAACAATTCTTGTCGAAGCTCCTATATAAACCCCCATGGACAAAACCGATCCTTTACCAACAATAACACCTTCAGCAATTTCGGCTCTAGCTCCAACAAAACAATTATCCTCAATTATAGTAGGATTTGCTTGCATTGGTTCCAACACGCCACCAATTCCAGCTCCACCCGATATATGACAGTTTTTTCCAACCTGCGCACAAGATCCTACTGATGCCCAAGTATCAATCATGCTTCCTTCATCTACATAAGCACCAACATTTAGAAACGAAGGCATTAGTACAACATTTTTTGCAACAAAAGCTCCTTTTCTAATAACTCCATTAGGAACATATCTAAAACCAGCAGCAGCTATTTTTTTTTCATTCCAACCCTGTGTTTTTCCATCTATTTTATCGTACCAAGTTGAATAAGGTCCTTTTGATGCTTTCATTTTATTTACTCTGAAACTTAACAATATTGCTTTTTTAATCCATTGATTAACATGCCACTGATTATCTTTTTTTTCAGCAACTCGTATTTTTCCTGAATCTAATAACTCTACTGTCTTGCTTATAGCATTTAATATTTTTTTATCAGACTTAGAATTTACTTTGTTTTTATTATTCCAAGCTTCATTAATTATTTTTTCAAAAGTATCAGTATTCATTATGCAGCTTTTTCCAAATTTATTTTTCTTAAAAATTCAGGTAAATCATTTGTTTTATACTTAACAAACTTACTATCAGAAAACTTTTTTGCCCAAGGTTCATCATTTTCAATCCAAACTGTCGTCATTCCCATTTCATATGCTGGTTTTAAATTTCTTGCAATATCTTCAACAAATACACATAAGTTTGGGTCAATTTTATGTTTTTTTACCAATTTTTTATAAGGCTCTATCTCGGGTTTTGGTACAAAATTCGAATCAACTATATCAAAAATGTCAATAAAACACCGATCGATTCCAATCTTTTGAATTACGTTTAGTGCATGCTTTCTTGGGCCGTTAGTAAATATAATTTTTTTCCCATCGAGTTTTCTTAATTCAGCATTAAGCTTTAGGTCTTTATTAAGAAAATCTATATTTATATCATGAACAAAATCTAAAAATTCACTTGCATCGGTATTATGATTTTTTATCATACCGTTCAAAGTTGTATTGTATTTGTGAAAATATTCTGTTTGAATTTTTTTTGCCTCATTTAGATTTACTTTAAGCTTATTAGACACATATTTTGTCATTCTATTACTGACTTGTTCAAAAACTTTAGTTTTACCTGAATATAGAGTGTTGTCTAAGTCAAATATCCAATATTTAATTGACTGAAATGATTTCATTTTCTTAAAAGAGTTCCAGCGCCTTTGTCTGAAAACAATTCAAATAAGATCGAGTGGGGTTTTCTGCCATCAAGAATAACAACAGCTCTAACTCCATTATTTATAGCGTCAATGCAAGTTTTAACTTTTGGTATCATTCCCCCATGAATTATTTCTTGGTTTATTAATTCTTTTGCTTCTAATGTACTAATTTCGGAAATTAATTTATCATTATTATCCAAAACACCATCAATATCAGTTAGTAACATTAGTCTTCTTGATTTTATGCTTCTTGCAATGGCTCCAGCTGCTGTGTCGGCATTAATATTATAAGGATTTCCTTTTTCGTCAAGTCCCATAGGTATTATTACAGGTACAAAATCTTCTTTGATTATTTCTTTAAGCATTTTTGCATCAACTCTTTTTGGCTTTCCAACAAAACCTAGTTCTTTGCTTTCCTGGTCAACATAAATTATATTATTTTTTCTTATCGTTATGGCTTTTGACTTGCAGCCTTTTTTTTCTAGAGCATTAACAATTTCTTTATTAAATTCTATCATTACGTTTTCAACGATTTGGATCATTTTCTCATCTGTTACCCTTAAACCCATAATAAATTTACTTTTAATATTTTTTTCATCTAGTTTTTTTTTAATACCTAAGCCGCCGCCATGCACAAGTATAGGAGTTAGACCTAGCTTTTTTAAAATTGTTACATCTTCAATTAAATTATTTAAAAGAGATTGGTCTAAAAGGACTCTACCGCCGCACTTTATTACTATTTTTTCTTTTGCATATTTTTTTACATACTTTTCTACTTCTAGAATTGAAGGACCATTTTCTGGCCAAAATTTTTTTATTTTATTATCTAAATTTTCGGCTGGCTGCATTTTTTAAACTGTCTTAACCTTAGTACCCCTCATTATTACCCATTGTTGTGCAATAGTTAATATATTGTTTATAGTCCAATATACGACCAGGCCTGAAGGAAAGGGAGCTAATATTATGGTTAGAAAAAGTGGAAAAAACATAAATATTTTTGCTTGGATAGGATCAGGAGGAGCCGGGTTTAGTTTTTGCTGTATAAACATACTTAAACCCATCATTATCGGCCACGCACCAATCATTAAAAAAGTGGGAGGATCCCAAGGTATTAAACCAAATAAATTAAAAATCGAAGTAGGGTCTCTTGAAGATAAGTCTTCAATCCAACCAAAGAATGGCTGATGTCGCATTTCAAGTGTGACAAACAGCATTTTATAAATTGCAAAGAAAAAAGGTATTTGAATAAGCACTGGAAGACAGCCTGATATTGGATTAACCTTTTCTCTCTTGTACAACGCCATCATTTCTTGTTGTAATTTAGTTTTATCATCTTTGTGCAATTCTTTTAATCTTAGCATCTCGGGTTGTAGAACTTTCATTTTTGCCATTGATTTAAACGAATAGTTTGCTAGAGGAAAAAAGATCAATCTTACGAGCGCTGTAATTATTACAATTGCTAAACCAAAGTTTCCTGTGATTCTAAAAAAATAATCTATTACAAAAAATAATGGTTTAGTAAAAAAATAAAACCAACCCCAGTCTATTGTTAAGTCAAACTTTTCTATACTTAATTTTTCAGCATAATTATCTATGACCGCAACCTCTTTGGCAGCTACAAAAGCGTTGATTACATGCTCAGCTGAACTGTTGGGGTTAATAATTACCGGATCTTTAATTATAAAGTTAGCTTTATATTTACTATCCTTTGATAAAAACTCGGATTTAAAATTTTCGCCTTTTTCTGGGACTATGGCTGTAAGCCAATACTTATCCGTAATACCCAACCAACCTTTAGAGCTACTTGTTGTAAATTTTTCTTTGTCGATGTCGTCATAATCCATTTCTTTTAGTTCTTCGCCAAAAACTCCAACAAATCCTTCGTGCAAAATATAAATTGGTGTTATTTCAGGTTTATAATTTCTTGTAATTTGAGCATATGGAAAAAATTGAAAAGATTTATTAGAATTATTTTTTATTTTTTGTGTTATTTTAAACAAAAAATTCTCATCTAATTCAATTTTTTTTGTGAAGATTAAACCTTCATTGTTATTCCATTCAAGTACTATAGGACTTCCTGGTGCAAGAGAATTATTTCCTTTAACCTTCCATTTAGTGTTGTCCAAAGGTAATTGTAGTTTTTTATTACCGCCAGATGCCCAGCCCGTTTCAATATAATATCCTCTATCAGAATTTTTAGGATTTAAGAAAATAACATTATCGTCGCTTTCTAAGTTTTCTTTATATTTTTTAAAAATAATGTCATCAATAACGGCGCCTTCTAGTGATATAGAGCCCTTTATATTTGTATTTTCTAATTTAATTCTGTCGACCTTGGTTATAGCTTCGTTTCTTGAAAGTTTTTTTAAATTATCTACTTCTTCAATTGATGGAGTAGATCCAGTTTCATTTTCAGTAATTTTTTTTTCAACTTTTTTTTGTTCAACTTGCTCCACTACAGGGGTTTCAAAAAAAATTGCCCAACCAAGCAAAACGGCTGATGAAAGAACGATAGCCATTAATACATTTTTAAAATCCATTTACTTTTTATCCTTTTTTAATTTTGGAATGGGATCAAATCCACTGCTCCCACCTAAAAATTTAATTGGATGACATCTTAAAATTCTTTTTACTCCTAGAAAGAATCCCTTTAATGGTCCGTAAAATTTTAAACTATCTATAAAATATTCTGAGCATGTTGGTAAATATCTACAAGTAGATGGAAGGTAGGGTGAAATAAAATATTTATAAAATTTTATTACTAATATTAAAAAGTTGTTTATAAATTTCATTTTTAATTTTCCATTTGTTTAATTTTTTTAAACACTTTATTTACTTCATTAAGAACAAGTCCAAATTTATCTTTGTATACATTATTTTTCCCAAAAATTACATAAGTGTAGTTCAGCCCTATTAAGCTATTTTTCTTTGAAATTTTTTGCACAGCATATTTTAATTTTCGTTTTATCTTATTTCTTGTAACTGCATTACCTATTTTTTTTTTCATTACAAAGCTTATATTTAAATATTTGTTTTCAGCAATTTTAGAATTCTTGTCAAAATAGATTGTAAAGTATTTTGTATGTAATTTCTTTTTCTTTAAAATTCTTAAAAAATCTTTGTTTTGGTTTAAGCTCTTAAATTGGATCATTTTGTGAACTTAATTTAAGAAGAAATTCTTTTTCTTCCTTTTGCTCTTCTTCGCGCAAGGGCCTTTCTGCCACCTTTTTTTTTCATTCTTGCTCTGAATCCATGTCGTCTTTTTCTGACTATTCGGCTTGGTTGGTATGTTCTTTTCATGAAATTTATTTAGTTCTTCCCAAAATTTTTTGATATTTATAGGTAATAAGTTCATATAAGTACAGTTAAAAATTAATTTATGAAATTAGAGATTTTAAGTCCAAAGTTTGTTCTGGGCGTTGCCTATATTGCTATTATTTTAAGTGGTTTATATTTTTTGTTTTCTACAATCGATATTAAAGATTTAACTAATACAGTTATGCTTTCATCAGAAATATATCTATCAATCGTTGCTTTTATTGTTATTTTAATTTTTGCATTTATAATAAAGAGTTTTTATTTTAAAAATAAATTATGAAACGAAAAAATATTGATCAAATAAAAAGTTTAGAAAGTAAACCAAAAATAGTTAGTATTTTTTCTGAAAAAGAAATAAATATGATATCAGAGCTTTTCGATGCTTTGCCTGAAAAAACTTATAATAAAAAACAAAATATTAGAAAAAAAGCGTGGATACAAAATTATAATAAAGAGTTAGATAAAATATATTTTAATAAATTAAAAGATGCGCTTGGTGATTTTAAAATGGATAATTTAAAAAATGAAACAGGAGAAGATTTTTTAGGACTTTTTCATGAAAGCTTTTCACCTTTGCCAATTCATGTAGATACCGGATTTAATGCAGAAGATGTTATTTATAAACAGGTAATTACACCCCTATCCTCTGTGGGCGATACCATTTTTTTTAAAAAAAGATGGTATGGAAGATCAACAACTTTTACAAATGATCCTAAAGAATTAAATTTTAAACCAAAGCCAGATCAAAATGACAGATCCAATGCACATTTGGGAGACAAAGAATTTGATATAAATTTGCACAAGAAATATTTAACTCATATAGATATAAAAAATCTTAGAGGCATGGAAATAGAGTATGTATATAATTGGAAAATTGGCGAAACTTTAATTGCAGATAGAACATTTATACATTGCGCCTCTTCAAGAATAAAAAATAAAAAAATAGGGTTAACAACATTTACAAAAAAATAGTATGGCTATTTACGATTGTTTTCAATTTTTTAATGAAGAGCATATTTTAGATTTAAGATTAAACATACTAGATGAATTTGTTGATTTTTTTGTTTTTGTTGAGTCAACTACCGATCATCAAGGCAAACCAAAAAAATTGAATTTTGATTCAAACAAATTTAAAAAATTTAATAATAAAATTATTTATATAGTAGTTGACGATACATCTGAAGAAATCAAAAAACCTCATGTAGGAGGTGAATCTTTGGTGGAACAACACCAAAGAAATTCAATCATGCGAGGTTTAAAGAAATGTCATGATGATGATTTGATTATATTATCTGATGTAGATGAAATACCCGATCTAAATAAACTACATTTATTCAATAAAAAAAAAAAATACGCTGTTTTTTCGCAAAAAATGTTCAATTACAAAATTAATTTATTGAACGAAACAGAAAGTAACTGGCATGGATCAAAAATTTGTTTGAAAAAAGATCTTAAATCTCCGCAATGGCTTAGAAATTTAAAATTTAAGCAATACCCCTTTTGGCGTTTTGATAAACCAAGAAACCTTCAAATTATTGAAAATGGAGGATGGCATTTTGCATATTTACAAACTCCCGAAAAGATATCAAAAAAAATAAAATCATTTGCGCATGGAGAATTCAATAAGTCTGATTTTACAAATTTAAAAAATATAGAGGATAAAATTAATACGAACAAAGATATTTTTGATAGAAAAATAAATTATAGAAAAGTCAAAATAGATAATTCTTTTCCCAAATATATTGTTGCTAACCAAGTTAAATTAAAAGAATGGATAATTTAACAAATTTGGTGTCCCTAGGTAAGAATTGAATATATCGTCTCTTCTTTTGACCGCAGAAGTGCTTTCCAATTTAGTCGTATGGGCTCTCGTAAAATTAGAATTATCAAATATTCAATTTACCCAGTAAGCAAAAAATTGCCATATTATTTATCTAACTTGCAATATAGTAAGCAACAAAGTAAAAACTTATATCGATAGGCAGCAAGATTATGGGAATACATTACGATTATAAATCAAAACGTGGAGAAAGAGCAGTGCTTAAAGAAGCAAAAAGAAAAGCACGTCTAGCTGCGCGAAGAGCGAAAAGATTATTGTCTGCGAATCCCACAAAAGAAGAAGAAGTTAAAACCCATGATATTACAAAGACTATAACCCTAGATGATTTAACAAACCCCAATCAGAAGTAAAAAAGTGAATGTCAACAATTTGGCGAAAAGAACAGAGATATCAAAAAATTGAGAAAGCTCTGAAAAATAATCTTAAAAAAAGAAAATTATTTCACGACAAAATCAAAAAAAAAATAAAAAATAGTAAATGAGCGTTTTATCAGATCGGTGGATTAAAAAAATGGCTCTTGAGCAAGAAATGATCAAGCCTTTCATTTCTGAACAAAAGGGAAAAAATAAAATTTCTTACGGATTGTCATCTTTTGGTTATGATGCGAGAGTTTCCAATGAATTTAAAATATTTACTGACGTGAATTCTGCCGTGGTTGATCCAAAAGATTTTAAAAGTACCAGTTTTATATCTCGAAAATCGGATGAATGTATAATACCGCCAAATTCATTCGTTCTAGCAAGTACAGTGGAATATTTTAAAATACCAAAAAATATTATGGTCATATGCCTTGGAAAATCAACATATGCTAGATGTGGAATAATAGTTAATGTTACGCCTCTAGAACCTGGATGGGAAGGTCATGTTACACTTGAATTTTCTAATACCACACCCTTACCAGCAAAAATTTACGCAAATGAAGGTGCTGCTCAATTTATTTTCTTAAAGGGCAATGAAGAACCGGAAGTTACCTATGAAAAAAGAAATGGAAAATATATGAAACAAACCGGTGTGACTTTACCAAAAGTATAATTTTTAATTAAATGCAAAAACTAGAAATTAGAGGTGGTAGAAAAATATCAGGAACTATTACAATATCGGGATCAAAAAATGCCACTCTTCCAATACTAGCATCTACAATACTAACAAATAAAAAAATTGTAATTAAAAATGTCCCTGTAGTAAAAGATGTTGAAACTATGTCAACACTTTTGAGTGAACTAGGCTCTACAGTAAAATTTAACCAAAAAAGAAAAAAAATTGAAATTTTTAACAAGCAAAAATTAAAAACATTTGCTCCATATAATTTTTTAAAAACAATGCGAGCGGGAGTTTTGGTACTTGGGGCCCTATTAACAAAGTATAAAGTAGCCAAAGTAGCTTTGCCAGGTGGGTGTGCTATTGGTTCAAGACCAATTGATATTCATTTAAATGCATTAAAAAAAATGGGTGCAAAAATCACAATAAAAGATGGTTACGTTGTTGCTTCTGCTAAAAAAGGACTGAAGGGATGTAAAATAAAATTTCCCAAAATATCAGTTGGTGCAACAGAAAACATATTGATAGCTGCTTGTTTTGCCAAAGGTATTACGAAAATGCGAAATTGTGCTTTAGAGCCTGAGATCGACGATCTAATAAGTTTTTTAAAGAAGATTGGATGTAAAATAAATAAAATTGGAAAGAGAAGCATAGATGTTTGTGGAGTTAAAAATTTAAAAAAAGCAGTGCACAAAGTTATTTTTGATAGAATAGAAGCGGGAACTTACATAATTGCAGCTGCTTTAACTAAAGGAAGATTAAGAATTAAAAATATCGATCCTAAGATTATGTTAACAGAAATTAATTTATTGCGAAAAATGGGAGTGGATATAGTAACAAAGAAAAATTATTTAATTGCTAGACGTTTGGATAAACTTAAAAGTGTAAACATTGAAACCAGACCTTATCCAGGATTTCCTACTGATTTGCAGGCGCAAATTATGGTTTTAATGATTATTGCCAATGGGGTTTCAACTATTAGAGAAAATATTTTCGAAAATCGATTTATGCATGTTTCTGAGTTAAGAAGAATGGGGGCTCAAATTGAAACAAAAGGAAATAGGGCAAAAATTTTTGGAAAAGGTAAATTAAACGGTGCGGAGCTAATGGCAACTGACCTTAGAGCTTCAGTCTGTTTAGTTTTAGCTGGTTTGGTTCCTTCAAATAAAACAGTTGTTAATAGAATATACCATCTGGATAGAGGATACGAAAAAATCGAAAAAAAATTATCAAAATGTGGAGCTAAAATTAAAAGATTTCGATGAACAATAATGTTAAATATGGTTTTAAATTAGTAGCAAAGAATCAAGACGACCTTAAAATTATTTCGGCTTATATCCAAGACAGTATTGTAACCATAGAAGATATAGTTTTTTTGGAAAAAAATAGAATATTAATCATGATATTAAATAGATTTATGTGGGAATATTTTGACAAAGGGGTAAATAAAAGAATAAGGTGTGCAATCAAATTTGAAGGAGTTTTAAAAGTTAGATCAAAAAAAATTAATCAAAAGAACAAAAAAAGAAGTTTAGAGTGTTTAGCCATTGAATGTAACAAGATTATAAAAAACAACTATGAAATAACTTTTTTATTTTCTGGAGGTGGGGCCATCACTTTAATTTCAGAGATTATCGAAGTTATCATGCAGGATATTGGCGAGCCTTGGAAAGTAAAATATGTTCCTAAGCACAATATTTGAATATTGATTTATTTAAAAATATAAAATAAGAATTAAAAAAGGAGAAAATATTGGCAAAGCAAGATTTTTTAGAATTCAAGGGCAAGGTAACCGAGTTGTTGCCTAATGCAATGTTTAGAGTAAAATTAGAAAACAATCACGAAGTTTTGGCACATACTGCTGGAAAATTAAGAAAAAATAGAATAAGGATATTGACCGGAGATAATGTTTTGGTGGAAGTTACTCCATACGACTTAACTAAAGGTAGAATAATTTTTAGATTTTAAGTAGGCCAGGTAGCTCAGTTGGTAGAGCAGAGCCCTGAAAAGGCTTGTGTCGGCGGTTCGATTCCGTCCCTGGCCACCATGTTTTGATTTTTTAAAGGTTTTTTAAAGTTATATTATAACTTGACATATCTGTTTCAAACCTATTAAAGGGTTTTTGTTGTAGATTTTCTACAATAAATTATTAACAACTTAAGGAACGAGTAAATGAGTCTTAAAGGAAAAGTAAAATGGTTTAATGGAAAAAAAGGTTATGGTTTCATTGAACGTGAAGATAAAGAAAAAGATGTTTTTGTTCATCACACTGCTGTAAAAGCAGCAGGCCTTAAATATCTTAATGAAGGCGATGAACTAACATTTGAAGTTGAGAACGGCGAAAAAGGTCCTTCCGCAGTAAATCTGCAAAAAGCTTAATCGTATTTCAATAAATTTCATAAAATTTGGGGCAGAACTTATTAAATTTGATTTGAACTGCCCCATAAAATTTGTTGTTAGATTGGCTATCAATGAATTTAAACTAAACAAAGAAAGGTAATAACATGAGCATCAAAGGAAAAGTAAAATGGTTTAATCCACAAAAGGGTTACGGTTTTATTGAACGTGAAGATAAAGAAAAAGATGTTTTTGTTCACTCTTCAGCAGCTCAGGCAGCAGGCCTTGAGTTAAACGAAGGTGACGCATTAACATTTGACGTTGAGACAGGCCAAAAAGGTCCTTCCGCAGTTAACTTACAAAAAGTTTAATTGCATACAATCTATTGTTGCAAAGTAAAAAAATTATGTTACTTTGCAGCAATGATTAAAAATTTAAAAATCATAAACATTCTTAATGCAAAACACCATTTTGCACATGCTAGGCTATTGCTTAGCTAAATCATTACATATTTTAAAATACAAATTTATTAACAATTAATATAAAAAGGAGTTATGCAGCAGTAGCTCAGTTGGTTAGAGCACTAGTTTGTGGAACTAGGGGTCGGTGGTTCGAATCCACCCTGCTGTACCAAAATAATGAGTAAAGAAAAAAATTTTAAACCTTCAAAGGAGTTGCCTTTAGGTTTTGTAGATAGACAAGAGAAAGAATTATTAGTCCGCGACTTCGTAATTTCAAATATTAAAGAAGTTATGATTAAGTATGGTTTTAAATATCTCGAAACACCAAGTTTTGAGTATACGGATAGTATTGGAAAATTTTTGCCTGACAAGGATAGACCAGATCAAGGAGTGTTTTCTTTTAAGGATGAAAGTAATTGGCTATCTCTAAGATATGATCTCACAGCTCCACTAGCTAGATATGTAGCAAAAAACTACATGGAAATTCCAAAACCTTTTAAACGCTATCAACTTGGAACAGTCTGGAGAAATGAAAAACCAGGACCGGGCAGATATAGAGAATTTTTACAATTCGATGCTGACTATGTAGGAACAAATAGTTTACAGGCTGATGCTGAGCTTTGTGTATTAATATCCGAGATATTACAAAAGTGTGGACTAGATAAAAAAGATTATACAGTGAAGATTTCTTCTAGAAAATTCACTGATAAACTCTTTGAGCAATTAAAAATTAAATCAAAAGAACAAATATCAACTACTTTACGTGCTCTTGATAAGATCGATAGACTTGGATGGGAAGAAGCAAAGAAGCTTCTTGGGGTAGGCAGAAAAGATAAATCTGGAGATTATACAAAGGGTGCAAATCTTAATAGTGATCAGATAAAAATAATTGAAAACGCTCTAAAAAGCAAAACATCTGACAGTGAAGACGTTTTAGAGATTATTAAAATATTTAAAGATTATAATTTTGAAAATTATAAATTAGATCCATCAGTGATAAGAGGTTTGGAATATTATACAGGACCTATTTTTGAGGTTAATTTAAATTTTGAGGTAAAGAATTCAAAAGGACAAGCTATTCAATTTGGTTCAATAGGCGGAGGAGGAAGATACGATAACCTTGTAAGTAATTTTGGAAATTTTAATTGTCCCGCAACCGGAATATCAATTGGTCTTGATAGGCTAGTTTTTGCTTTAATGCAAAAAAAAGATTTTAAAATAAGAACCACTAGACCAGTAGTTATATGTGTCTTTGATAAAAACAAAAACAAAGAATATGTTGCGATATTAAATAAACTCAGAATATCAAATATCAGTTCTGAGATTTACCCAGGGGAAGGTAAATTAAAAAAACAAATGGAATATGCAAATAAGATTGGATCTCCAGCTGTTATTTTGTATGGCGATGATGAAATAAAATCTGGAAAAGCAACATTAAAAAATCTTGAGAGTGGAAAAGAAAGTTTGGTTAAAATCGAGGATTTATCAAATGAGATCAAAAAGCTACTCTGAAAATATAATTAAAGTTTTTAAGAAAGATGGTTTTGTTTTATCAGAACCAGATGTTCTTTTAGATTCTGATTATATTATTCAAAGATCAGGGGAGAATTTTAGAAAGCTAATGCTTACTTTTGAGGATGACACTGGGAGAAGTATGTGTCTACGACCAGATTTGACGGTTGCTTCTTGTATAAAATATTTAAAAGACAATTCTAAAGCAAATTCAAAAATTTTTTACTCAGGACAAGCTTACAGAAGATCAAGCAACTTAAAAGATAAAGTTGTTAATGATCAGTTGGGAATAGAAATTTTAGGTTCTAAAAATAAATCTACTGATGATTTAAAAGTTTTAAATACAATCGCAAGTTCAATTAAAAAAATAAAAATAAAAAATACATCAATTAAAGTGAGCGATGTAAGTTTATTTCAAAAGCTAATAGATTCTTTAACAATTCCAGAAAGATGGAAGATGCGATTGAAAAGACACTTTTGGAGACCAAAATATTTTGAAGATTTGCTCAAAAGGCTTGAAACTAACTCCGATGTAGATCCAACAGCAGTTGAGCTAGATAAAAAAAGATTTATTGATATGAAAAATCTTGATCAAAGCAAAGAAATTGCAAGTCGTAGAGTTTCTGAAATTTTGTCTAGATTTGATAGAAAAATAAAAGATCCAAGATCGTTTACACAAAATAAAAAAATTGTCAAAATTATTAGAGAGTTTTTAAAAATTAATTGTCCAATCAATCAATTAGATAAAACATTGAAAAATTTTGTTAAAAAAAATAAATTAAGTAATATTGTTTTCAAAGATTTATCAACTATAAAGAATTTATCAAAAATAAATTCAAAAACTATTTTTTCAACAAATTTTGGTAGAAATATAGAATATTATACCGGGATAGTTTTTGAGATTTATAACTCATCAAAAAAAGAGATAGCACGAGGTGGAAGATATGATGGTTTATTGAAAAGTCTGGGATCTAAAAAAAATATTTCAGCAGTTGGGGCTGCAATTAATTTAAATAACTTATAAATATGAAAAATTTAATAACCATAGGCTTACCAAGCAAAGGAAGATTAAAAGAAGACTCAATAAGTTTCTTTGAAAAAAAGAATTTTAAACCAACATCCAGCGGAGGTGAAAGAAATTACTTTGCTCAAATGGAGAATTTACCTAATTCAAAAATTATTTATTTGCACGCCAAAGAGATAATCCAAAGACTTGGTGACGGAACAATTGATATAGGGATATCTGGTCTAGATCTGTTACAAGAATCGTCTATAAATCTTCAGAAAAAAATTGAAATTAAAAAAAAATTAGATTTTGGTGTAGCTGACGTAGTAGTTGCTATTCCTAATGACTGGATAGATGTTCAAACAGTAGCAGATCTAGAGGAGGTTTCTTTTGATTTTAGAGACAAAAAGAATGCTAGGTTACGAGTTGCTACAAAGTATCCAAATTTAACTAATAACTTTCTAGTCTCAAAGGGTATTACCCAATACAAACTTGTGCCAAGTCTTGGAGCAACAGAAACTTATCCATTTATTGGTTCGTCTGAAATTATTACAGATATAACTTCGACAGGAAAAACTTTAAAAGATAACAATCTTAGAGTTCTTAAGGACGGATGTATTTTAAATTCTCAAGCTTGTTTATTAATTTCAAAAAAAAAGGCCACAACTTTGCGGCCTTTTTTAAATTCATTAATTTAAGTGGGTTACATTCCCATGCCACCCATTCCTCCCATACCGCCCATTCCACCACCAGGAGGCATAGCAGGACCAGAATCTTTTTCTTCCGGTTTATCAGCAACCATTGCTTCTGTTGTGATAAGCAACCCAGCTATTGAAGCTGCATCTTGCAAAGCTGTTCTAACAACTTTTGTTGGGTCTATAATTCCTTTTGAAAACATATCGCAATATTCTTCATTTTGAGCGTCGTAACCTTGTGTCGTTTTTTTACCTTCTAAAAGTTTTCCTACAACAACAGATCCGTCAACACCTGCATTTGTAGTAATTTGTCTAATTGGTGCTTCTAAAGCTTTTTTTACAATATCGACACCGGCTTTTTGATCTGCACCTTTAGATTTTACTTTTTCTAAATCCTGAGCTGCATAAAGCAAAGCACATCCTCCCCCAGCAACAACACCTTCCTCTACAGCGGCTCTTGTTGCGTTAAGAGCATCTTCTACTCTATCTTTTCTTTCTTTAACCTCGACCTCCGTTGCTCCACCAACTTTAATTACAGCAACTCCGCCAGCTAATTTTGCTAATCTTTCTTGAAGTTTTTCCTTATCATAGTCAGAGGTTGTTTCTTCTATTTGTTGTCTAATTTGATTGCATCTTGCTTCAATATCTGCTTTTTTTCCAGATCCAGCAACAATAGTACTATTATCTTTATCAACTTTTACTTTTTTGCAAGATCCAAGATCATTTATTTTAACATTTTCTAGTTTAATTCCTAAATCTTCTGATATTACTTGGCCCCCAGTTAATATACCAATATCTTCCAACATTGATTTTCTTCTGTCGCCAAATCCCGGAGCTTTAACAGCAACAACTTTTAGGCCTCCTCTTAATTTGTTTACAACTAGAGTTGCTAAGGCTTCCCCTTCAACATCTTCAGAGATTATCATTAATGGTCTTCCTGCTTGTACCACAGATTCTAGCAAAGGAACCATTGCTTGTAAGTTAGCTAATTTTTTTTCGTGCAGTAAAATAAGTGGATTGTCAAGTTCAGTTGTCATTTTATCTGCGTTCGTTATGAAATAAGGAGATAAATACCCTCTATCGAACTGCATACCTTCCACAACATCTAATTCCGTTGCAAGTCCTTTTGCTTCTTCAACAGTAATTACTCCTTCATTCCCAACTTTTTGCATAGCTTTTGAAATCATTTCTCCAATTTCTTTTTCTCCATTAGCAGAAATTGTTCCTACTTGAGCTACCTCATCATTTGTTTTTACTTTTTTTGATGAAGATTTTAATTTTTCAATAACATGTGAAACCGCGTTATCAAGGCCTCTTTTAACATCCATTGGATTCATTCCTGCAGTAACATATTTAATTCCTTCTCTGACAATTGACTGTGCTAAAATTGTAGCAGTTGTGGTTCCATCTCCAGCCTCATCATTTGTTTTACTTGCTACTTCTTTAACCATTTGAGCTCCCATATTTTCAAATTTATCTTGTAGCTCAATTTCTTTTGCAACAGTAACACCATCTTTTGTAGTACGTGGTGCTCCATACGATTTATCTAAAACTACATTTCTTCCTTTTGGACCTAAAGTTACTTTTACTGCATTTGCAAGAGTATCAACTCCTTTTAACATTTTAGTTCTTGCTTCCGTATCAAATTTTACAATTTTTGCCATTTTATTTTTTTCCTTTCGAAATTCCCATAATGTCAGATTCTTTCATTATGCTGTATTCTTTTCCATCAATTTTTACTTCAGTGCCTGACCATTTACCAAAAAGAACGATGTCGCCCACCTTAACGTCCATTGGGATGGTTTTTCCATCTTCTGTTCTTGTTCCAGATCCAACCGCTACAACTTTCCCTTCTTGCGGCTTTTCCTTTGCTGTATCAGGGATAATTATTCCTCCAGCTGTTTTTTCTTCACTATCTAAAACTTCTATCAAAACACGATCGTGTAAAGGTCTAAATTTCATTTAAATTTTCTCCTATTTTTTTATAGCTGGTATATAGTATTGGATACCAAAAATTCAATACCCCGAAAAACTGATGATTTTTGGCATAAATTCGCCAAAATAGTGTATTTTTAGTCTTTCTTAAGCTAATCATCAATAAAGATGACTAAAAAAACAATTAAGGGAATTAAAGAAATTCACAGCAAGTACGATATTTTTTTCATAGACTTGTGGGGTGTTGTGCATAATGGAGTTAAGCTTTATCCAGAAGCCATCGTGGTATTAGAAAATTTACATAAACTTAATAAAAGATTTGTTTTAATGTCAAATGCTCCCAGACCATCGAAAGATGTTGAAAAATTTTTGTTAAGTTTGAATATGAATAAAATTTTTACAAAGAATGTTTTTACTTCAGGTGAAGCAGCTTTGAAAAGTCTACAAAATAATAAATATGGAAAAAGCTTTTTTCATCTAGGTCCAGAAAGAGACAGTAATTTATTTGAGGGACTTGAAAAAAATAAAACAAATTTAAATCAAGCCGACTTTATTCTATGCACGGGTCTTTTCGATCAACATAAAAAATCATTAGATTTTTATAGAGACTTATTAAAAAATTACACAAATATTAAAATGGTTTGCACTAATCCAGATTTAACAGTTCATCGCGGTCAAGACAAAGAGTACTGCGCAGGAGCTATAGCAGCCCTTTTTAATGAATTAGGTGGGAAGGTCGTTTATTTTGGAAAACCGCACCCAGAAATTTATAAGTTTTGTAGAAGTAATGGAAAAAAAGTTCTTGTTATTGGAGATAATATCCGCACAGATATAAAAGGAGCAAATAATATGAAGTTTGACTCTCTATTTATAACAAATGGCGTTCACAAAGATGAATTTTTAAATCAAACAGAAGAAAGTTATGAAAAGATTTTAAAAAAATATGGAACTAAAACAAATTATTATCAAGAAAGATTAAGCTGGTAAAATATGAAAATATTTAATAGTACAACAATTCCAAAAATTTATAAAGGTGCAGCTATAGCTATCGGAAATTTTGATGGCATTCACAAAGGACATCAAAAAGTTTTTAAAAAAACAAAGCAGTTTGCAAATATAAAAAAAATAAAATTTGGTGTTATGACCTTTTCTCCATTACCAATAATGTTTTTTAATAAAAAAATAAAAAATCATAGACTAGTATCAGAAAATCATAAAATGAAATTATTTAAAAAGCATGGTGTAGATTTTGTTATAAATGTCAATTTTAATAAAAAATTTTCTAAAACTACAGCTAACGACTTTGTAAGAAATATTATTTTTAAAAAAATAAATCCAAAATCTCTTTCCGTGAGTAATAATTTTAAGTTTGGCAGAAATAGAAAAGGTAATGTGGCTTTGTTAACCAAATTAGGAATTAAATATAATTATAGATTACTTAATATTAAACCTTTTAAATATAATGGTAATATAGTTTCATCTACAAGAATAAGAAAATGTTTACAAACTGGAAAAATTAACTTTGCAAACAAGTTGCTTTCAAGAACTTGGTTTATTGATGGATTGGTTCAAAAAGGCAAAAGACTGGGTCGAAAACTAGGATATCGTACGTGCAATATTAGTATAAAAAATTATATATATCCAAAAATTGGAATTCATGCTGTTAAAATTATGATAGGAAATAAAAATAAAATTTATGGTGGCGTAGCTTACCTCGGATCTCGTCCTACCTTCAAAGGTAAAGAAGTATTTCTTGAAACAAACATATTTGGAATTAATAAAAATCTATATAATAAAAGATTAAAAGTATATTTCCAAAAATTTATAAGAGGAGATAAAAAATTTAAAAATCCAGCTAAATTGATAAAACAAATTAATAAAGATGTAATTCTTGCAAAAAAAGGTTTAAAAACAAAATTAGTTTTATGAGTAAAGAAAACATTAATTTACCGAAAACCTCATTCTCAATGAAGGCAAATCTGCCTAATAGAGAGCCCGAAATATTGAAAACTTGGGAAAAATTGAGTCTTTATAAAAAACTTAGAGATTCTCGCAAAGGAAAAGAAAAATTTATTTTACACGACGGGCCTCCATATGCAAATGGGCACATACATATGGGTACGGCTCTTAACAAAATTCTTAAAGATATTATTACCAGATTTCATCAAATGGATGGAAAAGACTCGGTTTATGTTCCTGGCTGGGATTGTCACGGATTACCTATCGAATGGAAAATAGAAGAGCAGTATAAAAAAAATAAAAAAGATAAAAATCAAGTTCCAATAAAAGATTTTAGATTAGAGTGCCGAGAATTTGCTGAAAAATGGATTAAAGTTCATATAAAAGAATTCACAAGATTAGGAGTCGAAGGTGACTGGAAGAATTACTATTCTACAATGAGTTTTGATGCTGAAGCTCAAATTGTAAGAGAGTTAGGTAAGTTTTTGTTAGATGGTAGTTTGTATCAAGGCTACAAGCCTGTCTTATGGTCAACGGTAGAAAAAACTGCTTTAGCGGACGCAGAGGTTGAATATAAAGATCACACTTCTAACACAATATATGTAGGTTTTAATGTAAGGACTTCAAAAATAGATTTATTAAAAGATTCTCAAATTATTATATGGACTACTACACCTTGGACTATACCAGCAAATAAGGCCTTGGCTTATAATAAAAATTTAGACTATTCAATTATCGAAATTAATCCAAAATCAAAAAATTTAGATAATAAGAAAATTGTAGTCGCTACTAAACTTCTCAATCAAGTTCTGAAAGATTGTGAAATAGAAAATTATAATATTATTGAAAAAATTAAAGGAAAAGATTTTGAAGGAACAATCTGCTCGCATCCATTTGAAAAATTAGGATATCAGTATGATGTTCCAATGTTAGAAGGTAGTTTTGTAACACTCGAACAAGGTACAGGTATTGTTCATTGCGCACCCAGTCATGGACCAGATGATTTCAATTTATGTTTAAAGCACGGAATTAAATCATTAGATACAATTGATGATGATGGCAAATACACAAAACATATAAAAAAATTTGAAGGCATTCACATCTTTAAAGCAGATCAAATTGTAATTGAAAATCTTAAAGAATGTAAAAAACTTTTGGCAAATGGCAAGCTTACCCATAGCTATCCACATTCTTGGAGATCTAAAGCGCCTTTAGTTCATAGAGCTACATCGCAATGGTTTATTTCTATGGAAAAAAAAGATTTAAGAAAAAAGGCACTTAAAGCAATTGATGATACAGATTTCTATCCTGAAAGAGGTAGAGATAGAATTAGATCGATGATTGAAACCAGACCAGATTGGTGCATTTCCAGACAAAGAATCTGGGGAGTGCCATTACCTTTATTTGTTTCAAAAAAAACAAAAGAGCCTTTAAAAGATCCAGAGGTAATAGAAAATGTTGCAAAAATTTTTGAAAAAGAGGGAGCTGACTGCTGGTTTACTGACGATCCTCAAAAATTTTTAGGAAAAAAATATAAGAAAAGCGACTACATTAAATCTAACGATATAGTAGAAGTCTGGTTTGATAGTGGAGCAACCCATTCTTACGTGTTAGAAAAAAGAAAAGATTTAGCGTGGCCTGCATCTATGTATCTAGAAGGATCCGATCAGCACAGGGGATGGTTTCATTCATCTCTTTTAGAATCATGTGGCACAAGAGGCAAAGCGCCATTTAAAAGCATTCTTACTCATGGATTTGTGGTTGATGGCAAAGGTTTAAAAATGTCAAAATCAACAGGAAATATAATCGCACCAGAAGATATACTAAAAAAATATGGGGCAGATATTCTTCGAACTTGGGTTGCAGCATCTGATTATGCTGAAGATTTAAGACTAGATTACTCAATTTTAGAACAGCACGCAGAATCTTATAGAAAAATTAGAAATACATTTAGATTTTTGCTAGGAAATTTAAAAGATAAAAAAATTGATTTTAATTTAAATTCTAAAGAAGTCGAAAAATGGCCAGAACTAGAGCGTTATATTCTTCATCAAATATTTGAACTTAACAAAAATTTTGAAAAATACTTTAAGGAGTATAATTTTCATAAGCTTTATAAAGAATTACTAAACTTTTGTTCATTGGATTTATCAGCATTTTATTTTGATATTAGAAAAGATGTTCTTTACTGCGATGATTTGAAATCGGAAAAAAGAAAGATTTGCACTAATTTACTATCACTGATCTTAGATATTTTATTGAAATGGTTTGCTCCAATACTATCTTTTACAACTGAGGAAATTTTTCAAATTATCAACGTGGGAAAAAATTCAAGCATTCACCTTGAAAATTTTCCGAAAATACCTGCAAATTGGGAAAATAGAAAATTGTGTGAAAAATGGGAGAAATTAAAAATAATAAGAAATGTTGTGAATGCTGGTATTGAAGTTAAGAGATCCAGCAAAGATATTGGTTCAAGCTTGGAGGCTGATATAGAAATATACCTTGGCAAAGAATATTTGGAACTCGTTAAGGACATAAATTTGTCTGAATATTTTATTACTTCAAAGGCGAGTGTAAAAAATATGATTAACGACGAAAAAGTTTTTAGATTAAATGATATATCCGATGTAGGTGTGTTAGTGCAGAAAGCTAAGGGTGAAAAATGTTCAAGATGTTGGAAAATTTTAGGAAATCCATGCGAAAGATGTAAATCTGTATTAAAAAATTAGACTACTTAATGAAAAAAATAATAATTATATTAACTTTATTTTTTATTGATAGATTGGTTAAAATATATCTAATCAATTTACAATCGACAGGAACAGATATAGATTTTTATGTTTTTCCTTTCTTAAATTTTTATTTAGTTTGGAATACGGGAATTGGATTTGGTTTAGCTGCTATGGAAAGTAATGTATATTATCACAGCCTAACCTTACTAATAGCGCTGGTTAATATTTTGCTTTTGTACTTGCTTATTAAATCCAGAGGTATTAGCGGCTACTTAATAGCAATAATAATTGGCGGATCCTTAGGAAATTTGTTTGACAGAATATATTATTATGCTGTACCCGATTTTATAGATTTACATATTGGCGATTATCACTGGTTTATATTTAATGTTGCTGATATTTTTATAACAGTAGGTATAATTGGGTTAATACTAGTTGAGTTAATCAAAAAGGAAAAAGTTTCTGAAAATGTTTAGAACATTAATATTATTAATTACCGCAGTTTTTTTTCTATCATCATGCGGAGGCACATTTGATTCCGTTAAGCGCGGTCTAACAGGGCAAAAGCAAAAATCAACTGACGAATTTTTTATACAGAAAAAAGATCCATTAATACTTCCTCCAGATTATGAGAATTTACCATCCCCAGATGAAGAAGTTGCTGAGGTTAGTGAGGAGATTTCCATATTTGAATCAGCACTAGAAGAAAGTTCTGAAGACGAATCTTTAAACGAAGATTCTGTCGAAAGTTCAATATTAAAAAAAATTCAATCAAAATAAATGCTAAAAAAAAAAGATAATTTGTTTAAAAATTATTTCAATAATTCTGATAAATATAAAAAAAATATAAAAAAAACTAAAAAAATTTTTAATTCTTTTTTAATGGATTTAAAAAATAACCGAATCCCATTGTTAGAATCTTATGAAAAAAATTATAATTTTAATTTTTCTGATTTAACAATAAGAAAATTTTTTAAATACGAAAATATTGTAATTATTGGAATGGGAGGTTCAATTTTAGGAACAAAAACTATTTACTCATTTTTAAAAGAAAAAATTAAAAAAAAAGTTTTTTTCTTTGATAATTTAGATCCAAATTTGTATTCAGAATTTAAAAAAATAAATTTAAGAAATTCTTGTGTTATAGTAGCTGGCAAGTCAGGGAAAACTATCGAAACAATAATTAATTTAGGAATCGTATTTTCAAAAAAATTATTAAAAAATAAATTAATTGTTATTGCGGAAGCAACAGATAATGCTTTAATAAATATAGCCACAAAACATAACGCCGAGATTATTGAACATGAAAACTTTATAAGTGGACGTTATTCAGTTTTATCTGAGACAGGTATGTTTCCTGCAGCACTAATGGGTCTCAATTTACCAAAATTTAAAAATTTAAATAGATTAATTAAAAATAAAATTTTTGTTTCAACTCTAGTTCAGAATGTAGCTTATATATACACTTTAGTATCAAAAAAAATTAACAATTCAATTATATTAAATTATGATTCTGACTTAAATGATTTAGGATATTGGTATCAGCAACTTGTTGCAGAAAGTTTAGGAAAAAAAGGAAAAGGTATTAATCCGATGCTTTCATTTGGACCAAAAGATCATCATAGCTTATTGCAACTTTACTTGGATGGACCTAAAGATAAATTCTTTACTTTCTTCAACTCAAAAGAAAAAAAGGATAAATTTAGAGTTTCTCAAGATATTATTCCAAATAATATGAAATTTTTAAAAAATAAAAATGTAAAATTTATTATTAATGCGCAATGTAATGCAGTTAAAAATATTTTTAAATTAAAAAAAATTCCATTCAGGCAGATTACATTTGACAAAAAAAATGAAGAAGAATTAGGAGAGGTTTTCACTTTTTTTGCCTTAGAAACGATTCTTTTGTCACGTTTAATGAATGTTAATCCATTTGATCAACCAGCTGTTGAGCAAGTCAAAATTGAAACAAGAAAAATTTTAAAATAAAATTCTACCAAAAATTATTTTTGAGATCCCGTATGTTCTCTGTTCTATTATTTCGAAATAATCAGGTAGTTTTTCTTTGGTAGTTTTGTTTCGGTGTAAAATTATAATTCCTTTTTTGTCTAGAATATTTTTATTAAAAATTAATTCGATTAATTTTTCAATATTTTTATCTTGAAAAGGAGGATCGCAGAAAATCAAATTAAGTTTTGATTTAAATATATTTTTTTTTATTAAATTAAATGCATCACTGCAAAATATATTTGTATTTTCTTTTGCTTTTAGTTTTTGAACATTTTTTTCTAAAATTTTTACTATATCTTTTGATTTTTCTATAAAGATAACATTTTTAGTTCCTCTCGAAATGCATTCGAGTCCAAATGATCCAGATCCAGCATATAAGTCAAGTATATTTGATTTTTCAAACCGGAATGCTATTTTATTTGAATGGATCAATAAGTTAAAAATGCTTTCTCTAACCAAATCTTTAAGAGGTCTTGTAATTTTATTTTGCGGAAGATGTAAAGTGTAACCTTTAAGTTTGCCTGCTATTATTCTCATTTAAAATATATATATTCTCGATATACTAATGATTATTTATATATGAACAGAAATAAAGCAAAACTTAAATTTGGTCCAAACAATTTTGAAATAATAGATGATGGCGATTATGTAGTTTGTGCAGTTTCGGGTAAAAAGATCTCGCTTAATCAATTGACCTATTGGAATGTTGAATTACAAGAAGCATATTTTTCACCAAAAGAAGCTCAACAAAGATATGAAGAATTAAATAAAAAATGAAAATTTTAGTTAGTATAGTTTTTATATTTTTTACAACCTCAAGTTTTGCTGCAACATTTGATGGTAAATTTATTCAAGGCGCATTTATTCTTGGAAAAACAGAACCAGGTTCTGAGGTTTTTATTGATAAAAAAAAAGTAAAAGTTACATCTGATGGATATTTTGCTTTTGGATTGGGTAGAGATAGAAAAAATGATGTAGTAATAACAATAAATGAAAAAAAAATTGTAAAAAAGGTTTTTAAGAGAAAATATAAAATTCAAAGAATAGACGGCCTAGAAGAAAAAAAAGTTACACCTCCAGAAGAAGTTTACGAAAGAATTAAAAGAGAAAATAAATGGATAGGAGAGGCCAGAGCCGTCAATAGTGATTTATCATTTTTTAAAAATAAATTTATAAATCCACTAGAAAACGCAATCGTCACCGGTGTATATGGAAGTCAGAGAATTTTAAATGGAAAACCTAAGTGGCCTCATTATGGTATAGATTTTGCCGCTGACGAAGGTACAGAAATTAAAGCCATGTTAGACGGTGTCGTAACTTTAGCTGAGCCAGATCTATTTTATACTGGTGGCACTTTAATATTTGATCATGGACATGGTATTTCAACGTTGTACATGCATATGAAAACATTGATGGTTAAAAAAGGTCAAAAAGTTAAACAAGGAGATGTTATAGGAACTGTTGGTTCAACAGGAAGATCAACAGGAGCACATTTAGATGTTAGACTTAATTGGTTTCAGACACGTTTAGATCCGGCAACAGTCCTTGATATTAAGTAGTTTAAATATATTTTTCTTTTTTCAAAGAAATAACAAATTTGCAGCTAGCACAAGCCGGATTATATTCTGGCGGTTTTTCCATTAAACAAATATCGATAATATCAGTAACTCTTTTTATCAATTCATCATGACATCTATTACCTTTTAGATACAAAGTTTCAAATTTCATATAACAAGATCCTTTAGAAATTTCAGTAATTTCCTTTGGTTCAAAAAGATATAATCCTAGTTCTTCAATATCAGAAAATTTTGGAGTTTTAGTATTTGGATTTTGAAAAATTGCTGCATAACTTTCTAATTGCAGTTTGTAGTTTTCAATTTTTGATGGACTAATTTTAGTTGTTTTTAAATCGATAATTCCATATTTTTTTGGATTGGTTTTAAATTCAATAACTACATCAGTTTTGCCACTAATTATAAAAGGTCTCCTTTTATTGTCTAGGAGTGTAGACGATCCTATAAATCCATTAAGTTCTGTCATTATACGTCCATCAGGTAAGTTTTTTGACATTAATTTTACAGATTGAGTGATTAAGAATTTTTTTTGAATCAAATCAAACGAATTAAATATCGGGGGAAAAAAAGCATCAAGCTTTATGTTTCTATGCGATAACCACAAACATCTTTTACATTTTAGCGCATAATCAAGTCCACTAGGAGCGACTTTGAAAATCTTTTTTTTATCCATCTTTATTTCCAGCGATTATGTGACCAAATCCATTGCTTGGGATTTTTAATTATCATTTTCTCAATGATATGATTAATTTTAAGTGTAATATTTTTAGTATCTTCTTCGGCGTTACCTGTTTTTTCAATTTTATATGGTTCGTGTATGGTCATTTCAAAACTAGGACCTACTTTTCTTTCCAAAGAAATGGGTACTAATTTGCAATTATACTTTAAAGCTATTTGCGCAGGTATAGTTGTGGTGTGAGCAGGTTTATTAAAAAAAAGAGTTCTAGGCCCTTCACTGACACGTTGATCTACCATTAGAGCAATGCTGTAACCATCTTTAATTTTACTTATTATTTCTCTCATGCCCATTCTGCCTTTTGGAATTTGATTAGGGCAAATATACTTCATTCTTAAATATTCCATTAATGGATTTAAAAAAAAATTATTTAAAGGCCTATATATTGCGGCACATTTAATTCCGGATTTATCTAATTCCATCGCCATAAGTTCAAAATTTGCAAAATGGCCAGAATAAAAAATTACAGCTTCGTTATTTTTTTTAATTTGATTTAAATAATTGACCCCATTTATTTTTATATGATTAAAATTTGTTCTGTTAAATTTAAAATCCTTTAAAAAAACATATTCTGCAAAAGTTCTTCCAATATTTGACCACATACCATTAATAATTTCAGTTACTTTTTGCTCATCAATTTTCCCTAACCCGATTTTAATATTTTGCTTGGTAATCTGCGTTGATCTAAAAAGTGGGCCAATAAGTTTTCCTAAAATATTTCCTAAAGCAGATGCATTTCTTAATCCTATTATTTTAAAAATAGTAAATAATGAAATTATGCTTATAAATTCAAAAAAGTATTTTAAAATTTTCATATAATTTTTTTTATTTCTTCAATAAATTGATTTTTATTTTCAATTTCAATATTTATTTTTATATATTTAATTTTTTCTCTATAATTTTTAGGGATTCTAAAATAATCTTTTTCAGTTGTTGTTAAAATACTATTATTTTCCTTTATTTTATCTAATAAATTTTTTAATTCATATTCCGTATATCTATGATGATCAGGAAATTTTATTGTTTCCAAAACATTTAATTTATGATTCTTTAATAAATCAAAAAAATTCTCTGGATTTCCAATACCAGCAAAAGCAGTAATTTTTTTTTGTTTAAATTCTTCGATATTTTCTGGTTTATAACTGCTATAAAAAATTTTAATTACATTGTTTTTTTTTAGTATTTTATTTTCCATATTCTCATTTTTTTTTCCATTTATCATTACGCAATCTGCTCTTTTTAAAGCAGAAAGATTTTCTCTTAGAGGACCAGACGGTATGGTCAATCCATTGCCAACCCATTGCTTTTCATTAAAACAAACTATAGAAAAATTTTTTTTTATGGAAAAATCCTGAAATCCGTCATCAAGAACAACAACATTTGCATTATTTTTTTTTGCTTCTTCAATAGCTTTTGATCTTTTTTTATTTTGGTAAATTGGACCGATTTTTTCTTGAAGTTTTACTTCGTCCTGAAACAATTTATATTCTTTTCTAATAAAAGCAGGGTTTGCTTTTAGATCTTTTAAAATTGAAAATATTTCAATGCATAATGGCGTTTTTCCAGTTCCACCTATATATATATTGCCAACACAAATAACAGGTATAGTGGATTCTTTAGTTTTAGTTACAAGGCGATTCAATAAACTTAATAGCTTAATCAACAATGAGATTGGAAAAAGCAAAACTGAAAAAAAGGAGATTTGATTTTTATCCCAAAACTTTGGTTTAAAAAAATTCATCTAAATTATTTATATATATTTTTTTAATTCTAAGATCACACTATCAAATATATTTTGTCCGTAATTTTCTATTTTATTTGTAATCTCATCGTTTTTTTCTCTATTTTCATTAAATTCTTCAACTAGAGATAGACTTAATTCCTCTGAATTTTTGATCATTTTTGTAACACCCATTTCTTTTAAATATTCATAAATTTCAGCAAAGTTGCTTACGTTTGGACCGTGAAAAATTTTGCAGCCAAATCTTGCAGGTTCAATTGGGTTTTGTCCACTATTCATTATTAGAGTTTTTACCAACGACTTTCCTACAAAAACATATTTGGAAATATTATAAAACTTCAGAGATTCCCCAAAAGAATCTACTAACAATATATCTGTATTTTCATTTATCTGATTGGGGTCACTATAAAAGGCAACTTGCAAATTAAGATTTGATAATTCAGTTTTAATTTTTTCCGCTCTATCAATATGTCTTGGTATTATAATGGTTAAAATGTCGTTGTGATTTTTTTTAATTTTGATATGAGATTTTGCGCACAACAATTCTTCTGTTGCATGAGTGCTAGCCGCACACCATATTTTTCTATTTTTTATTTTGTCTAAGAAAAGAGGATTTAATTCTAGATTTAATTTATTTTTAGTTTGTGAAAATTTAAGATTACCATAATTTTTTATATTTTTAGCTCCTAAAATTTTGAGAAAATTTTCACTCTGTCTATTTGATGCAATACATATTTCAAATTTTGAAAATATTTTTTTTGCAAAAATTTTAGCCAACCTCCATCTTCTAAAAGATTTTTCTGTTATTCTTGCATTTAATAATAATAAGGGAATTTCTTTTTTAGATGCACTTAAAATTAAATTGGGCCAAATTTCAGAATCAATAAAAATAGATAAATTTGGCTTCCAATGTTCTAAAAATTTTTTTACTAAGATTGGTATATCTATTGGTAAATATTGGTGAACCACTTTTGCATTTTGTTTGTATTTTTTTTCTAGAATTTTTCCTGAGCTTAAAGTTATGGATGTTAATAAAATTTTATTGATTTTTTTTTCCTCTATAAAATTTTCAATTAATGGAAGAATGCTCATTGCTTCTCCAACGCTAGCTACATGAAACCAAATTAAAAATCCACCACCTCTTTCTATGTTTATTTTAGATAATTTTTCTTTATATCTTATACTATCTTCTTTTTTTCTTAATTTTCTAAAATATAAATAAATTGGAACAAAAGGGTAGAAAAGGTATGTAAAAATTTTATACCATGTATACATAAAATTATGCACTTAACTGTTTGCTGTATAGATTTTTGTAAAGCATGGAATTTTCTAGGAGCTCCTTATGAGTTCCGATGTCGACAATTTTGCCATGATTCAAAACAAAGATTTTATTTGCTCGAATAATCGTTGATAGTCTATGCGCAATAACCAATGTGGTTTTGTTTTTTGTCAAATTTATAATTGCATTTTGAACTTTTTCTTCAGATTCTGAATCTAATGAAGAAGTAGCCTCATCCAGTAGTATTATGGGAGAATTTTTTAGTACAGCCCTAGCGATAGAAATTCTTTGTTTTTGACCACCTGATAGTTTTATACCATTTTCTCCAATCATTGTTTCATACGATTTTGGTAAGCTTTCTATAAATTCATTAGCAGCTGCAAAATCACAAGCCTTTTTTATTTGTTCGTCCGATGCATCTAATTTTGCATAAGCTATATTTGCTCGAACAGTATCATCAAATAGCATTATGTCTTGTGCTACCATAGATATATTTTTTCTTAAGGAGGATAACCTCACTTTAGAAATATTTTGTCCATCAATACAAACTTCTCCTTCTCCAGGATCGTAAAATCTTGGTAGCAAATTTATGATCGTGCTTTTTCCAGCTCCACTGTGGCCCACCAATGCAATAGTACTGCCCCCATCAATTTTTATATTAATGTTTTTTACGGCAGCAATATCAGTATTGGGATAAATGAAACTTACTTTTTTAAATTCTATAAATCCTTTGTCAATTTTTAAATTGGAAAGATTTTCATTTTCTTTAATACTGGGTTTAGTATCCAGGACTTTAAACACTCTCTCGGCCCCTGCTGCTCCTTGGTAAAATAACATATTTATTGTCGCCAATGAACGAATTGGTTGATAGGCCAACATCATAGCGGTTAAAAAAGAAAAAAAATTATTGATTCCCATTTCTCCGCTTGAAATTAAAAATCCAGAATAATAGATAAATGAAGCTATCATTATACCAGTTAAAAACTCCATTATAGGTGTTGCTCTTATCATGATAAATCCAATTTTATTTCTTATATTTTTATTTGATGTTAGTATTTTATTTGATCTATCCAATTCAAATTTTTCTTGTTGAAAAATTTTAATCATTCTTGAGCCTTTCAGCATTTCTGTTAAATAGCTTACTAAATTAGCGTTAAGCACTGTGCTTTCTTTAGTAGCTTTTCCTATTCTTTTTCCAAGAGATTTAGCAACAAAAGCAGCCAACGGCATCATAAGCATAGCAAAAAATGCAAGCTTCCAATTTTGATAAAACATTAGAGATACTAAAACAATTAAAGTTAAAGTATCTTTCATCAAGTTTAGAACTCCATTACTTACCAACGAATTAACTTGACCCACGTCATATGTGATATGTGAAATATACTGACCAGAATGTTTTGATTCCAATGTGTGTAAATCAGATTTTAAAATAGTAGAAGAAATTTGATTTTGTATAGTTAGAACGATTTCATTACCCACTTTAATTAATATGGTTCTTGCCAAATATAAGGTTGTCCCCTTGCACGCAAAGGCTAAAACAATTGCAATTGGAATTAATAGCATCATTGTTTCATCTTTTTGTATAAACATTTTTTCAATTGCGGGATCAAGCAACCATGCTATGGCCGCTGTACTGCCCGCAACTCCAAAAGCTAAAAAAAGTGAAATTATAATTTTATTTAAGTATTTTTTTACGTATTCAATGTACAGTCTTAATAAAATTTTTTTTAGGGTTTGAAAGTTCATTATAAATTAAAAGAGTAGATAAATAAAAAAACAAACAATCCTGTTAAATTATTTATTTTAAAACAAAAAAGACAAGAATCAGGATTATTAACTTTAAAATTCTTTATCTGGTAAATTAAAGTTGATATGAAAAAAACTGACAACGATAGTATATATTTATCTAATTTCATCAAAAGACCTAATATTAAAATACATAAAACAAACAAGCTATAGCAGGTTCCAACAAATACTTTCGCATTATTTTTAAATTTAATTGATGTTGATTTAACGCCAATAATTTCATCGTCTTTAATGTCCTGAAGTCCATAAATCGTGTCATAACCGAGTGTCCAAAATATGGCTGATAAATACAAAATAATTGGTTCAATAGATATATTATTTGCTATTGATGTCCAGCCCATTATTATTCCCCAGCTAAAAGTTAATCCCAAAAAAAGTTGTGGCCAATATGTAATTCTTTTCATAAAGGGATAGGTAAAAGCCAAAGTCATTGAACCTATTCCAAGCGCTACTGTTAAAAAATTGAATTGTAAAAGTACTAAAAATGCCATCAGGCAAAGAAAAATTATATAAAAAAAAGCTTTAAAAATTGAAATTTTTCCAGATGCGACTGGTCTTTCTTTGGTTCTCTCAACTTTTTTGTCAATATTTCTATCTACGACATCGTTAAAAATACAACCCGCACTTCGCATCAAAACTGAACCTAAAAAAAATAATAATATATGTTTTAAATATAAAACTGTTTCTCCGCTGTAATAATAGGCAAGCGTTAAACCCCACACACATGGCCAAAACAAAAGTAGAAAGCCTATGGGTTTATTTAGTCTAGTTAATTGAATAAATATTTTAATATTTTCCATCAAGGAATAATAATTGCTGGACCAATAATTTTTCTTGCTTCCAAATCCTTATGAGATTGAATCACATTATCCAGTTTATATTTATCAAATATTTTTATTTTTACTCTTCCAAATTTTATTTGTTCAAATAATTTTTCAGCACCCTCATTTAACAAATTTTTATTTGTAAAATAATGGCCGCCTGTTGGGCGAGTAAAAAATAGGCTTTTTGGCATTATATGTTTTTTTACATCTATATTTTTTACTGGACCAGAAGCATTTCCAAAAGAAACCATCATTCCTGTGTTTTTTAAACAAGCTATAGAATCTTCAAAAGTTTTTGCTCCCACACCATCGTAGACCACAGGAACTCCATTACCTTTTGTAAAATTCATAACTTTTTCAACAAAATTTTCTTTAGAATAATTTATAACCAAATCGCAACCATTTTTTTTTGCTACGCTTATTTTTTCATCCGATCCTACTGTTCCAATAACTTTACATCCAAGGCCTTTAGCCCACTGACAAAAAATTTGTCCAACACCACCCGCTGCAGCATGAAAAAGCACAGTGTCATTAGCTTTTACTGGGTAAGTTTTATACAAAAGATAATAAACTGTAAGACCTTTTGTCATTATTGATGCAGCAATCTCTAAACTAATTCCATCCGGTATTTTTACTACTTTGTCAGCAGGATAAATTCTTTCTTCAGCATAAGATCCAATCGGAGCGCCTCCATACGCAATGTTATCTCCAACGTTTAAATCTTTCACCTTTGCGCCAATTTTTTTTATAATTCCCGAAGCTTCTACTCCAATGCCAGAGGGCAGAGAAAGGGGATATAATCCAGATCTATGATAGGTATCAATATAATTAAGACCAATTGCTTTGGTTTCAATTAAAACATCATTAGGTCCAGGCTCTCCTATTTTTACATTTTCTATCTGAAGAACTTCAGGACCACCATTTTTTTCAATTTTTACTACTCTTGCCATTTATTTACTATGAGAACCATCACAGAATGGTTGATTATTGGTTTGCTTACAAATGCATAAATATATTTTTTTAGTTTCTTCGATTTTAAAGATTACAGGTCTATACTCAGTATCCTTGTGAGAGTTGTCACAAAAAGGTTGTTTTTTACTTAATCCACAACTACACCATGCATAATTTTTTCCCTTTACTGCATCAAATATATACGGTTCGTTTCCTGCTCTTTTTTCTTTGTTCATTTTTTTTCTTTAAATAATTTTTAGCAATTCTTCTAAATTGTTTATAACATATTTTGGTTTATAACTTAATTTATCAAACACTTTATTTAATCGATTAACCCACACGGCATTATATCCAAAAATACCTCCACCAGAAACATCCCAAGTATTTGAACTCATAAAACAAACATTTTCTGGTTTACAGCTGTACTTTTTAATGGGTATTTCATAAACCTTTGAATCGGGTTTATAAATACCGACAGTTTCGATAGAAAAAATATCATCAAAATAATTTTTTATATTATTACTTTTTACTAATCCCTGCAGAAGATCTGGAGTTCCGTTGGACAAAATAGCAATTTTAATATTTCTAGTTTTAAGGCCGTCTAAACATTTTTTTACTTCAGGGTAGGGGTTAAGTTTTTTATATAAATCTAACAATTCATTTCTCATTTCTTTTTTTATTTTATAAGTTTCCATTGTATGATCTAAGGAGTCTTCTGTAATTTCCCAAAAATTTTTATGTTTTTTCATAAGACTTCTCAACCAAGTATACTCAAGCTGGGTAGTTCTCCAGGCGTTAGCAAAACCTTCCCATTTGTTTCCAAGCTTTTCTTTACATTGTTTAGCAGCAGAATTTACATCAAATAAAGTACCGTAAGCATCAAAAACACATGCTTTAATATTTTTTATTTTCATAACAAATTTTCCAATTTTTGAACTTCACCAATTTTAAATATAATAGCATCATCTTTATGATAACCATACATGTTGGTTGCGTTCTTAAATCTCGCTGGTGGTTCAAAGGGATCTTCAAGAGATAGCACTACGGTTCCCCAATGCATCCCCAAAACTTTTTTACTTTTTAAATCCTGTGCAATATTTAAAGCTTCTTCTGGATTTGTGTGAAAAATAGACTTATCTTTTTTTGGCGCTATGGGATAAAAATTATAGGCTCCTATATTAATAAAAGTTAAATCAATGGGTCCATATTTTTCTCCAAGGTCTTTATAAATATTCCCATAACCAGTATCGCAAGCAAAAAATATTTTTTTATTTTTATATTCTATTAAAAAACTTCCCCACAAAGTTTTATCAGTGTCAGTTAGTGTCCTTTTTGACCAATGTACAGCAGGAACCAATGTAATTTTTAGATCATTAATTGTTGCTTGATCATACCAATCCATTTCTTTTACATTTTTAAATTTGTTTTTAGTAAAATACCTTCCAAGCTTAAGAGGAGTTAAAACATTTGCATTTTTATAAGGAAATTTTTTTATTGTTTTATAATCAAGATGATCATAGTGGTTGTGAGTTAACAGAAACAAATTAATCTCTGGTATTTCTTTTAAATCAATTGCGGGATCGACATATCTTTTCGGTCCAAAAATTAATGGACCCATATTTTTTGAAAAAACAGGATCAGTAATTATTGTAGTATCACCAAGTTTAATTAAAAAAGTTGCGTGCCCAATCCAGGCAACATAATCATTATTTTTATATTTGTTCAATTTTTCTAATACTTTTTTTTTATCAATAACATGGTCAGTGGGAATATTTATTTTAATTTTTTTCTTTTCTTCATTCCACTTTGACATATCCCATTTAAAATTAAGATCTCTTTTTGGGCTACCTTCAGGGTTTCTAAATGTTCCATCTGGTAAATGATGATAAGGTAGATCTTTCATAGTTTTTGCAAAAGTATTATAGTTTAATGAAAAAAATATTATTAATAAGTATATTAAGAAAGTTTTTTTCATGTCTTCTACAATAAGGTTATACTTTCCTGATAAAATTCAAAGTGATTTATCACCACACTTGTCCAAAGATCAAACCCATTACCTTAAAGATGTTATGAGATTAAAAATAGGTGATAAAATATCTATTTTTAATACTTCTGGAGAATGGAATGCAGTTATCAAAACTTATGAAAAAAAAGGAGTTAAAATAAAAATAACAGGAAAGACAAGGGACAAAGAAAATGAAAAAAATATTTGGTTAGCTTTTTCACCAATAAAACAAAATTCATTAAATTTTACCATTCAGAAAGGTACAGAGCTGGGAGTGCAAAAATTTATTCCAATTTTAGCAGAAAGAACAATTGTTAGAGAAATTAATATTGAAAGAATCAAAAAAATTATGATTGAAGCTAGTGAACAATCTAATCGAATTTCAGTTCCAGATATTTATAAACCAGAATCATTAAAAAACTTTTTGTCTCAGTTTCCAAAAAAAGGATCCTTGATTTTTTGTGATATTAATTCAAATCAAAATAATTTAAAAAATATTTTGGAAAAAAATATAGATGGACCAACATGTATTCTTATAGGCCCAGAAGGTGATTTTTCAGAAAATGAAAGAAAAATGATTTTTGATTTAAATCAAACTAGTTCTATTTCTTTGGCAAAAAATATTTTAAAATCAGAAACAGCAGCACTTTCTGCGATTACAATAGTAAACTATCACTTGAATCTAAGCTAAATTTCAAAACTGCATCAAGTTGACACATCAAATCAATTAATTTGCTTAGTCAATTCACTCTTATTGAAAAGGATTCACAGTGTAAAATATTGTTATAAAAATGAAAAAGTTGTAAAAATAGGCTTAAAAATTTTGGGAGAAATAATACGTGTTTGTAGCGATAATTTTTGCATTAGTCATTATAGCATCAATAGCTTTTCATTTTTGGAGTCCGTGGTGGTGGACACCAGTAGCATCAAATTGGGGTAATATTGATAGTACAATTATTTTAACTTTCTGGGTTACTGGCGCTGTCTTTGTGGCAGTCTGTTTATTCATGGCCTATTGCGTTTGGCAATACCGCTACAGACCAGAAAGAAAAGCAGAATACAAACCAGAAGATAAAAAATTAGAATTTAGGCTTACGTGGCTAACTGCTTTAGGTGTAGTAGCACTACTTGCTCCAGGACTCGTTGTTTGGAATAAATACGTTACAGTTCCTGATGATGCTTTTAAAATAGAAGTGCTCGCTTATCAGTGGGGATGGAATTATAGACTTCCAGGCGCTGACGGAGTTTTAGGGAAAACAAGTATAGATTTAGTGAGCGACGAAAATCCATACGGTTTAGATGCAAACGACCCAAATAGTAAAGATGATATTTTAGTTATGGACGCAGATCTTCATTTAAAAATTAATCAACCTGTTAAAGTTGAGCTGAGATCTTTTGATGTGTTACATAATTTTTATGTTCCACAATTTAGAGCAAAAATGGATACGCTTCCGGGGATTATAACTTATTATTGGTTTATACCTGAGAAAACAGGAAAGTTTGAAATTCTTTGCGCCGAGTACTGTGGTACAGGCCATTACGCAATGCGCGGGTATGTCCAAGTTGATGAGGAAAAAGATTATTCTGATTGGTTGGCTAAACAGATTAGCTTTGAAAAAATGTTCGCAAAAAATAGTAAAAAAAAATTATTAGTAGCTGAAAATAAAAATTAGGAGCAAAATATGAGCGATGAATATATAGATAATAAGATAGAAACAAAATCAGCAGATTCTTCTTCTGGTGGTTATGCTCCGCCTGCAGATCATATTCCTGCCAAGGAAGCGCCTGATCAAGAATTGTACCATGCAAAAAGTTTTTGGACGAAATGGGTGTTTTGCCAGGACGCAAAAGTTATTGGCGTGCAATATGCTCTAACTGCTACGGCAATTGGAATGATCGGATTGATACTATCTTGGGGTATGAGATTACAATTAGGTTTTCCAGAAACTTTTTCATTTTTGGGTCCAGCGACTTATTATCAATCAGTAACAATGCACGGAATGATAATGGTAATTTATCTTCTTACAGCATTGTTTCTTGGGGGATTTGGTAACTATCTTATTCCTCTAATGGTTGGAGCACGGGATATGGTTTTTCCATATGTAAATATGGTTAGTTACTGGATGTTCTTAGTTGCTGTTATAGTTTTAATAGCAAGCTTTTTTGTTCCCGGGGGACCAACAGGAGCTGGTTGGACACTCTATCCACCTCAAGCCATATTGCCTGGAACACCAGGTTCAGAACTTGGAATAGTATTAATGTTAGTATCTCTATCTCTTTTTGTAATTGGTTTTACAATGGGCGGTTTAAATTATGTAATTACTGTTCTTCAAGCTAGAACTAGAGGAATGACTTTAATGCGTATGCCTTTAACTATTTGGGGTATATTTACTGCTACAGTTCTTGCACTCTTAGCTTTTCCAGCTCTTTTTGTTGCTTGCATAATGATGACACTTGATAATTTAATAGGGACAAGTTTCTTTATGCCCGAAATATTTACTATGGGCGAAAAATTAGAAACTGGAGGAGGAAGTCCAATTTTATTTCAACATCTATTTTGGTTTTTTGGCCACCCTGAAGTTTATATAGTAGCACTCCCAGCTTTTGGAATCGTATCTGACGTAATTTCAGTGCATGCCAGAAAAAATATTTTTGGATACAGAATGATGGTTTGGGCTATAGTAATTATAGGAGCTTTAAGTTTTATTGTTTGGGCGCACCATATGTATGTTAGTGGAATGAATCCTTGGTTTGGATTTTTCTTTGCAACAACTACTTTGATTATTGCAGTTCCTACAGCAATTAAAGTTTACAATTGGGTTTTAACTTTATGGAGAGGAAACATTCACCTAACTATTCCAATGTTATTTTCATTAGGCTTTATAGTCACTTTTGTTAATGGGGGTATTACAGGATTATTTTTAGGTAATGTAATTATTGATGTTCCGCTTTCTGATACTTATTTTGTGGTTGCTCACTTCCATATGGTTATGGGAATAGCTCCTTTAATGGTAGTATTTGCAGCAATTTATCACTGGTATCCTCTGATTACTGGTCGACATTTAAATCAAACTTTAGGAAAAATTCATTTTTGGATAACTTTTATTGGAGCTTACGCAATATATTTTCCAATGCATTATCTAGGTTTTATAGGCGTACCACGAAGATATTTTGAAATGTATGACAGTCCATATATGGCATCTGGTGTAGGTTTAAACCAGTTTATAACTGTTGCAGCATTAATTGTTGGATTTACACAATTTATATTTTTATACAATATTTTTACAAGTTGGTATAAAGGCGAAAAATCAGAAAGAAACCCCTGGAAAGCAAATTCATTAGAATGGCACACGCCAGATTATCCACCAACACACGGAAATTTTGGTAAAGAATTACCCGTCGTACATCGTTGGCCTTATGATTTTAGCGTACCTGGATCTGACAAAGAGTATATTCCGCAACATGTAGCGCCTAGCGAAGTTCCAGCAGCAAAGGTAGAGAAAACGTGAACAAGAAAGAATTAAATATTTTTAAATTATTATCGGAAAAACCTTGGGAGGAATCTCAAAAAGCAATCGATGACAAACATGATGGTAAGACATTAACTTTGAGCAGAGAAAAGTTAGGTGTTAGAACTATTATGGTTGTTAGTACAGTTATTTTTTCTTTATTTATCGTATCTTATTCTGACAGAATGTTAGTACACGATTGGAGAAGTTTGTCCGAACCATGGTTACTCTGGATTAATACTATAATTTTAATTTTTACTAGTTTTGTTTTTCATAAAGCAAAAATTTTATCTGATAAAACAGAATTAGAAAAAGCTAAAAATTATTTACTTTTAGTTGGTTTTTTAACTTTTGCTTTTATTACTGGGCAATTACTAGTTTGGCAGCATTATGTAAATCTTGGACAGTATGCTTCTACAAATCCTGCAAATGCATTCTTTTACTTATTTACTGCTTTACACGGTCTGCACGTATTAGGGGGGTTATTTTTTTGGGGTAGGGCAACCACTAAATTATTTACAAAAAATTATAATGTTTTAAAAATTAAACAGGCAATAGAACTATGTGCTATTTACTGGCACTTTTTACTTATAGTTTGGTTTATCTTGTTTGGTTTAATGATTGCAACATAAAAAAGGAAAAATTAATGAGTCAATTTGATATAGAAAAACTTCCAAAAGGTTCAAAAGGTTTCATGTATGATTGGGGTTCTGATCAAAGAGCATTTAAAGGTGTTCCTTGGGGCAAAGCTATGATGTGGATTTTCCTTTTAAGCGATACATTTATTTTTAGTTGTTTTTTAATTTCATTGATGACTGCTCGTGCTTCAACAGTAGTTCCTTGGCCTTATGCGAGTGAGGTTTTTGGATTAACAGTTTTCGGAACAAGTGTTCCTTTATTGCTTATAGCGATCATGACCTTTGTATTAATTACAAGCAGCGGAACAATGGCCATAGCTGTTAAATATGGATACGAAAAAAATCGTAAGTTATGTGGATGGTTTTTATTAGCGACAGCAATAGGTGGATTAACATTTGTTGGTATGCAAGCATTTGAATGGTCTAAGTTAATTTTCCATGATGGTGTAAGACCTTGGTATAATCCATTTGGAGCAGAACAATTTGGTGCTTTCTTTTTCATGGTAACAGGATTTCATGGAACACACGTTTCTATAGGTGTAATTTTTCTGTTCATTTTTGCAAGAAAAGTCTTTAGAGGAGATTTTGATACAGGCAGAAAAGGATATTTTACTTCTATGAAATCTGATTATGAAGCTATAGAAATTTTAGGACTATATTGGCACTTTGTCGATTTGGTCTGGGTATTTATTTTTGCATTTTTCTATCTTTGGTAAGGTAAGCAATGGGAACTGATAAAAAACAAGAAGTACATACACATAAATTAGGAATCTATCTGTGGATTTGGGGGCTGCTGTTTGTTTTCAGTTTCTTTTCATACATGGTTGATTACATGGAATTTCAAGGACTATTAAGATGGTCTTTAATAGTATTTTTTATGTTAGCTAAGGCTGGGTTTATCATGGCAATATTTATGCATTTGTACTGGGAACGCTGGGCTATTGTTAACGTTCTTTTATGGCCTATGACCGCTATTGGAGTGTTTATAGCAATTATGGCTGCCGAGGCCTATTATACTTTTTTCACACGAATGTTTTATTTTGTAGTGGGGAGCTAAACCTACAATCTCTAAAATAATGACTAACATCAAATCAAAAACACTAAAGTTAGATTACTTTGGTAGCATGAAAGCTTTTTTTAATTTGATGAAGCCAAGAGTAATGTCATTGGTGATTTTTACATGTGCCGTAGGTCTATTAATCGCTCCCGTAAAAATTAATTTTATAGATGCTGTCTGTTCTTTAATGGCTGTTGCTTTGGGTTCTGGTGCAGCTGGTGCATTAAACATGTGGTATGAATCCGATTTGGATTCATTAATGACCAGAACTTGTCTTCGTCCTATTCCAACAGGAAAGTTAACAAGAAGCCAAGCACTAACCTTTGGGATTTTTTCTTCGTTAATTTCTATAATAGCGCTTTATTTTTTTTCAAATTTAATGGCAGCAACAACCTTAGCAATTACAATATTATTTTATGTATTTGTTTATACGGTTTGGCTTAAGAGAAAAACTCCTCAAAATATTGTTATAGGAGGAGCATCAGGAGCATTACCTCCTGTTATCGGATGGGCAATTGCAACAAACACAATATCACTTGAGCCTATCATTCTATTTTTAATTATATTTATTTGGACACCTTCTCATTTTTGGGCTTTAAGTTTATATAAAACTGATGATTATAAAAAAGCGAAAATTCCAATGTTGCCGATTACTTCAGGAATTCAAGCGACAAAAATTAACATACTTATATATTCTTTAATTTTATTTCCAGTTGCTGTTGCTCCATACTTTTTTAATTTTTCTGGATTGTTTTATTTAATATTTTCTTCAACTTTAAGCGTATATTATATTTTTATTTCTTACAAATTGCTGAAAGAAAAAAATTCGATAGCTGAAAAAAAATTGGCAGCGAAATTATTTGGATATTCAATAATATATCTTTTCATGATTTTTACTTCTATTTTAATAGATAGAGTCATATAAAAAATATTTTAATATGAGTTTTTTTAAAATAAAAATAAATAAGTCTTATTTTTTTATATTTTTTTTACTATTTATTATTTTATTATTTTATTATTTTCAGAAACTATATGAAAAAGACAAAGAAATTTCTTTAAAACCAGTTAGTGTAAATTTACTTACAAGCGTTCACCCCAATTTATCTTGGTCTTTTAGACCTTTAAAAAAAAAATTACTTATCAAACCAGGTGAAGTAACTACTATTGAATATGAAGTTAAAAATTTAGATAATAAAAAAAGTACTGGAATAGCCACATTTCAATATTTTCCAAGAGATTACGGAAATTATATAAGCAAGATCAATTGTTTTTGTTATGATGCCAAAACCTTAAAAGCCAAAGAAATTGATAAATATATTCTTGTTGTGTTTATAGATCCGGAGGTGACAAAAGATAGCAAGACAAAGAGTGTTAAAGAGATTACTATTCAGTTTACTTTTTTTGATTATACAGAATATAATAAAAAAGAAGGTTAAAAATGATTACTCAAACTTTAATAATTCAACCAGAAAAACTAATTAGTTTATGTGCAGTTTGTGTTTCCGATAGAAATGGAGCTCAAATAGCTTTGTTTATTATTATTTCTTCTTTGATTCTTTTGGCTGTAGGAAATTGGGCTTGGAAGAAATATTTTTCAAATAAAAATCAACGTTCTCAACAAAAATAATTCAAATATTTATACACATTTGGTTTTGCCTAGATAATATCAAAATTCTGTACTAATAGAGAGAGTATGGAATATATAAGTACAAGAAATAATAAAAAAACTTTTACTTTTGAGGACGTCTTTCTAAAAGGATTGGCTCCAGACGGCGGGCTATTTATTCCGAAATCTTTAAATAAAATTACTAAGGATAAACTTAAATCATTTAGAAATCTTAGCTACCAAGATCTTGCTCAAAAAATAATTTTTCCCTTTATTAATAATTTTATGTCGGAAAGCGAACTGTCAGAAATAATTAAAAAATCTTATTCGGTTTTCGATAGAGATAATGTTGTTAATTTAACTAATCGCAACAATGCATTAGAAATAGATATTTTAGAATTATTTCATGGGCCTACACTTGCTTTTAAAGATATTGCAATGCAATTAATAGGCAATTTTTACGAATATAATTTAAAAAAAAAAAATAAAAAAATTAATATTATTGTAGCAACCTCAGGAGACACTGGAGCTGCTGCTATTGATTCGATTAAAGGAAAGAAAAATATGAATATATTCGTTCTTCATCCTTATAATAAAATTTCAATAGTTCAGAGAAAAATAATGACAACAACAAAAGAAAAAAATGTATTTAATATAGCTATCAAAGGAAATTTTGATGACTGTCAAAATTTAGTAAAATCTATGTTCTCAGATCAAGATTTTTCAAATTCTATTAATATGTCAGGCGTAAATTCAATAAATTGGGCAAGAATAATTGCACAAACTGTTTATTATTTTTATGGTTATTTTCAAAGCGAATATGCGAAAGGCAAGTTATATGAAGATCCAGTCAACTTCTCTATACCAACAGGAAATTTTGGTGATGCTTACGCAGGATATTTAGCAAAGAAAATGGGATTACCGATTAATAAATTGATTATTGCAACAAATAATAACGATATTCTTCATAGAGCAATTTCAAATGGAGATTATGAAGTGAATAAAGTTTTTCAAACATTATCTCCAAGTATGGATATTCAAGTTGCTAGTAATTTTGAAAGATTAATTTATGACATAAATGATTTTAGTGATAATGAAACTAAAAAAGTTATGAATGAAATTAAAAAAACTGGAAAGTACAAAATACCCAAAGATAAAATTGCAAAAATTAAAAAAAACTTTTTATCAGCAAGTTTAAATGAGGAGGAGATGAAAAAAATTATGATTAAACTCTCAACAGCACCGGGCGGTGAAGGAATTATTGTAGACCCTCATACTGCTATAGGCTTGGGAGCAATAATAAAAGTTATAAGTGAAAATAAAGATAGTGAAGTTAATAAATTTAATACTATTTCATTAGCTACAGCTCATCCTGCAAAATTTCCTGAAGCAATGAAGTATGTTCAAGGTGAAGTTGGTTTTCCAGAGAAACTTGAACATGTCATGAAGGAAAAAGAAAATTTTAATATTATGGATAATAATATTGAAGTTATTAAGAATTATATTTTGAAAAAGATTTAGTCTAAATAGGGGTTGCTTCTTTAGCTAGCTTATCAGCCAAATCATTCATTGGATTACCTGAATGACCTTTAATCCAACACCATTCAATTTTTTTTGTTTTTGTAAGATCTTTTAGCTTTTTCCAAAGATCAATATTTTTTACATTTTTTTTATCAGATGTTTTCCAATTATTTTTCTCCCAATTATCTATCCAAACTGTAATTCCATCTTTTAAATAAACCGAGTCTGTATAAATTTTTATTCCAGTTATAGATAACTTATTTTTTTCTTGTGAAACACAATGCTCTAAAGCTTTAATTGCAGCTTGTAGTTCCATTCGATTGTTAGTAGTAAGTTTTTCTCCACCAAACAACTCTTCTTTATGATCTCCCGCAAGGATAATGGCAGCCCACCCACCTGGACCTGGGTTTCCAATGCATGCACCATCTGTATAAATTTTAATTTCCATGATTAAAAAAAATAGTCATTATAATTATTTACACCGTCATGAAATTCTAATCTTTTAAAGTATTCTAGCGGATCTTTAATTTTTACTATAGCACCCTCAATTAAATTTAAATAATCAAATACTCTAGTTAACAAAAATCTTATAGCAGCGCCTTTGCATAATATTTTTAATGAATTTTTTTCTTCCTCAGTTAATTTTCGTATACTTGAGTACCCATCAATAAATTTTTTTGCTTTAGTTACATTAAAACTTAAATTTTCATTGATGCCTTCAAAACATAAAGCATTTAAACATATTGCTATTTCAAAAGCATAAAAATCATAGCAAGAAAAATAGTAATCAATAATTCCTGACACTTTGCTTCCTTTAAAGAAAATATTGTCAGGGAATAAATCAGCATGGATTATTCCTGAAGGGATTTTTTTTGGCCAAGTTTTTTCAATTTCATCTAAATTTCTTTCAATTACATTTGGTAGATCCGGATGTATTGTTGAGCAATCTTTCTTTACTTTATTGTAGATTGCTCTCCAAGAATTTATAGAAAGTTTATTTTCTCTTGTTACACTTAAGTTTTTTGTAATCAAATGAAGTTTTGCAGTATTAACTCCAACTTCAAAACAATTATTTGGACTTAAAGTTTTTTTCGCATTACCGTCCAAAAATGATACAACAGCAGCTTTTTTTTTCAAAATTTCAGAAATGTAATTACCATTTTTATTTATTATGGGTTCTGGCGACGGAAAGCCTTTATCAAAAAGATTTCTCATTAAGCCAATGAAAAAGGGCAAATCTTTTTCATCTACTCTTTTTTCATATAAAGTAAGAATAAACTTACCTTTTTCCATTTGAATAAAATAATTTGTATTTTCAATACCTTCCTTTATTTCTTTGTAATTTAAAAGTTTACCTAAGTTATATTTAGAGAAAAATTCTTCCAATTTATTTTCTGATAATTTTGTGTATACAGCCATCTTTGATTAAATTATTTATTTTCAGTGAAGCGACTTTTTATATGCTACCACATTAACTTTTAATGCTCTTTAATGAGATTTTTGCCTGTTCTAAACTTGTTAGATAAAGTTTTTCTAGTTTATTTTTGTCAATTGAATTTTTTATCAAATGTTCTACAGCTTCGATACTAATCTTAACTGAAATATTTTTAATATCACTTATAGCATTTTCTTTCATTTGAGTTATTTTTTGCTCAGTATTCTTTTTTTTATTCTCCATGAACTGATGAAAATTTTTTGTTTTTTCTAAGATATTTGTTTCACTCTCCTTTTTTGCTAAATTTATAATTTCTAACGTTTCTTTTTTTGATTTATCAATTTTGTTTTCGTAATTACTTAATAAATTTTTTGCTTCAATTTTTAATTTTTCAGCCTCATCCAATTCTTTTTTTATTTGATCAACTTTTTCTGATAAAGAGCTGTTTATTTTTTGTGGAACCTTGAGATAAACCAAGCCACCAAAAAAAATAAAAAAAGAGACAGCTACCCAAAAAGTTGCATCAATTGTCATATATTTTTTAACACTCTTTCTTTTGTAATATTTTCCACTATAGCTGAAACATTGCTTTTATTTACCTCAATATTAATTATTTTTTTAATTGTTTCTTCTGATGTAATAGCAGCTATTTTATTTATATTTGAAATAGAAGTTTTCTTTAGAAGCTTTATTTCTTGTTCAGCGGCTTCCACTTCTTTTTCAATTTCTTCATTTAATTTTTTCTTTTTATCTTCAATATCTTGATCAAGTTTTTTCTTACTATCTTCAACTATTTTTTTTGCTTGTCTTTTAGCTTCTTCTATAATTTTGTTATACTCATCAAGTTTCTTTTCAGCGTTTTCTTTAAATTTTTGAGCTTCATCAAGATCGTTAATCACTCTCGATTTTCTATTTTCAATATTGTATGTGATTTTGGGTAAAAATATTTTCCATATAACCAAATATAGTGAAGAAAAAATTAATATTAACCAAAAGACCTGGGCAGACCAAAACTCAGGATTTAACTGAGGCATTCCAGCCTCAGACCCATAGGCCTGACCCATATAAAAAATCAAAAAAATATTTAGGACAAAGCTAAATTTTTTCATATTTTAATTTTATTTTTTAAAAAGCAAATAAAATTATTAATGCTACTACCAGTCCAAACAGACCAGTAGCTTCTGCTAAAGCAAAACCCAAAAGTAAGTTAGGAAATTGTTTTGCTGCCGCAGAAGGATTTCTCATCGCTCCAGACAAATAATTTCCAAAAATAAGACCAATACCTACTCCAGCTCCTGCTAACGCAATAGCCGCTAGACCTGCTCCTATCATCTTTGCTGCTTCTAACTCCATTCTTCCTCCTTTGTTAGTGGTGTAAGTTTAA
>CACITE010000008.1 GCA_902589505.1 uncultured Pelagibacteraceae bacterium
ATAAATCCCAAACCAACCATTTCGAAAGTTGTTGCTATCAACATTAAAATAAAAAGAAGCAAAATTGATTTCTTTTGATTTTTGTTAAAAAAATAAAGTAGTTTTTTAATCATTTTTAAGATTGTCTGATATTAAAATTAAATTTATTTAAAAGGATGTTTCCAAACTTTTTTTAATAATTTTTTTTGATGCCAAAGATTAGTGTAATTTTCAACAAATCTGAACGGAAGATCGGCATGAATTGCTATATCTAATATTGTATTTTTTCCATCACACATATTAGTTAAACAATTCATTAAATAATTAAATTTATGTGTATTTTGTTTAATTACCTTTCTAGTTATCTCTGGAATACCTTTTAATAGAACTTTACTAAAAGAGTTTGAATATCCTTCGATACCTGATGCTTTTTCAGGTGATAAATACAAATCAAGCTTTTTAGAGCTAAGTCTAGGAAGACCTCTAAAATTTCTGTGCAATATTGAGTTATTTTCAAAAATATGAACTATTTCCTCCAATACAAACATAGACTCTTCAAAATTTTTCCACGAAATTCCTGAGGGAGTGTCTTTATCGGTATGATAACTTTTAAATGGAGCTCTTACCAAGGAACCACAAGGTATGTTTGTGCCTCCAACATCATAAGCAATTTCATCATTACCAATGGGGCCTCTTCTAAAATCATAAGTTTTAAAATTTCTATTTAAATTTTTTAATACATGCATTGTGATTTTATCTATTTGATTATTTTTTAGAAAAGTTTGCTGATAACTTATTTTTTGCAGAGCTCCGGGAGCAGATATGAAAAGCGCTTGTCTAATTTTATTTTTTTTTGCATGATATCTCGCATAAAAAACGGATCCAATAATCTCAACTGTAGACAACATTCTATAAGTTAATTTTGTTTTTTTATTTTTTAGTCTATTTATAAGCTCATGACCTGCCAGACAACCTACCAGTCCATCCAAACACATTTGAGGATGATCAAAATGACCGACAAATAAAAGACTATCTTTGAATTTGCCGTTATGAACATCTTCTGCCATTTCAAGTTTACCTTTTGAAAAAGAAGTTCTTATATCTACAGTATATTTCCCCTTCTTAAGTTTTTTGTATATTTTATAAGGCAATGAAAATCCCCATTCCTTTTTCCAAAAATTATACTGATTTCTGAAATGAAAAGTTGTGGCATTTGGTTTTTTGGGATTAGATAAAATCTTACTGTCTAGTTTTTTTTTTTCAATCTTGCCTTTAAATGAAATACTGTAAGTCCATAATGATAATTTATTTTTATGCCAATCTGCAATTATTTTGCCTTTTGGATCTTTTAATATACCTTTTTGAACATCCCAGCTAGGTGGTATGACCCAACCTTCACAACTTTTTCCTGTGTTGTATCCAAAAATTTTCAAATTTACAAAATATTTTTTTAATAAACGATAAGCAAAACTCATCTCTTTGCTCACATGTACTCTATTTAGATTCCAAATTTTATTAAGCGCTTCTTTACAACGCGTTAATCTTTTTTCTTTTTTCATACTATATAAATTTTTTATTTTTGAGCTAAATTATATATCTCTAAAATATCTTTGATTTTTAGTTGCCAGTTATTTTTTATAAATTGAGGTAAATCGCCTCTGTAATGAAAAGTACCATTTTTTTTTTGCTTTTTGGTTTTATATTTTCTATTTAAAATCTTATCTATGTTGCTTAGAAAAAGTTTTTGTATTGCTAAAAGTAAAATTTGATTTGTTTTGAAAAAATTATCATTTTTATTTATATTAAAAATAACTTTTTTTTGATAAATAATTGGACCAGTATCTATTCCTTTGTTAATCTCATGAATCGTAACTCCTTTAGGAGAATCTTCAATAAATGACCAAAAATTTGGGTGACAACCTCTGTTGAAAGGAAGATATGCAATATGCAGATTTATAGCTGGTCTTTTTAGATTTCTTAAAATTGTTTTTTTTAGTATATGCCGATAATTAAAAGTAATAACTAAATCAACATTTTTTAGATCATTTGATGTAATTATCTTATTTTTACAAACAACTTTCCAATTTTTTTTTAATATAGCTTTTTTTAATTTTAAAGTTTGTTTTAAATTTCCAAGTAGTAAACAAGTTTTAATATTTTTCATTTATAAATGAATTAAATTTATAGTTAATTAAATAAAATTTGATTTATTCAACACTGATTCAGAGTTTGATTATAGCTCTCAAGATATTTACTAGTATCTATTTTGTCATTTTTTAATTTCATATTGTAAAAATCCTTGGTAAGAAAATATTTTTCAATATTTTTTTTAGTATTGGGTTTATTTTGAGTGTATCTACTAAATTCGAATTTTATTTCTTTTTCTATATCACCGCTATCCGTTCGCCAGTTTGCTTTCTTTTTTAAATCATTTTTTATTAATGTTTCAATTTTTTTTTTATTATTTTTTAAAAGATTTTTTAAATCAAAAAATAATTTATATCCGCATGCCTTTAATTCATAATAACATAAAAACTCAATATATTTCTGTATATCGGTGTTAATTTTTTTTTTCCAAAAGTAAGTTCTTTCTTTATCAAAATCATAAAGTTTTATAAATGTGTGACTATCACCATCAAATTTATGTCCCTTGCTGTGGCTATAAAAATTTTTAAACTCTATAGATCTCTTGTCAAATTTGGTTCCTAAAAAATCACAAATTTTTCTAATAGTATTTTCAGGTTCAAAAACTAAAGACTCGTAGGAAAAAACATGAATTTTATTTTTTAAAATTTTAGATCTCATATATTGACTAATTAGTGCTATTTGTTTCCTAAAATGCCTTGAATAGCTAAGTATTTGAGCTTTATTAATAGCATTTTGATTTGCATAAATTGTTGCTCTTGGGTCTCTTAAATTTACCAAAAACTTTGCATTCGGAAAAGTTCTGGCTATGGCTGGAAAAAATTCAATTGCCCATGATTCACTAAAACCCACCCAATCACCTGTATGCTTGTCTCTTTTTTTAATTATCTCAATTTGATTTTCAAATATTTCTTTGTAGGTTAAACCAGATATTTGTTTCATGTATCTAGACAAATCAGCAATTTCACGTTTGCTTCTTTCAAAGCTCTTATTTTGAAATTCTTTTAAATCACCTTTAAATCTAATATTTAAATTTGAGTTTAAAATATATTTTAATAAATCTAATTTTTTATAAGGTCCATAGTAATCGTCAAGCATATAATTAGTTTTAAAATTTTTTATTTTTTTCCTTACTTTAAATTTATTACTATAATCTTTTTTTAAAAATCTAAACAACTCAACATTTGGATTCGATACTATTGATATTCTTTTATTTTCATTCAATGCAAAAGTATAAAGTTTTGTGCCTGATCTAGGCAAACTTGCTCCGAATACATATTTTTCCTTCATTTAAATAAAAAAAATGGAAAGTTAGATTAACCTTTGAAAAGAATATTTATTATTTTTCTTGCTATAATTTTATTTCCGTCGGCATTAACATGACAACAATAGTCAAGATAGTAATCTTCCTGAAACAAATTTGTTAAATCTTTAAAGCATTCCAACGAGCTAGCTAGCTCTTTAATTTTTGGATAAACGGCTAAAGTGGATTGCTTCCAAATTTCCCTAATTGGTTGATTTACATAAAAATTTGCTGTGTAACGATTTGGTTGAAGCGCACAAACAAAATTTGCATTTTTATTTTTTACTATTACTTCAGCAATTTTCCAGTGTCTAACTAAACTTTTAGCAACTTCTAGAGCATATTCTTTTTTGTCACAAGAATAGTATTTAAAATCATCAATTTTTTGTAAATCATTAAAACCTATTTTTTTTCCAATTCCATTTATAAGAGCGAAAGTATTCGTCGTTGTAAATCTCTTTAATAATTTAGATGATATTCCTTTAAAAATATTTTTTTCGTTGCTTATTAAGTCACGTATATGCGAAACCTGAGAATGTCCATTTGGTCCATTGGTGCTAAGACAGTTATGCAGCACATCATTAACGCCATCAAGAAAAACAACATGATCACCTTTTTTAATTTTATCAATATTTTCTATTAGTCTATTTAATGACTGACCCGCAAGATAGCCTTCTTCTCCAAAATTTACCGGTTGAAAATTGTGATTTAAATCTGATGATAATGAAGGAATAGTATTCTCGTCAGATACATAAGCTCCCCACATTGTGGATCCTCCAAAAAACCATATTTTAGATTTTGAATCCCAATTTTGATTTTCGATTGTTTTTCTCAAGCCATTTTTTACATTAATATTTTTTGAAGTTATATCTTTTTTGGTCCAACCATAAAAAGCCTGGTATTTATGAAATTCTTCTGTAGAATGACCGTCTAAAAGAACCATTTCTGATTCAATTTCAGCGTTTGATTTTAAATTATTAATTAATTTGTAAACTTTAATTGTGGTCCAAGAACCTGCTTCTATCAAGAAAAATGCAATTAAAAAAAACAAAATGTAAAAAATAAATTTTTTCATTAAATTTCAATATATAATATTTTTTTAATAATGATTATTAAATCATGTTTTTTTAATTTAATAGGATTATTTGAAGTATTGGATATTATTATATTTTTTGATCCAATTTTATTAAATGTTCTTAATACTGATTGAAAAACCTCTTCGTTATGACCTCTAAGAATGTTGGAAACCCTACTGGTTAACTTATGTTCTTTTAAAATTTTAAGCAAACTGTTTATTACAAATTTACTTTTGTCTTTTTTGGATAAATTTTTTTTACTTGGTTTGTTGTCTATTAAATCAAAAAGCTTAGAATATTCATAGTATCCCTTGTTGTGATTTCTCTCAAAAAAATAAATCCCGGATATAGCATAACCCAATCCTTGTGGTATTTTGTAATTACTTGAAAGATAGTAAGCTATGGCAGCTGCTGGCCCGGTACCTGAATTTAATAATGAAGCTATTGAAAAGTACGCTCCCCATTGCATATTTGACCAATACTCCGGGCTCTTATTTGTCTTATTATTTAAAACCTTTGGTAAGTTATTAAATAATAACCTAAATGAATTTTCAGAAAATATTCTTGAAATATTATTAGATTTTTTATTAAACATAGAATCAATAGATCTTATAATTGCACCCAAACTAGAATTTAAAACTACATCCCTGGGAGAATACATTGGAATTTTTGGATCTAAAATTGAAAGTACAGGATAATTATTTTTAGTATTTATTCCCAGTTTTGTTTTAGATTTTAAATCAGTAAAAACTGCGTTGTATGCAAGTTCACTTCCTGTTCCAGTTGTTGAAGGTATAGCAATAATAGGAATTGAGCGTTTTATATTTTTTACTGGACACGGAAAGCCTCTATACTTTAAAGCACTTCCAGAATTTTTTAACAACGTAGCAACTCCTTTGGCAAAATCAATTGTACTGCCACCTCCAATGGCCAACAAGCAATCAAATCTGTTAGTTTTATTTTTTCTTAATTTATTCATAGTATAATCTAAATATTGATAAGTAGGTTCTCCACTGCCATTAAAATAAAGTATTTTCTTTAATATTTTTTTCTTTTTAAAATTTTTCAAAAATACTTGAATGTAGTTTGATTGCTTATATAAATTGTTATCTAAAACCAATCCTATTCTTTTATAATTTTTTTCTTTTAAAAATTTAAAAACATTATTAATTGAATTTGAGCCTGATATAACATTGGTTATCATCTCAAAATTAAAATTGTTACTTAACATTTAGTGAAAATTTAAATTGTTTTATTTAGCGATATTTTCTTAAATAAATTAATACTTTTTTTACAGAGGCGATCATGTAATTAAACTGTTTATTTGTCATCCAAACATGAAATGGAAAAGAAATCATATTATTGTAAAATTTTTCAGTATTTGGACATGAGTGTTTTCCAAAACCCATCTTTTTAAATAAAGAATATTTATAAAGAGGATAATACTGTACTGCGCATTTAATTGAGTATCTATTATAAAGAATTTGCATTAAATCATCTCTATTTACTTTTTTTGATGGTGTGTAGCTTGCACTAACCAAATGATAAACATGTTTTTTTGATTTGAAAGATGAGTTGAATTTAAGTTCTTCAAAATTTTTTAGATAATTTATAAATCGTTCTGCTCTTTTAATTCTTAAATTATTAAGTTTGTCTAACTTTTTCATCATAACGATTCCAGCTCCACACTGAATTTCGCTAAGTGTAAATTTATAAGGCCATGTATTTTCTATATCCATATCAAGATTTCCCATTGCTGGAGACCAGTAATTTTTTCTTTTAAACTTAAAATTACAGTGACCATTATGTCTTAAACCAGGAACTTTAGCAGCCAAGTCACTATTTTTAACATAAACCATCCCGCCTTCTCCTAATGTAGTAATATTTTTTTGTGCATGAAAAGAATAGCAAGAAAAATCTCCTAGAGTTCCTACTTTTTTTGTTCCTATTTCTGCTCCTAGAGATTGTGCGCAATCCTCTATAATTTTTATTTTCTTTTTTTTACATAAAGGAATGATTTTTCTAAAATCACAAGCAAAACCATAAAGATGGACAATAACTATAGCTTTTGTTTTTGAAGTAATTTTTTTCTTAATATCATTTATATCAACCACCCTAGTATTAACATCAATATCTCCCCATACTATTTTTGCTCCATTACGAGCAAAAGGTATTGCTGAAGCACAATAAGTGTGGGCTGGTATAATTACTTCATCCTTTTTTTTAAGCCTAAGAAGTAAAGAAATTATTTCAAGAGCGGCAGCAGCAGAACTAACTGCAAATACGTTGTTTTTTTGAATATATTTCGAAAATATACTCTCAAAGCTCTTTAAATAATGCCCCTGAGTCAATGGATCCGCAGTCTTAATTATTTTAGTTAAATAATTAATATCCTTTTGGGAATAATTATGAGATCTACCGCTCCAAATGATTTTCATTTTATTTTGAGTAGTGGTTTAACAAGCTTAATTTCATCTAGATCATTTATATCAATAGATCTACGTTTTGGCATAATAAATAATCCGTGCTTTTTTTTATCATAAATTTTTTTTCTCATAATTAAATCTCTATGCGCTATATAAATTGCTCCATTAATAAAAAAAGATTTAAAATCGAAATCCTGTCTTCTGTAGTAAAGCTTTGACTTGGGCAAGACATATGACCATTTTTTTCTATTGTTTATTTTTATAGTTTCATAAGGATGCTCTAAGGACTCTGAAATGCTAAATAAGCTTCTATATTTTTTCTTTTTTACAATTTTTATTGCTTGATTTATATCTCTATAACTTCTTAAAGGGGATGTAGGTTGCAAAATTACCATATAATCATATTTGATTTTTTTGTTTACGGTCCATTGGTGAAAATGTTGCAGAGTATCAGGTAGTGATGTTGTGCTTTTAGATACTTTTTTTGGTCTCAAATATTCTGTAAACAAATTATATTTTTTTGCTAATTTTCTGACCTTAATATCATCGCTCAACAAATATTTTTGTTTTAAAAAGGTTTTTTTTAATTGCTTAAACGTATACTCAATCAAAGGTGTTCTGTTTATGATAAACATGTTTTTACCTTTTAATGAGGTCGAGCCTGATCTTGCTGGGACAACTGCAATAAATCTCATTACTTAAAAATTATTTTAATTTTTCCAGTATTTAAATTTTTTTAATAAATTTTTTTCACCTTTAGATATAGTTTTTTTTCCGTTTCCAAAAATCGCTGGAAATTTGGATAATGTTAATGTTAAATTTCTAATACCTGGTTCAGATAAGGATGCTGCTTGATCTGTGCCAAACATGCTTCTATCTAAGGTGATATGTCTCTCTATATAATTTGCTCCTAGAAACCAGGCGGCAATTGAAGGTGATACTGATGACTCGTGCCCGCTGTAGCCTATTTTACATTTAAATTTTTGCTTTAAAGTTCTAATTAAATTTAAATTTAATTCTTCTTCTGGACATGGATAAGTTGACACACAGTGCATTAATACAAAATCACATTTATTCCTTTTAAATATTTTTATAGCTTTTTTAATATCTTTCATTTCACTCATGCCGGTTGAAATGAAAGTTAATTTTTTTTCTTTAGCAATAAGTTCTACAAGTTCCCAATTTGTAAGCATAGCTGAGGCAACTTTGTTATATTTTGTATTAAATTTTTTTAAAAATTTTAAACTATTCACATCCCATGGAGAACAAAACCAATCCATTTTTATTTTTTTACAATACTGACTTATAATTTTAAATTCTTTTTCACCAAATTCTATTTTCTTCTTGTAGTTTAAATATGTCATTTCTCCCCATGGAGTATTTCTTATTACGTTTTTTTGATTTTCGGGAATACATATATCTAGATCCCTTTTCTGAAACTTCACTGCATTAAAATTGTATTTTTTAGCAAGGTCTATAAGTTTCTTAGCCAGAGTAATTGATCCATTATGATTTATACCAATCTCAGCAATTAAATAAGGTTTTTTTCTTTTAATGTTTATTTTAGGCATTGCTCCGCACTTTGACTTTTAATGTTTTTAAAGTCCTTAAATGACATTTGTTTGTTTTCTACTTTATACTGGACGATATAGATAATTATTATTATCAGATACCGTCGTAACTACACTTCCCACTAATATTTTTAACTTATTTTTTTGTTTTTCAATAATTTCGAAAAACATATTTGTAAGTGGGCCTGATATAAATTTTGCTTTTTTTGTAATTATAGCTTTAAAAAAAGCCTGAGTTAAATAACCTTTTTTATTTTCGGCTCCTTTGCAGTATTTTATAAAATTGACTATCTCGCTTTGATTTTGATAGTGCCCATCTAAAAAATATTCAAGACCTTTTATAAACCTTAATTTATTAAGAAAGATAGACTTATTAAAATTCTCATGATAACAAAATATGTAGTTTTCAAGCGCAAATTTTTCTAGTCTTTTTACCTTATTTTTAAAATAACGGTGATATTCTATCTTTGGACAATAAAATTTAATATCTGCCCCTGCTTTATTAATCAATTCTCTTTTAAACATTTCAAACTCAGATTTTTTAATCTTTGCAACTGCCCACATAGCTTTATCTTTTTAACTCCTTTTTTAGCTCATCAAATTCTTGCATTTTTCTTTTCATAAAATTAATTGTTAACTTTGTTTTTTCAGCAATACCTTTGGGTGTAAGAACATAGATATAGTTTATTTTTGAAGGATTTTTTTTAAAATTGCTGATTTTAATTAACCCTTTATTTTTTAGGGCCTTTAAACAATAATTCAGTTTTCCTAAACTAAAACCAAGTTCTTCTGCAAGCTCTCTTTGTGAAGACTCGGGTTTATTTTTTATTTTTCTTAATAAATTAAGATAATCTTGATTATGTTTCATATTAATTCATATTTAAATAGTTTTTAATTTTATTTCTCATAATATTTGCTGTGTTGACTGTTGGTAACATTATAGAAAATTTTTTTTCTCCCAGCTCACTAAAATATTTTTCATCGGACATTGATAATATTTTTAAAACCTTCTCTTCAAAAAGTTCATAGGAAGGGTTATTAAAAACGCATATACAATCATTTGGAAAATCAGAACCCATTGCAGGAAAAGCAACGTCTGGGTGTCCAGTAAAATTACAAGATAAAATTTTTTTTTCAAAAGAAATTGCTTCCCTTAAGATGGTAGAAATAAAACCTATTGTAAGCTTACTTTGCATAATGTTTACATAGGATGGAAATTCTTTAGATCTATTAGTGGACTGATAAATTTTAAAATCATAATTTTTTAGATAATGTTTATAAAAATTAATTTCGTTTAAAGCTCCTCTTTCGCCTATTTGACCTTCTCCAGTAAAAATAAGATTTAAATTGTGTTTTTTACATAACTTATAAGTAAACTCAGCTACTAACGCAGAACATTCAGCCATGTTCTTTACCTGAAAATAATCACCATTAAGTATAGAGTGAGGCTCAGACACTAAACAAATATCATATTTATTTGGATTTATTTTTATTTTTTGTGATTTTACATATTCGTAACTAAGAGCAGATCTTAGTGATCCCACAACTTCTAAACTTTGAACATTTATTTTATTTTTTTCATAAAATAATTTGTCAAACTCACTAAAACACATAAGCTTAGGTACAAAAAATTTTCTAATACTTTCCTCTGGCATGAACGAAAACTCATTTGAACTTCCGCTCTGTATTGCGATAAATTGCATTTCATCATTTAATATTTTTGAAACAATATGAAAATCTGCAGAATGTGAAATATGAGTTATAACAACTTTAGGTTGAATTTCTTTCAGCATTCCTACAAGGTAGTTTTGTTTTAAACTGCGTTTGAAAAAATTTTTTAATATATAGAATATTACCTTTTTTGATAAATATATTTCTTTCATTCTATATAATCTGTTTGAAATAATTGTATAGCCTTTTTGGGGTAAAATTTTCTCTATATCTTCTGTAGTTTCAGAATCAAATATCACAATTTTCTTATGTTCAAGATTTTTGAAATAAAATTTTGATTTTATAATTAACTCGATAAGGATTTTTATTTTTCTTATAATTTTATTATTTAAAAATTTATAAAAAAAACTTATTCGATGTTTATCAAGTGAAATAAAACCGTGAGATTTAAAAAAATCCTCCATATGTTTCAAGCATACTATTTTTTTTTCACCGTCTTTAGAAATTAAAACACTGCTTTGATTGTCCCCAGTAGATATTATCGTACTACCATACACCTCTGGTTTTTTGGAAATGTCTGCCATGTTCAACATTTGAACAATATACAGTTCAACTTTTGAACAGTAAAGCAAGATTTATTAATTAAATTGGGATATATCCGATTTAGTTATTAATATTCTATTACCACTAAATATAGTTATGGAATTTAATTTAAAATAGTCCCTTTACAGCTTCTCTTAAATCATCATCTCTATGAGACCAGTAGGTGTCTATAAATTCTTCTCTCAACCTTGCGTGCACTTCTGGGTCATCTTCGGCTTTTTTAATTTCAGGCCATCTATCTTTAGGAAATTTTACATACATTGAAAATGTATTTCTCAGTTTCGCAACCTCTTTCTTGGGCCATTGAGGCATGTCTAATACTCCAGCTTCATCTGTATTTGCTATTGTCAAAATTTGATCTTTTTTAATTAAATTTTGTTCCTCCGCCATCTTTCTTATCTCTGTTCCATGAAAAGGAATTAAAACCGAACAACTAGTATCATCAGATTTAAAGTGTCGATTAAGTTCAATTGTATCAAAAGCTAATTCACGTGTTTCGCCAGGAAAACCTATAATATTATTTACAGAAAATGTTATATCGAGCTCGGTAGGTATCTTCATAAGCTCTATAGCTAGTTTATTTGAATATGGTCTCTTAACAACTTCTCTTCTAAATTTTTCATTCCCGTGCTCCATTCCAAAAGTAACACGATGCAAACCTACTTCTTTTAATTTTTTAAATTTCTCTTCACTAATAGTTTCTATTCTGGTTTGACACCAAAATGGTAATTTTATGTCTTTATACATTTCGCAAAACTCATCGAATTCTCTAGGTGACCATGCTAAAAATGTATCCGCCCAGAAGTATATATATTCAACTTTCCACTTTTTAATGTGGTTTTCTATTTCTTCTTTAATAAGTTTCATGCTTTTTTTTCTAAAAAAATTTCCACGGCTTGCATATATTCTATTCTGAGAAGGGGAATTGCAAAAAGTACAAGTGTAAGGGCACCCTCGATGAGTTTCTACAGGTAGTAATCTTCTAATTTTTCCGCCCATCGGACGATAAAAACGTTTTTCCCCAAAAATACCTATATCGGTTATTGCTGGTAACTGGTTAATATCAACTGGTTTTGTCATTGGATTTTTTTTTATAATTCCATCTTTTTTTCTAACCCATAGATTTGTAACATTGGAATAATCTTCACCTTTGCCCAACTTATCTGCAAGATCTAATAAAGCATTTTCTCCTTCTCCCACACACAACATATCAACATCCTCAAAATTCATTACTAGGTGCGGACCAAATGTTGGAAAAACTCCACCAAATATATTTTTTACTTTTAGATCTTTTGTTTTAGATATAAGTCTTAACCCACGTAAAAAAGTAGTTTCGGAACATGATACTGCTAGAAGATCTGGTCGAAATTCAATGATTTTTTTTCTTAAGTCGTCAGCAGGATCTGTTGTGATTTTTTTAAAATGCAAATCATCATCATCTACATCTGCTATGGGTCTATTTTGTAAAGACGCTTCGGCTCCCTTGTCAACATCTCCAATGGCAATATCATCCTTAAATTCATAAAAAGTTGTATCAAAAATATCAGTAGCATGACCATTATTTTTTAAGAGTTGTGATAAAAGAGCAATTGCTGGAGGCACAGTACTCATTTGCCTTTCATTAGGATAAACAAATAAAACTTTTATTTTTTTACTCATAATTATTTTTATTAAAGTATTTTTTGTTCTTTAATTGGTACCATAAAAAATGATAATTTAAAAGAAATTCATCCTTTTAAATACAATGTTATAAAAAAATTAAATTAATTTTTTTTTAAATATTTGCATAAATTATCAACCTTGTTCAGTGGCACTGCATGTTTATGGTCGGGATGACTAACATTTTTCTTACCCCTAACATAAAATAAGATAACATCAGGATTGTATTTTACGCTTAATTTAATGGTATTTAAATTGTTTGAATGATTACCAAACCCTACCTTGACTTTAAATTTACTTCTTAAAAAATCAATTTTTTGTAAGTCGTTTTCTTTGATGCTGTTTGCAAATCTTGTGTGAATTAATATTACCTTATTATCAGATTTAATTTTATTTAATAATTTCTTAATTTTTCTTATACTGCTAAAACCCGTAGATATTAGTATAAATCTAGCGTGAGATTTTAGAGCTTTTTTAATTAAATCAATATTATCAAAATCATCACTTAATATTTTTATAAAATCAACTTTACATTTATTAAGAAAATTAATCTTGTTGACGTCTGCTATTGCAAAACCCAATAATTTTTTACTCTTTTTGCACTCACTGTAAGCAAATTTATAAAAATTATCTTCTAAATTTAGATTTTTAAAAAATTTTTTTCTAAATAAATTAATATAAAATTTTTTTTCTCTGTAATTTTTGTAAAATTTTTTGTTTTTCTTATAGTAAGAATCTTGAAGGTCATTATAAAAATCACTTTTCTTTATTTGGAAAGTAAGTCCATCAATGTTTGTCTTAAGTAATGATTTTAAATATTTTTTTGCATAAATTTTTGAACCTAGGTGATTCAAACCAATTTCTGCGAAGATTAATTTTTTTTTCAAAATATTATTTGACTGTTAATTTTATTATTTTTTACTGCTGAAAAATATATCTGTTTATTTTTGAATAAAATATGAAAATTTTTTTCAGTGCATAAATCAAGCCAATTGAGCTATTAGTACTGGTCAGCTACACGTGTCGCCACGCTTCCACACCCAGCCTATCAACGTGGTGGTCTACCACGGCTCTATGGGAAGAACTAGTTTTGAGGTGAGTTTCCCACTTAGATGCTTTCAGCGGTTATCTCGTCCATACTTAGCTACCCGGCACTGCAGCTGGTGCTACAACCGGTCCACCAGTGGTATGTTCACCCCGGTCCTCTCGTACTAGGGGCAAATCCTCTCAATTCTTCTACACGCATGGCAGATAGGGACCGAACTGTCTCACGACGTTCTGAACCCAGCTCACGTACCACTTTAATTGGCGAACAGCCAAACCCTTGGGACCTGCTCCAGCCCCAGGATGTGATGAGCCGACATCGAGGTGCCAAACACCCACGTCGATATGAACTCTTGGTGGGTATCAGCCTGTTATCCCCGGCGTACCTTTTATCCGTTGAGCGATGGCCCTTCCACACAGAACCACCGGATCACTATGACCGTCTTTCGACTCTGCTCGACTTGTCAGTCTTACAGTCAGGCAGGCTTATGCCATTGCACTCCACGAACGATTTCTGACCGTCCTGAGCCTACCGTCGCACGCCTCCGTTACTTTTTGGGAGGCGACCGCCCCAGTCAAACTACCCACCATACAATGTCTTGTCACCGGATAACGGTTGACAGTTAGATATCAAAAATAACAAGAGAGGTATTTCACTGGTGACTCCGCGACAGCTGACGCCATCACATCAAAGTCTCCCTCCTATGCTAAACATGTCATTTCTAATACCAATGTAAAGTTGCAGTAAAGGTGCACGGGGTCTTTCCGTCTAACCACGCGAACTCCGCATCTTCACGGAGAATTCAATTTCACTGAGTTGATGTTGGAGACAGCGGAGAAATCGTTACGCCATTCATGCAGGTCGGAACTTACCCGACAAGGAATTTCGCTACCTTAGGACCGTTATAGTTACGGCCGCCGTTCACTGGGGCTTCAGAAATGAGCTTGCACTCACCGCATTGACCTTCCAGCACCGGGCAGGCGTCAGACCCTATACATCCACTTACGTGTTAGCAGAGTCCTGTGTTTTTGATAAACAGTCGCTTCTCCCTGGCTTGTGTCGCCTATAATTGGTTGCCCAAAAACAGGCCCTCTTTCTTCCGAAGTTACAGAGGCATTTTGCCGAGTTCCTTCAACATCATTCTCTCAAGCGCCTAAATATACTCTATTAATCCACCTGTGTCGGTTTAGGGTACGGTCTAATGATGGAGCTATTTCCTGGGACTTTTTCACAGCTAACTCAATCCATTAAGAGTTAACAATTTACAAAATCCGTCACTACCATCTGGTCTAGGAATATTAACCTAGTTCCCATCGACTACGGCTTTCGCCCTCGTCTTAGGGGCCGACTAACCCTGCGCGGATTAACCTTGCGCAGGAACCCTTGGATTTTCGGCGACAGAGTTTTTCACTCTGTTAATCGTTACTTATGTCAGCATTCGCACTTCTGATACCTCCAGGATCCCTCGCGGGTATCCCTTCGCAGGCTTACAGAACGTTCCGCTACCGCGTATAAAATTCGAAAATTTTATACACCCACAGATTCGGTACATGATTTGAGCCCCGTTACATCTTAGGCGCAGAAACTCTATTAGACCGGTGAGCTGTTACGCTATCTTTAAAGGATGGCTGCTTCTAAGCCAACCTCCCGGCTGTTAAGGAATCTCCACATCCTTTCACACTTAATCATGATTTAGGGACCTTATCTGGTGATCTGGGCTGTTCCCCTCTCGACCATGGATCTTAGCACCCACAGTCTGTCTGATGAGGAAATACATTTGGCATTCGGAGTTTTATCAGGTTTGGTAGGGATTTCTCCCCCCTAGCCCGTTTAGTGCTCTACCTCCAAACGTATGTTTATTCATCGCACTACCTAAATAGTTTTCGCGGAAAACCAGCTATCTACGAATTTGGTTGGCCTTTCACCCCTTACCACAAGTCATCCAAAGACTTTTCAACGTCAACTGGTTCGGTCCTCCAGTAAGTGTTACCCTACTTTCAACCTGCTCATGGTAAGCTCATTCGTTTTCGGGTCTAATTCATACAACTAAACGCCCTATTAAGACTCGCTTTCGCTGCGCCTCCACCTAATCGGCTTAAGCTTGCTGTACAAATTAAGTCACTGACCCATTATACAAAAGGTACGCCGTCACTCTAAAAAGAGCTTCGACTGTTTGTAGGCAATCGGTTTCAGGTTCTATTTCACTCCCCTAATAGGGGTTCTTTTCACCTTTCCCTCACGGTACTTGTTCACTATCGGTCACTGTAGAGTACTTAGGCTTAGAGGGTGGTCCCCCAAAATTCGAGCAGGATTTCGCGTGTCCCGCTTTACTCGTGAACTTAGAATTAGCTTTACTTTTACGGGACTATCACCCTCTGTGGTTAGTTTTTCCAAACTATTCAAATTATCTAAACTAAGTTGCTGGCCTAATCCGCTTTCGCTCGCCACTACTCACGGAGTCTCGTTTGATTTCTTTTCCTCTGGTTACTTAGATGTTTCAGTTCTCCAGGTTCACTCTTTATACCTATGAATTCAGTATAAAGTAGCACACGAAGTGCTGGGTTTCCCCATTCGGAAATTTTCGGATCAAAGCCTGCATACAGCTCCCCGAAACTTATCGCAGTATACCACGTCCTTCATCGTCTTACAGTGCCAAGGCATCCGCCAATCGCCCTTAAACGCTTGATTTATGCACAGAAAAAAATTCTTCTGTAATAAATTAAATTTTTGTTTGATTGTTTTCAAATAAATACCTGAAAACAATCGGATATAGATATTGATATTAATATTATTATTCACAATTTAAAAAAGCTAAATGTCTCAATTTTTTTTGGTGGAGGATAGCGGGATCGAACCGCTGACCTCCTGAATGCAAATCAGGCGCTCTCCCAGCTGAGCTAATCCCCCGTAATATTGGTGGGCCGAGGAAGACTCGAACTTCCGACCTCACCCTTATCAGGGGTGCGCTCTAACCACCTGAGCTACCGGCCCCTTACTTACATATACTCAGAGACATTAAAAAGAAGAGAAATGAGGACGGTCACATTAACCGTTTTTTTTTAAATCGAAAATAAACTATTTGCGATTTCCTTAGAAAGGAGGTGATCCAGCCGCAGGTTCCCCTACGGCTACCTTGTTACGACTTCACCCCAGTCGCTGATCGTACCGTAGTCAAAAGTTTTACGTTTTGCCTTCAGGTGTAACCAACTTCCATGGTGTGACGGGCGGTGTGTACAAGACCCGGGAACGTATTCACCGCGGCGCGCTGATCCGCGATTACTAGCAATTCCAGCTTCATGTACTCGAGTTGCAGAGTACAATCCGAACTGAGGCACATTTTAGAGATTGGCTAGGAGTCGCCTCTTTGCATCTCATTGTAAGTGCCATTGTAGCACGTGTGTAGCCCAACACGTAAGGGCCATGAGGACTTGACGTCATCCCCGCCTTCCTCCAGCTTATCACTGGCAGTTCTTTTAGAGTGCTCAACTAAATGGTGGCAACTAAAAGTAAGGGTTGCGCTCGTTGCGGGACTTAACCCAACATCTCACGACACGAGCTGACGACAGCCATGCAGCACCTGTGTTTCGTCCAACTAAATGAAGAACCTAATCTCTTAGGTTCGCGACGAACATGTCAAGTGTTGGTAAGGTTCTGCGCGTATCTTCGAATTAAACCACATGCTCCACTGCTTGTGCGGGTCCCCGTCAATTCATTTGAGTTTTAACCTTGCGGTCGTACTCCCCAGGCGGTGTGCTTAATGCTTTTGCTGCGACACTGAAAACTAAGTTTCCAACGTCTAGCACACATCGTTTACAGCATGGACTACGAGGGTATCTAATCCTCTTCGCTACCCATGCTTTCGCTCCTCAGTGTCAGTAATGATCCAGAAAGTTGCCTTCGCAATTGGTGTTCTTTCTAATATCTACGAATTTCACCTCTACACTAGAAATTCCACTTACCTCTATCATACTCTAGTCAAAAAGTTTTGGTGGCAGTTCCAAGGTTGAGCCTTGGGATTTCACCACCAACTTTCTTAACCACCTACGAACTCTTTAAGCCCAGTAATTCCGAACTACGCTAGGTCCCTTCGTATTACCGCGGCTGCTGGCACGAAGTTAGCCGGACCTTCTTATTCGGGTACAGTCATTTTCTTCCCCGACGAAAGAGCTTTACAACCCAAAGGCCTTCTTCACTCACGCGGCATCGCTGCATCAGGGTTTCCCCCATTGTGCAAGATTCCCCACTGCTGCCCCCCGTAGGAGTTTGGGCCGTGTCTCAGTCCCAATGTGGCTGATCATCCTCTCAGATCAGCTATTGATCGTAGCCTTGGTAAGCTATTACCTTACCAACTAGCTAATCAAGTGCGGGCTCATCTTTTGGCGTTAAAACTTTCCCTGTAAAGGCTTATACGGTATTAGCACAAGTTTCCCCGTGTTATTCCATACCAAAAGGCAGATACCCACATTATACTCACCCGTTCGCCACTCAGTATTGCTACTGCGTTCGACTTGCATGTGTTAGGCGTGCCGCCAGCGTACGTTCTGAGCCATGATCAAACTCTCAAGTTTAATAACGGCGCACACTAGCTTCATATAAATAAAAAAAATTATTTATATTTTCGTTGAAGTGTGTACGACAAATTTTTTGGTAACCTAACCGTCCACACTTCTCTTCTTCAATTTTACAATTTAAAAAAGCTCAAAACGCACCTTGACCAAAAATAGGTCTTGCACTCGTCCAGTACATTTTATAAACAACACCACAAGTCAGCTAATAAAATTAAGCTTTTTTGGGGGTTGGACCGCTGGTTATAAGCTAATTAGTGAATAAATCAAGGCGAATATTGCTTAGAAATACACATAAACTAGGCTCTTTTGACCAAGTTTTTTAAGTATTTTACTTATAATATTTGCAAATTATAATGTTATTAAACATAAAGAAAATCAAAAATCATTATGTACATGATGCTTAAAAGGAGCTGGTCTAAAAGTAAGAATTTTATAATATTTGGCTTTATTATAACCTTCTTTCTTCTACTCGCGGTTGTCTACAAAAACGACAGCAATGTAAAAACAAAAGCCGAAAACGTTTATGATGTTTCTGATATTAAATTATTTAAAGAGTTTTTATTAGATCAAATTAAATCACCATTTATCAATATAAATTATGAAATAAAAAGAGGTGATACTATCCAAAAGATTTTGAAAAAATATAAAGTACAAGATATTGAAATTCAAGAAGCAATTAATAAATACAAAAAATATGGTAACCCTGGTCAACTTTTAGCGGGCAATAAGATAGATATTATTATTGAAAAAAAAGCTGATACACCCAAAAATTCTCTTCAAAAGTTCTCTGTTCCAATTAACAAAAGCACAATTATAGAAATTTCTAAAGATTCTGAAAATAAAATTATATCAAAAAAAATTATAACTAAATTGTATAAGAAAAAATCCCTAGCTGAAAATATAATTAAAAACAATCTTTATTCTGCTGCATTAGAAGTAAAAATCAATCCTGATACTATTATAGAGTTTGCTAGAATCTTTGGGTTTGAAATTGATTTCCAAAGAGACATAAGGAAAAATGATTATTTTAAAATTTTTTACGAAAAATATTTTGATGAAAGCGGAGAATTTATAAAAAGTGGATCTATACTTTATGCACATATGAGTGTTAATGGCAGAGAAATAATACTTTATAAATTTGGTGATGATAAGGAGTATGGATATTTTGATGAAAACGGAAAAAGTGTTGAAAAGGCCTTAATGAAAACTCCTATTAATGGAGCAAGACTGTCCTCTCCTTTCGGGATGAGAAAACATCCGATACTTGGATTTAATAAAATGCATAAAGGAACAGATTTTGCCGCTAAAGAAGGAACACCTATCATGGCTTCAGGTTCGGGAACCATCACGCGGGCTAAATGGTGTGGAGGTGGAGGAAATTGTATAAAAATAAAACATAATTCTACTTATGAAACTGTTTATGCACATATGAAAAGTTTTGCTAAAGGAATGAAAGTCGGAAAAAAAGTTCGACAAGGTCAAATAATCGGGTATGTTGGATCTACTGGAATGTCTACAGGCCCTCACTTACATTATGAAGTTATAGTTAATGGAAAAAAAGTAAATTCACAAACATTAAAATTGCCTTCGGGAAAAATATTAAAAGATGAAGAAAGAAAAAATTTTGAAATACACAGAATTAAAACTGATGTATTAATTGCTGAATATATAGAAAAAAATATTAAAAATTAAAAAAATTATTCTTTGGTCTCAACAGAATTTTCTGACGGTATTTCTTTATTTTCAAATTCTTTTGAAGATTTACTTTCAACTAAAGGCTTATTGATAGTATTTGATTTATTTTGATTTTTATTTCTGTCTTCAATAATTCTTGCAAAATGATCTGCATGCTGAAGATAGTTTTCGCATGAAGTTTTATCTCCTGAAGACATAGCTTCTTTAGCTAATGCATTATATTTTTCAAATAACTTTTCTGGGTTTTGTGTAGTTCTAAAATTATTTCTTGGCTGATTGTGTATAAACAAGTTTGGTCTCAACCGAGGCGGCTGTCCATTAGAATGAGAATGTGAACCTCTTCCATTTGAACGACGTCTAAATCTTCTTGATTTGCGCTGAAACATATATTTTATTGAAACATCTTATTATATAAGATTTTGTTAATTTTATTCATTAATGATTCTATTTGTCAAAATAATTATTTTTTAAATTTAAAAATACTTCACTTTTGTGCTTATTATGCAACGTACATTCTGATTACAGTCATATTCTTTGTTTATTTCTCTGTATCCTTGGTGTTTCAATATATTAAAAACTTCTCGGTATTGACCATTTCCAATTTCTAACGCTAGAAGACCTTCTCTTTTTAAGAGATGGTTTGATTTATAAATAACTTTTTTAATTAGGTCAAGACCATCTGTTCCCCCATTCAAAGCGACTAAAGGTTCGTAGTTTCTAATATCCTTACTTAAATTTTTAATATCTGCTGATGGAATGTATGGAGGGTTAGAAACTATCAGATCATACTTTCCAATATTATATTTATTAATATCAAATACTCTGAATTTTGCACGATTAAGTAAATTAAAATTTTTAGAATTTATTTTAGCCATTTCAATGGCTTTTAACGAAATATCAATACCAGTTCCCCTAGAGTCATTTAATTCTTTTAGTATTGAAAGCAAAATACATCCTGAACCCGTACCGATATCTAAAATATGTATTTTTTTACCTTTAAAATAATCAATCACCTTATAAATCAAAAGTTCAGTTTCAGGACGTGGAACAAGTGTTGATTGGTTAACTTCAAAATTCTCACTCCAAAATTCCTTTTTTCCAATAATATAAGCGACTGGCTCTTTTTTAATTCTTCGATCAATTGCAATATCATATTGCTTTTTAATCTTTTTCGAAATATGAGCTTTATTATTTATAATTAAATGTTCTCTCTTTACATTCATAATATTTGAAAGAATTAATTGAGCATCCAGTTCGTGTGATTGAATGTTGTTATTTTTTAAAATTTTCGATGCTTTTTCAATTATTTTTTCTGAAATCATATTATTGCTTTAAATTAGCTAATTTTATTTCTTGATCTTGAAGCCTTAAACTTTGATTTAATTCCTCAAAAGCATCTCCACTCAGAAATTCTTCTAACTTATGTAGTGTCATATTTATTCTATGATCAGTGACTCTGCCTTGGGGAAAATTATAAGTTCTAATTCTTTCAGATCTATCACCAGTTCCTATTTGATTTTTTCTTTCTTTTGAACGTTCTTTATCTTTTTTTTCTCTTTCTGCTTCATAAACTCTTGATCTTAAAATTTTCATGCCCTTTGCACGATTTTTGTGCTGGGATTTTTCATCTTGATTGGTAACCACAATTCCTGTCGGAAGATGAGTAATTCTAACTGCCGAATCTGTAGTATTTACAGACTGACCTCCGCTTCCAGTGCTTCTATAAACATCTATCCTTAAATCTTTTTCCTGTATTTTTATATCAACTTCTTCTGCTTCGGGTAATACAGCTACTGTAGCTGCCGATGTATGCACGCGGCCTTGCGTTTCTGTCTTTGGTACTCTCTGAACACGATGGACTCCACTTTCATATTTTAAAAATGAATAAATATTATTTCCTTTTATTAATAAAATTACTTCCTTAAATCCACCCGCGTTGCTTTTTGATATGCTAATTATTTCAAGTAGCCATCTGTTGCTTAAACAAACTCTTTCATACATTTTATAAAGATCGCCCACAAACAAGCCTGCTTCATCGCCACCAGTTCCGGCCCTAATCTCTAGTATTGCATTTTTTGAATCTGCTTCATCTTTGGGCAAAAGATATATTTTCAAAATTTTTTCATAAGTTTTGTTTTTTTCTATTAATTCATCAAGTTCTTTTTTTGCCAATTGAACCATTTCTTTATCACTTTTTTTATCCTCAATAATTTTTTCTAACTCTGTCTTTTCCTTCTCAAAACTCAAATAACCTTTTGCTTGGTCGATTACCTCTCCTATACTTGAATATTCTTTAGATTTTTTAACAAAATCTTTTTTGTCTATATTGCCCGAAGCAAGTTCTTTTTCTAATGTTTCGTATGTATCAATAATTAATTTTACTTTTGCTAAGGGAATCATTTATTATAATTTAATTTTTTTGTAGTTCTTTTGATTTGCTTTCTACCAAACTAACAACTTCTTCAATTATTTTATTACTTGCCACCTTGTGATGAGGCAAACCTGAAAGATGTATCATATGATCATCTTTTCCTCCACCAGTTAATCCTATTTGTGTTTGTGCTGCTTCTCCTGGACCATTAACTACACATCCAATTATTGAAAGTGTAATTGGTTCTTTTATGTGAGAAAGTTTTTCTTCTAAAATTTTAACAGTATCAATAACTGGAAAACCTTGTCGAGCACATGAGGGGCAAGAAATAATATTTACTCCCCTGTGTCTTAAATTTAAGGATTTTAAAATTTCATAACCAACTTTTACTTCTTCTACTGGATTTGCTGATAATGAAACTCTTATTGTATCTCCTATACCTTCCATTAGTAACATTCCCAGTCCAATTGAGGATTTAATGCTTCCAGAAGTTAAACTTCCTGCCTCGGTAATACCTAAATGAAGAGGATAGTCACATATTTTTGAAAGTGATCTGTAAGCTTTAGTTGATAAAAAAACATCTGATGATTTAACGCTAACCTTAAAATTAAAAAAATCTTCATCTTCCAGAAATTTAATATTTTTAATCGCACTTTCAACTAATGCTTCTGGACATGGTTCTTTATATTTTTCTAGTAATGATTTTTCAAGTGATCCGGCATTAATCCCTATCCTTATTGAACAATTATTATCTTTAGCTGCCTTAAGAACTTCTTGAATTTTTTTTCTTGAACCAATATTACCAGGATTTATCCTTAAACAATTTGCTCCGGAGTTTGCTGCTTCGATTGCGAGCTTATAATGAAAATGTATATCAGCAACTATAGGAACATTTACATTTTTTAAAATATTTTTAAGTGCTAACGAGGAATCTTGATTTGGACAAGATACCCTTACGATGTCAACTCCAGCTTCATCAAGCTCATTAATTTGTTTGATTGTGGCGCTCACATCAGTAGTTAAAGTATTGGTCATAGATTGAACTGATATTGGTGAATTGCCGCCAACTTCAACTTTGCCAACTTTAATCTTTTTAGTTTTTCTTCTTATAATATTTCTAAATGGTCTAATGTTCATCAACTTATATCTTATTAATCAAGTTTGAATGTTTTGTGCAAAACTTTAACTGCTTTCTGTGTTAAGTCTTCGCGAATTAAAACTGAAATTTTTATTTCCGAAGTTGAAATTGCTAAAATATTTATTTTTTCACTAGCTAAAGATCTGAACATTTTATGTGTTACTCCAGGATTAGCAATCATACCTGCACCAATAATTGATATTTTAGCAAGTTTATCATCTTGCGTTACTTTATTATAATTCAATTTTTGTTTATTTTTCTCAAGTAAATTCAAAGTTTTTTTTAAATCAGCACGTTTAATAGTAAAAGTAATATTTGCGTTCTTTCCGTCTAAAGAAGTATTTTGAATCACCATATCAATATTAATATTATTTTTTCCTAAGGGCTCAAACACATCTGCTGCTACACCAGGTTTGTCTGTAACACCAACTATAGAAACTTTAGCATTATTTTTAGAATAAGCTATTCCTGTTACTACTTTTTTATAATCGGTCTCTCCTTCTGAAATTATTTTTGTTCCTGGTTTTTCTGAAAATGTTGATCTTACATTAATCGGAATATCATCAATCATTGCAGTTTGAACCGCACTTGGTTGCATAACTTTTGCTCCCAAAGAAGCCATCTCTAACATTTCCTCGTAAGATATTTTGTCAATTTTTTTTGCTTTTTTATTCATAAATGGATCGGTAGTAAGAACTCCCTCTACATCTGTATAAATTTCGCAGGAGTCAGCTTTAAAAAATTTTGCAATTGCCACAGCTGACAAATCTGAACCTCCGCGACCCAAAGTAGTAATTCTTTTCTCAATAGAAATTCCTTGAAAACCCGCAACAACTGCCACTCCTCCTTTAAGAAAATTTACCACTTCATCAGTTTTAATATTCATTATTGTCGACGAAGTGTAATTAACATTTGTTACAATTGGTATTTGCCAGCCCATCCATGATCTTGCATTGATTCCTAAATCTATAATTGCTCCAGCTAAAAGAGAGCAAGAAATTTGCTCACCGGATGATAGCAGCACATCCAGCTCTTTATTATCAAAATTGGGGCTAATTGAATCCGACTTACTTTTTAAGTCATCAGTCACACCTGACATTGCTGAAACAACAACAATAATTTGGTGACCTTCGCTAAATCTTTTTTTAACAATATTAGCTACTTTTTTAATTTTTTCTATAGTTCCAACAGATGTACCGCCAAACTTAAGAACTAGTCTCTTCATGATAAAATATCTTGTTTACTTTATATAATTTTTAATAATAAATACTCTTAATTATAAAAATGTACAAGCATATCTAGACAATTATTACATTGACTACAGTAAATAAAAAAGAAATAGAAAAATTTTCACAATTAGCCAATGATTGGTGGAATCCAAAAGGCAAATTTAAGCCTTTGCACCATTTTAATCCTGCTAGAATTAAATTTATTAAAGAAAAGTTAACTTCATACTTTAAACTTAGTCCGAAAAGTTCAAAACCATTAAGAGGGCTAAAAGTTTTGGACATTGGGTGTGGCGGTGGACTTTTATGTGAACCACTTAGTAAGCTTGGGGCAAATATAACAGGTATTGATGCTTCAAACATCAACATTAAGGTTGCAAAATTACACGCTAAAAAAATGAATTTAGATATAAAATATATACATTGTCCCCCTGAAAATTTAAATATAAAAAAAAAATTTGATGTAATTTTAAATATGGAAGTTATTGAACATGTTTCAAATGTAAATCAATTTATCCAAACTTCTTCTCGATTGATTAAAAAGGATGGAATTATGTTCGTAGCTACTATAAATAAAAATTTAAAATCCTTCTTATTTGGAATCGTTGGAGCTGAATATATTTTAAAATGGCTGCCTATAGGAACACATGATTGGAACAAATTCTTAACACCTCAAAATTTAGAGAAAATAATGACCGATAACAATTTCACAGCTAATGAAGTAATTGGTATGAAATTTGATATTTTTTCAAATAGCTGGAAAGTAAGCAGCGATACATCAGTAAATTATATTTCAACCTTTTTAAAAAATTAATTCTCTGACTTATCTACCCACGGTATAGTTGTGACTTCGATTCCTTCTTCAAGAAGCTCAGAAGTTTCTTCTGGAGTGGCCCTTCCATATATTCCTTTGGATGTTTTTTTATCATAATGTATACTCCTAGCTTCTCTACTGAAATTATCTCCAACATTTTTACAATTTTTTTCTATATATTTTCTAAATTCTATAAGTTGCTTTTTAACATTTTTTTCCAAACTATTTTTTTTTGTTATTTTATTTGATTTAGAAGATAAATTAGGAGTCATAATTGATTTTTTAACAGAAGAAGAATCACAATAAATACATTTTATAAGTTTTTTTTTATATAGAGAATCAAACTCCGAAGAGCTTAGGAACCAGCTTTCAAACATTTCTCCACATTTGCAAGTCAAATTATATTTTATCATTGATAATTATTTTATTTATTCTTATTTAAAAAATACATATTAATTTCTATAATCTGCATTTATATCAATATAGTCATTAGTAAAATCACAAGTGTAAACGGTGTGGGACGCATTACCAAGATTTAAATTAACTTCAACATCGATTGAATCCCATTTCATATATTCTTTTAGATCTTTTTCGTTATAATTTTTTGATACTTTTCCTTGTTCAGCAACTAAGTGATTTCCTATGGTAATCTGCATTTTATTTGCAACAATATTTTCACCAGATTTTCCAACCGCCATAGCAATTCTTCCCCAGTTTGGATCTTCTCCTCCGATTGCAGTTTTAAATAAAGGAGAGTTCGCTACTGAAAAGCCAATATTCTTTGCCATCGATGCTGATCTACCACCGATTACTTTAATTGTAATAAATTTTTTTGCACCCTCTCCATCTACAACAATTTGCTTAGCAAGATTCAAACATAATTTATGTAAAGCTTTTTCAAAATCCTGAAGCTTGGGATCTAATACATTATATATTTTTGAATTTTTTGCTTTACCTGTAGAGAATATAGCAACCATATCATTTGTCGACATATCGCTATCAACTGTTATAGAATTAAATGTTGTTAAGGTAACTTTTTTCAAAATTGCTTTAAGAAAAACTGAAGGAATATTTGCATCAGTAAATATAAACGATAACATTGTTGCCATATTAGGAGCAATCATTCCTGAACCTTTTGCGATACCAGAAATTTTAATTAATTTGTTTCCCATTTTACATTCTTCATAGGCAACCTTAGGTCTCGTGTCTGTTGTCATTATTGCACTAGCAGCTTTAAACCAAACAAATTTGTTTTGTTCTGATTTTAATTTTTTTACTAACTCGGGTATTCTGTTTTTAATCTTTAAATGTGGAAAATCTTCTCCAATGACTCCTGTTGATGCAAAAAGTAAATCAGTTATTTTTACAACTTCACTAACTCCCTTTGGTGTTTGAGATGATTTTAGAGTAAGTTGTTTTGATAAAGTTTGAGCAATTTCTTTTAATCCTTGAGCGCCCTTAATTCCTGTAAAAGTATTTGCATTCTTTGTATTTACCATAAGAGCCTTAACAAAATGTCTTTTTATTTTTAAATTCCAATTAATGCACGCTGAAGTAACTTTTGACGTAGTATAAACTGCCGCAAAATTGGCACCTTCTTTAAAATAAAATAAAGTTAAATCATCTCTTCCATCTCCATATAAATCCGCCGACACAGCAGATAGCTCCAATCCTTCGATAGGCTGTAATTCCTGAAATTCACCCATTTTGGACATTTTAACTTTAGGATTAAGCAGGTTTTTCAAGTTTAAAGTCATTGCTATTTAAAATTTATTATTATTGATTATATAAGTCTTATATTAATACATTATTATTATGTTAAACATTAGTGGAATTATCGGCAAATTTATTAAAAATTCAAGTCAAAGAGATATTGATAAATTAAAATCAATTGTCAAAAAAATCAACGCTTGGGAGCCAAAAATTAAAGAAATACCGGATAAAAACTTTCCGGCAAAAACGCTTGATTTTAAGTCAAGAATTAAACAAGGAGCCAGCCTGGATGATCTATTACCAGAAGCGTTTGCATGTGTTAGGGAAGCTGCCAAAAGAACTCTTAACGAAAGGCATTTTGATGTACAGTTAATGAGTGGAATTATTCTCCATCAAGGAAAAATCTCTGAACAAAAAACTGGTGAGGGCAAAACTTTAGCTGCTACTTTACCAGTATACCTAAATGCTTTACTAGGAAAAGGCGTTCACGTAGTTACTGTAAATGATTTTTTGGCCAAAAGGGACGCGAGTTGGATGGGTAAAGTATACAATTTTTTGGGTTTAAAAGTTGGCTGCATAACAAATGAAATGGACGACATCACCAGAAAAAAAAATTATGATCTTGATGTAACTTATGGAACTAATAATGAGTTTGGCTTTGATTACTTAAGAGACAATATGAAGTACAGTATTAAAGAGATGGTTCAGAGAGATCATTTCTTTTGTATTGTAGATGAAGTTGATAGCATACTAATAGATGAAGCTAGAACACCTCTGGTAATTTCCGGCTCAACAGAAGATAAATCAGACAAGTATTTTGCATGCAATAAGTTTATGAGAGAATTAAATAAAGAAGATTATGAATTGGATGAAAAAAACAAAAATGTAATGCTTTCTGAAAAAGGTATAGATAAAATTGAAAAATTATCAAAAACCTATGGAATTTTAAAAAATAATAATTTCTATGACCCACAGAACATCAATTTAGTACATCATATGAATCAGGCAATGAAAGCAAATTTATTATTTTTTAGAGACACTGATTATATTGTTAGAGATAATAAGATACAGCTAATTGATGAATTTACAGGTAGAGTGCTGGAAGGAAGAAGATTTTCTGACGGGTTGCATCAAGCATTAGAAGCTAAAGAAAATGTAGAAATTCAAAGTGAAAACCAAACGTTAGCTTCGATTACATATCAAAATTATTTTCGATTATACGATAAACTTGCGGGAATGACCGGAACAGCCGCAACAGAGGCAGAAGAATTTTATGATATTTATAAACTTCCCGTAGTGTCAGTTCCAACAAATCAAAAAATGATTAGAAAAGATTGGAATGATCAAATTTTTCGAACTGAAAAAGAGAAAAATGAAGCTATTATTAATAAGGTAATGGAATGTAATAAAAAAGGCCAGCCTGTTCTGATTGGAACAACAAGTATTAATAAATCAGAAATTTATTCTAAGCTGCTAGAAAGTAAAAAAATTAGACATTCTGTATTAAACGCGAAGCATCACGAAAAGGAAGCTGAAATTATAGCAGATGCAGGAAAACTTAATGCGGTTACCTGTAGCACAAATATGGCAGGAAGAGGAACAGATATAAGATTGGGTGGTAAAAATTTAGAGAAAAAAAATGAAGAAGAAAAAAATAAAATTAAAGAACTTGGTGGATTATTTGTTATTGGAACCGAAAGACACGAAAGTAGAAGAATAGATAATCAATTAAGAGGTAGATCAGGTAGACAGGGAGACCAAGGAAACTCGATATTTTATATAAGCCTAGAAGATGATTTAATGAGAATATTTGGCTCCGAATCCATAGGCACAGTAATGAAAAAGTTTGGACTAAAAGAAGGAGAATCGATTGATCATCCTTGGATAAATAAAGCATTAGAAAGAGCTCAACAAAAAGTTGAGGGACGAAACTTTGACATAAGAAAAACTTTGCTAAAATTTGATGATGTTATGAATGATCAAAGAAAGGTAATTTTTGAGCAAAGAAAGGAAATTCTTAAATCGAACAACGTTAATGAAATAACAACTGTGTTTTTAGAGGATCTGGTCAAAAATTTCTCGAAAGAAAAAACAGTATATGAAAGAGAAAACCAAATAGATTCTTTTAAAACTAAAATTAAACCTATACTTGGCAAATCAGTTAGAGATGAAGAACTTGCGGATGCCCTTAAATCAAAAAATGAAAAATTTGAAAATTTTATTATAGAAAAATTTTATGATTTTAGAAAAAAAAGAATTAAAGTAATTAATGAAAGTACTAATTTGGAATTCGAAAAAAGAATATTTATTCAAACAGTCGACTTTTTGTGGAGATCTCACTTACAATATCTTGAACATTTAAGACAAGTCGTGGGCTTGAGAGGCTATGCACAGAAAGATCCTTTGGAAGAATTTAGACGCGAAGCATTTAAACTTTTTGAAAGTTTGTTAAACAAAATCAAAGTTGATTTTATTACTTTCTTAAATAATCTCGAAATTAAGCCGGAAGAAGAAAGAGAAATGGTGGAATCTGAATCAAAAAAAGTCCCATTTAAAAATAATCCAAAGTGTTTACTAGTACTAAAAAAAAATGAGAAAATATCAAGAAATGAAAAATGTCCAGCTACAGGTAAAAAATACAAACAGTGCTGTGGCTTTTTATAATTTTAAGTAAAAAATATAATTCCAAAAAATATTAATATAATTGAAATAATTATTTCTTTTTTAAATTTGAAAAAAAATTCTTTTAAAATTTTTGAGAAATTACTTTTTAAAATCCAATTGTCTTTTCCAGGAAATACAGTAAAGGATTGTTGTTTTCCAACATCTAAAAATTTTTTCTTTCTTTGCTGTAAAATTTCACTTCTTGAATAGTTTTTGAATTCGTCCAAGTATCTTATTAATATTTGTTTTACCGAAAAAATAATTTTTTCTTTATTTCTATGTGCCCCCCCAATTGGCTCTTCAACAATCTCATCAATAATTTTCATTTTTAATAGTTCGCCTGAAGTTAATTTCATCGCACTTGCCGCTTCAAGCGATTTACTGGGATCTCTCCATAATATGGATGCGCAACCTTCTGGAGAGATGACTGAATAAATTGCATGCTCCAACATAATTACTTTATTAGCTGAAGCCAAAGCTATGGCTCCACCTGATCCGCCTTCACCAATAATAATAGAAATTATTGGAACTTCCAAAGACATGCAGCATTCTATTGAACTAGATATTGCTTCCGCTTGTCCTCTTTGTTCTGCCCCAACCCCAGGGTATGCTCCGGGTGTATCAACTAATGATACAACTGGAATATTAAATTTATTTGCAAGTTTCATTAATCTTATACATTTTCTATAACCCTCCGGTCTCATCATTCCAAAATTTCTTTTTAGCCTACTATCAAGATCCTCCCCTTTTTCTTGACCCAAGATTAAAACTGATCTTCCCTCAAATTCAGCAAAACCCGCTATCACAGCTTGATCGTCGGAGAAACGTCTATCACCAGATAAGTTAATAAAATTTTTAAATAAATTTTCTATAAAAAACTTTGCTCTTGGTCTTTCTTCATGTCTTGCAACTTGTGTTTTTTGCCAGGCATTTAAATTTGCGTATGAAATTTTCAATTTAGAATCAATTTCTTTTTGTATTTTTGATATCCTTCCAGTATTAACTTCTGATAAACCTTCTTTGTTGAAAGGATCTTTTAGCTTTTCTAGCTCCTCTTCTAAACCTTTAATGTCTTGCTCAAATTCTAAATAATTTTTCATTTAATTAATGGAATAATACTTCGATAAGTTATAAATATACATAAATATTATTATAATGAAGGAAAATATAGAAATTAGTGGCAAAATTTTGTCTAGATATAAGGAAATTATATCCGATGAAGCTCTACAATTTATTAAAGAAATACACGATCAATTCAATGAAAAAAGGCTGGAGCTGCTAAATGAAAGAAAAAAAAGACAAAAATTTATCGATGAAGGTGGCAAGTTAGATTTTTTAGAAGAAACTAAAAAAATTAGAGAATCTAATTGGAAAATAAAAAATATTCCCCATGATCTTTTAAAAAGACAAGTTGAAATAACGGGACCTCCCATACCAAAAAAAATGCTTATTTCTGCATTAAATTCTGGTGCGGATTGCTATATGACAGATCTTGAAGATTCTTTAACACCATCTTTTGATAATTTAATTCAAGGCCAATTAAACATTAAAGATGCAATAAATAGAAAAATAGATTTTATAGATCAAGAAAGTGGCAAAGAATATAAATTAAAAGATAAAACCGCGGTTCTAATTATTAGACCTAGAGGATTACATCTAAGTGAAAAAAATGTGAAAATAAATGGAGAAAGAATATCTGGCACCTTTTTTGATTTGGGTCTTTCATTATTTAATAACGCTAATAAATTAATTAAAAATGGTAGTGGACCATACTTTTATCTACCTAAACTAGAACACTACCTAGAGTGTAGATTGCTGAATGAAGTAATTTCTTTTTGTGAAAAAAAACTTAGCCTTAAAATTGGCATGGTTAAAGTTACCGTTTTAATTGAAACAATTAACGCAGTATTTCAAATGGAAGAATTTTTGTGGGAACTTAAAGACCATATTGTTGGTTTGAATGCTGGAAGATGGGACTATCTTTTTTCTTATCAGAAAGTTTACAGAAATACCCAAAAAGTCATATTACCAGATAGATCAAAGGTAAATATGTTCGTTCCGTTTATGGCAAATTATAATAAGCTTCTTGTTGATACTTGTCATAAAAGAGGAGCTTTCGGAATGGGAGGTATGTCTGCACAAGTTATTGCAAAATCAAACCCAGAAGAAATAAATAAAAAAGCTCTTGATAGTGTACAAAAAGATAAAGAAAGGGAATCAAAACAAGGAAATGATGGGGCATGGGTAGCTCATCCAAGTTTAGTTGAACCCGTTAAGAAAATTTTTGAAAAAAATTTCAAAGGCCCAAATCAATTAAATAAATTTAATAACATAAAAATAAATCGAAGAGATTTGCTTGATGAGCCAAAGATAGAAAACGCAATCTCTGAATCCGGTATTAGAGAAAATCTTCAAGAAGGTATTGAGTATTTGGCATATTGGAAAATTGGAACGGGTTGTTCGGTAGTAAATTACTTAATGGCTGACGCAGCCACCTGTGAGGTTAGTAGAGCTCAACTTTGGGTATGGCTAAAATATAAAGCTAAATTAGATGATGGAAGAACGGTTGATGAAAAATTAATTGATGTCTTAATTAAAGACGAACTTTCCAAAATTAAATCAAGAATTGGAGAAAAAAATTTCGATTCTGTTCCATTTGTAGAAGCATCAAAAATTTTTAAGGAAATGATTATAAAAAAAGATTTTGATGACTTTCTAACAATACCGCTATATGAAAAGATTTAATCACTAATAATTGAAGTTCTATTTTTAAAGGCTGAATATAAAGTGCCATCATCCAAAAATTCTATTTCTCCACCTACTGGCACTCCTTTTGCTAATCTGGTTATTTTTACGTTTGTGTTTTTAAGACTGTCTGAAATATAATGAGAAGTAGTTTCACCTTCTATACTCGCGCTTGTAGCAAGAATTACCTCTTTTATACTATTTTTTTTTACTCTATTTATTAAAGATTCTATCAATAAACCGTTTCCAGAATTTTTACCTTCAAAAGAAGGTAGTGTGCCACCTAATACGTGGTAGTGACCTTTGTAAATACCACTGCTTTGAATAACCCACATGTCAGCAATATTTTCTACAACACATATTTGATCATATTTTTTACTTGAGCAATAACAACTTGAGTTTATAGATTTTAAATTTCCACAAATTTTACATTTAACAATATTTTTATAAACTTGAGCCAGTGTATTTGTTAAAGGTTTAATCAACTCATCTCTATTGTTTATTAGTTTTAAAACAATTCTTCTTGCTGATTTAGGTCCTAATCCTGGTAGTTTTGAAACTATCTTAACTAAATCTTCTATTTCTTTTACATTATCTTCAGCCATTTTAGTCTAGAAAGGCAATTTAAAACCCGGAGGTAGCCCGAGTCCACCTGTTACTTTTGAAATTTCATCCGAAGTTTTTTTTTTAAGTTTTGACTTAGCATCATTATGGGCTGCCACTATTAAATCTTGAAAAATTTCTTTTGGCTCTTTAAGTGCAGAATCTTCAAAAGAAATTTTTTTTAATTCGCCATCACCATTCATAATAACTTTAACTGCATTTCCGCCTGAAATGCCTTCAACTTCTATTTTTTTTAAAGACTCTTGAGTCTCCTTCATTTTTTCCTGCATTTTTTTAGCTTGAGCTATTAGATCTGTAAAATCCGACATAATTTATTCCTTTTTTTTAACCTCCATTAATTCCACATCTGAAAATATATTTTTAAACTTTTTATAAGTTTCACCTTTTTTCTCATTTTCTATTAATTTATTCTTTTCCATACTTTTAATTTCAAAAACAGTCTTTTGGCCAGAACTTTTATTTAGTGTAATAACCCATCTGCTTCCCGTCCACTCAAGTAATTTTTCTGATAAATTACGAACGAAATTTTTATCTAAATTTTCGTTAAAGCCAATGTCAATTTTTCCTTCAGAAAATTTTATTAAATTTACATTGTGTTCTAAATCATATTTTAACTGAATTTCTTTTTTTGAAGATGATAGCAAAATTAAATCCTCGAAAGATATTACTCTGTGTTTGTTGTCACTCTTTTTTAGTGAAGATTTGGGATTAGAAGAAGATAAAATTGGTTTTGTTTGCAATATATTCTTTATTTGATCTTTTGAAATTTCATTTTTTTTACTAACAAGTTTTTCTTTTTTAATATCAGAACTTGCAGAGATCGATATATTGTCACTATCTTCAGTTTGATTTGAATTATTTTTTTTTAATATTTCTAGTACATTTTCATAACTAGGCATATCTTTTAAATGAACAAGTTTTGCTATTAACATTTCAAGAGATAAAGTTGGGCTGGAAACAATAGATAATTCATCTAACGTTTTTAAAATAAACTGCCAAAACATTATTAATGTGTTTACGTCTATATCTTTTGATATCTTTTCAATAATCCCTTGTTCTGCCTCCGATATATGTAAATCAGAATCTAAATTTCCAATACTTTTTTTCTGTTGAATTAAATATATTATTTCCAATAGATCGTTTAAAAAATTAATAGGATCAAGGCCTTCGTTGATCATTTCTTTTAATAGATCTGCCGATTTTTTTTGTTCACCTCGTATAACAAAATCTAATAAATTTAAAAACTTTGATCTGTCTGCTATACCTAACATTTTTCTTATAAAATTTTCATCAATTTCTTTTTCCTCAAGATTCTGACTAACAACAGCTCTATCCAAAAGCGACAAAGAATCTCTTACTGATCCCTCGGAAGCTTTTGCAATTAAAGTTAATGCTCCGTCTGATATTTTGCTATTTTCAATTTTTATAATCTTTTTAAGATTTTCTAATAGAACACCAACTGGTACTCTATGTAAATCAAACCTTTGACATCTTGAAATAATTGTAACTGGTATTTTTTTTACTTCAGTGGTGGCAAAAATAAATTTTAAGTGTGGTGGAGGCTCTTCTAAAGTTTTTAGCAAACCGTTAAAAGCTTGTTTTGACAACATGTGAACTTCATCCAAAATAATTATCTTATATTTTGCGCTCGTAGGATTATATTTGGAAGACTCTATCAGTTCTCTAACGTCATCAATACCTGTTCTTGAAGCAGCATCCATTTCTAAAACATCAAGATGTTTTGAATGCGAAATTTCTTCACAGTGGCTGCAATTACAGTTATCTTCTTTAAGGAAATTTTTGTTACAATTGAGTGCTTTTGCAATTAGACGAGCTGTTGTCGTTTTCCCAACACCACGTATACCAGTTAGTAAATAAGCATTTGGTAATTTATTTAATTTGATGGAATTAGTTATGGTTTCAACCATAATATCTTGGCCAATTAATTCTTTAAAATTTTTTGGCCTATATTTTAACGCAAGAATCTTTTGTGCAAATTTTTCCATAATTTACTAGGGGCTGAACGACCTGGAATTTATAGTTAAGTCTGCTCTATTTCTAGCCTGAACTGTTTGTTCTACAAAATCCACCCGACAACCCCATTTTATTATATCAGTATCAAAATAAAAACTACAACATGCGTGTAGGTTGTTTATTTATTTTCAAACCTAAATTGAGAAGCTTCATAAACACCTAAAATATCAAGTTCCTGGGTATGAAAGCCCAACTCTTCAAGCGCTTTTTGCAAGGATGGGTTTTCTATATGACTTTCTATTTCAATATAAAATTGAACTTGATCAAAGGTATTTTTGACTGCAAAGCTTTCGAGTTTACATAAATTAACGCTATTGGTGGCAAACCCGCCTAGCGCTTTGTATAAGGCTGCAGGTATACTTTTTAATTTAAATATACAACTTGTAATATATTTTTTATTTTTTAAGTATTGAGGATGAATAGTTTCATTTCCCATAACCAAGAATCTAGTAATATTTCCAGTCTCATCTTCAATATTTGATTTAATTATTTCCAAATCATAAATTTTTGCTGCTAGTTCAGATGCAATAGCTGCTTCACTTGCGTCTTTTTTTTCTGATATAAATTTTGCTGATCCTGCTGTGTCTGTTGAGACTATAGCTTTTAAATTATTTTTCGAAATTATTTTACTGCACTGAGAAATGGCTTGAGCATGACTCCTTACGGTTTTTATATTATGTAATTTTGAACCCTTAATTCCAAGTAAATTATGATTAACTTTTTGAAAATGCTCTGCATGAATTTGCAATTTATATTTTGGCATAAGATAATGCATATCCGCTATAGAGCCAGTTGAACTATTTGTTATTGGAATTAATATTTTATATTCTGAATTTTCTTTTGCTAATTTAAATGTTTGATCAAAAGTTTTGCAAGCTTGCGCTTCTACATCTGGAAAAACTTCTAAACACGCTAAATGTGAATACGCTCCCTTATCTCCTTGAAATGCTACTTTTATTTTTTCTTTCATAATTGATTCATTTCTTTACTTACTTTTATCAAATCTTGTTCTGTGTCTACTCCTAAAGGCTTAGAGTCGCTCAAACCTACATTGATTATCATTTTATTTTCCATAGCTCTCATCTGTTCTAAATTTCTTTTAATTTCTAATCGCGATCTAGGAAGCTTTACATACTTCTTTAAAGCAATATTTGTAAAGGCATAAATTCCTATATGGTGATAGATTTTTTTGCTATTTAAATCTCTTTTAGTTCGAAAAAAATCTTTTGCCTCACTAAAGATGCCTTCTTTTAATGTTTTATCTACATGCACTTTTACAATATTTGGATTAGCTATATCATTATTATCTACAATCCTAGATGCCAAAGTTCCTATATCGCAATTATTATTTCTCATAAGTTTTTCCAGATTCGCTATAGATTGAGATTTTATATTTGGCATGTCACCTTGCAAGTTTATGATTAAATCAACATTTTTTTTAAATACTTTACTATATGCTTCAAAAATACGGTCACTACCAGAAACATGGTTTGATCTTGTTAAAATTGCTCTTCCTCCATTTTCTTGGACTATCTTGCAAATTTCATTATCAGGAGTTGCAACAAGAACTTCACCAACTTTAGATTCTTTTGCTCGATTGAGAACATGAATAATCATTGGTGACTCGTTGATTTTTGCTAACGGTTTATTAGGAAATCTTTTTGCACCTAATCGAGTTGGTATTATTATTGCTGTATTTTTCATAGAATAAGAAAATTATGCGTCTAAAAGTCCATTTTATTTATAAACTTCATGATATAATTTAGAATAGAGTTGTACTAAATTTATAAGATTTATTGAAATGAATAAAATTATTGTTTCTATTGTATTTGCTGTAATTCTAATTTTAGGAATTAATAAAATTGCAGATGTAATGTATTATATAGAAAAACCAGAAAAATCTGCATATCAAGTTGCAAGTGTAACCACTGTCGCTAGTACCGCTTCCGCTGAAACAAGTTCAGAGGCAGGAAATATAATGGCAATATTTGCATCAACAAGTGCAGCGGAAGGTGCAATAGTTTTTAAAAAATGTGCAGCCTGCCACAGTATTACTGAGGGAGGAAAAAATAAAATTGGCCCAGCTTTATGGGGCGTGCTAGGAAGACAAGCAGGATCGCTATCGGATTATAAATATTCCAAAGCAATGGCAGCTCATGGAAAAAAATGGTCATTTGAAGAAATGAATGGTTTTTTAATAAAACCTAAGGACTGGATAAAAGGAACTAAAATGTCTTATGCTGGACTAAAAAGTGAAAAAGAAAGAGCAGCAGTAATTTTATACATGAACGAAAATACTAATAATCCTCTACCACTTCAATAAATACTCACTTTAAACACCATTGGATAATACTTTTTTGTACGTGCACTCTGTTTAAGGATGCCAACCAAACAGCTGACTGCCTACCATCCATTACTGAATTTGTTACCTCCTCGCCTCTATTAGCTGGTAAACAATGCATAAAAATTGCATCTGGTTTTGCACATTCCATAATTTTTTTATTTACTTGATAGGGTTTTAACAATTTTCTTTTTTTCTTTTTATCGACCTTATCGCTCATTGAAATCCATTTATCAGTCATAACACAGTCAGCTAAGCTAGTTGCCTCAAATGGATCTTTTGTAATTAAAATTTTTGAATTATTTTTTTTAGCCCATTTTAAAATTTTATTTTCAGGTCTAAGTTTTTTTGGACAAGCAATAGATAATTTAAAATTAAATTTTACTGCCGCTTCAATTAAAGAGTAAACAATATTATTTCCATCTCCTACCCATGCAATTTTTTTGTTTGTAATTGATCCTTTTAATTCTTCAAAAGTCATTATATCTGACATGATCTGGCAAGGATGGCTCAAATTTGTTAATCCATTAATAATCGGAATATCTAAATGTTTAGAAAATTCTAAAAAATGTTTATGTTTATAAGTTCGCATCATTACAATGTCGCCATATTGTGATAAAACTTTCGCTGTGTCATGTATGCTTTCTTCGCCGCTTCCATAGTGAATTTCTTTTGGATTTAATACTAAAAGCTGGCCTCCTAGCTGTTTCATTGCAAGCTCAAAAGATAATCTAGTTCTTGTTGAAGGTTTTTCAAAAATCATTATCAATGTTTTGTCTGCAAAAGGTGCATTAGGGTCTATCGCTGATTTATTAAGTTTAGATCTTTTTCCTTTTTGAGACTTGGCATTATCTATGATTTCTCTTAAATCTTTTTTTTCAATATCTGCTATATTTATAAAATTCCTCATTACTAATTCATTTCTTCACAAACTTTTTCTATTTTGCTTATAGCTTCATCCATTTCTTGATTGCTGACTATAAGTGGAGGAAAAAGCCTTATTACATTTTCCTCAGCTTTTACAGTAAGCATTTTATGAATCATTAGTTTTTTAATGAACTCTGTATTATCCACTACCATCCTTAATCCTTTAATTAAACCTACGCCTCTTACTTCTCCTATTACTTTTGGGTATTTGTTTTTTAATTTATCTAAGGCTTTATCAAAATATTCGCCTTTTTTTTTTACATTGTTTAAAAAATTTTTTTCTAAAATGATATCAAGCACTGCATTTCCTACTGCCATAGCTAGAGGATTTCCTCCAAAAGTGCTGCCATGTGTACCTGGTGTCATTCCAACGGATACTTTTTTTGAAACTAAACAAGCTCCAAGAGGGAAGCCTCCTCCAATGCCTTTAGCAATGGGCACTATGTCTGGTTTAATTCCTGATTTTTCAAAAGCAAAGAAATCGCCCGTTCTGTAAGCGCTCTGTACTTCATCTAAAATTAAAAGTATGCCTTTTTCATCGCATATTTCTCTTAATCCTTTTATACAAAAATCCGGCACAATTTTAATTCCACCCTCACCTAAGATTGTTTCAATCATAATTGCTGCAGTATTATTATTTATTGTTTTTTTTACAGCTTCATGATCACCAAAAGGCACTTGATCAAAACCATCTACTTTCGGACCAAAACCCTCAGTGTGTTTATGGTTGTTTGCTGCAAATAATGCTGCCAAAGTTCTTCCATGAAAAGCACCTTGAAATGTAATAATTCTATTTTTTTCAGGTTTTCCAATTTTGTGAAAATATTTTCTAGCTATCTTAATGCTCGCTTCAGTAGCTTCGGTTCCTGAATTTTGAAAACATACAAAATCTGCGAAAGTATTATCTGTTAGTCTTTTAGCCAGCCTCTCTTGTTCTGGAATTATAAAGGCATTAGAAACATGCCATAATTTTTTAGATTGATTTTGGATTGTTTTTACTAAATGTTCATGGCAATGGCCTAGGATGTTAGTTGCTATTCCTTGCACAAAATCAAGATATTTTTCCCCATTCTCAGTATACAAATAGCTACCTTTGCCTTCTGTGAAAGAAATATCTTTCCTTGCGTATGTGCCAAGAATAGAACTCATAAATTAATTAAGATTTAATTTTATAACCTTTTTTAAATAATATATAGGCTACAAACCAAGAAGCAAAACTCAAAATAATAAGATAAAAAATTCCGAATTTTATAGATCCGTCTGACACACCCAAAAAACCATATCTGAAACCATCAATTATATAAAAAAAAGGATTAACCTCACTTATTTCTTTTAAGAGAGTTGGAAGTCTTTGAATAGAATAAAAGGTTCCAGATAAAAAAGAAAGTGGTACTATAATAAAGTTAGTAGCAGATGCCATGTGATCAAATTTATCAGCCCACAAACCTATAACGATGCCTATAGAGCTTAAAATAAAAGAACCAAAAAATGTGAAAATAAAAATATGAAAAAAATTATTAAATTCTAATTCAACTATAAAGCTAAATACAACTATAGAGGTTATGGCAATAATAATACTTCTTGTACATGCTGCCAGGTTTATTGCTAAAGTAATTTCTCCTGCGGTAAGCGGTGCGTACAAAATATCAACTATATTTCCTTGGATTTTACCTATCATAATCGATGACGAAGAGTGTGAAAAAGCTTGTTGTATAACTTGCATCGCGATAAGACCGGGAGCAAGAAAAGTTATAAATGGAAAACCTAATACGTTGCCTCTATCATTTCCAATTGCTAGAGAAAGTACTAACAAAAAAAGTAGTGAAGTAACGAGTGGTGATATAACTGTTTGAATAGCAACTATTAAAAATCTGAGTACTTCTTTTTTATAAAGTGCCCAGAATCCAATCCAGTTTATATAACCAAATTTTTTCTCGTAAATTTCGTACTTATTCTCAACTTTAGTCATTCAGAAAACTTATATATTAAAAGCACAATAAATAAAGAATGGGCATTTATTTAGATTTTGTTAATAAAATATCCACATGGGGTATGTTTTTTATTTGCAAATACAATATATAGTAGATTTAATTAAACAAATTAAAAATGACTTGGACACCTGAAAGAGAACAAAAACTAAGGGATCTTTGGAAAAAAGGTCACTCAGCTAGTCAGATAGCCTCTATGATAGGTGAAACCACAAGAAATGCGGTAATTGGTAAGGCGCACAGACTAAATTTAGAAACAAGGGCTACATCAAAAAAATCAGTACAAAAAACAAGTTTTGAAAATTCAGAAAAAAATATTAAACCTGAAATCAAAAACCAGAAACTTGGGAGAAAAGCCAGATTTAAGGCTTTATTGTTAGATAAAAGTTTTGAACAAGAAAATCCAAAAAATCTTGAAGAACTGGCTGATGATACTTGCAGATGGCCAATTGGTCATCCTTATGAAAAAAATTTTTATTTCTGTGGTAGAAAACCTATGGAAAAATTTCCTTACTGCAAGCTACATGTACTTTACGCTTTTCAACCTAAGAATGCTAAAGAGGAAGATCAAATTACAGAGGAAGACATTCCTAAGTTTATCGAAAAGAAAATTAAATCAGCTTAACGGTGTTTCTTCTTTAAATCTCTTTAATATCTGCTTTTAGCAGCCTTTGAATGATGATGAAATATTTTTAATTAAATCAAAATATAAGTTTTTGCCTTTATCTAAGTTAGCTCCTAAAGGATCTAAAATACCAGTTTTAACACCTGTGTCCTTAGCAATTGATTTAATTATATCAGGATTAAATTGTGGTTCTGAAAATATACAATTTACTTTTTCATGCTCTATAACTTCTCTTATTTCAGCTAATTGTTCAGCTCCAGGCAGTACATCGGGATTAACTGTCAATGCACCTAAAAGATTTATACCAAATCTATCTTCGTAGTAATGATAAGCATCATGAAAAACTACAAATCTTAAGTCCTTATTTGTGTCTTTTTTTACTTCTTTAATTAATTTATCAAGATCTGATAAAGCTTTTTCTGAATTTTTTTTGTAAGTTGGCGCATTTTTTGAATCTAATTCAGATAATTCTTTCGTAATTAATTTAACCATTACTTTTGCATTTTGTGGATCAAGCCATATGTGAGGGTCGTGCTCTCCATGACCATGGTCATCGTGGCCGTCGTGATCATCGTGTTTCTCTTCTTTATGACCATCTTCCTCGTGTTCATGTTCGTCATGTTCTTCTTCTTTATGACCATCTTCTTCATGTTTATGTTCGTCATGATCGTGCTCATTAAAGATATTTTTTTCTCTAAATTCTAATTTATTTATTCCTTTAATTTCCATTAGCTCTACTTTTTTTGCGTTTTTAGAGATTGAATCTAACGGTTTTTCTAAAAAATTTTCTAAGCCTTCGCCTATCCAAAAAATTATATCTGCATTTTCAAGCATTTTTGCATGGGAAGGTTTTAATTGAAAATTATGTGGAGAATTAAATCCATCTACAATTAGATCAGGAGTACCTGCTCCATCCATGACATAGCTCACCAATGAATGTATTGGCTTAATAGATGTTACAACTTTAACTTCAGCTTTAGCTGATGTAATAAAACTCAATAAAGCAATTATTGAGATAATAAGAGGTAATTTCTTTGTATTTGTCATGTTTTAGAGGTTTAATAATATTGTTATAATATAACAATGCGTTATAATGTAACAATTAAAAAAAAACAAGCTTAAATTAAATGAACTTAGAAAATAACAAATTTTTAGTAAAATTAGATAACACTGGTGTGTTCCAAGACAACAAATGGTTGGTTAAAGGTGTTTCGCTTAAAGTTGAAAGAGGAAAAATAGTTACTTTAATAGGTCCTAATGGATCTGGAAAAACAACGACCGCAAAAATTGCTCTTGGACTGTACAAAAACATACAAGGTAAAGTTGAAAAATTTACAAAAAAAATTGGATACGTTCCTCAAAAAATTTCAATAGATTGGACCTTACCTATACGCGTATTAGATTTTATGCTGTTAACGCAAAATCTAACTGGTGATGAAATAAGTGATGCTTTGAAATTAACTGGAGTTGAACATTTAAAAAATAATAATTTAAGGAATTTATCAGGAGGTGAATTTCAAAGAGTTTTGATTGCAAGAGCTATTGCAAAAAAACCTGATCTTTTAGTATTAGATGAACCTGTGCAAGGCGTAGATTTCAAAGGTGAAATTGCCTTATACGAATTAATCAAAACAATATCAGACAAATTGAGCTGTGGAATATTATTAATTTCTCATGATTTACATGTGGTTATGTCGGCTACTGATTATGTTGTATGCCTAAACGGACATGTTTGCTGTTCAGGAACACCGCAAGCTGTTGCAAATAATAATAAATACAAAGAATTATTTGGGGATCGTGCATCAACAATTTTATCAGTATACGAACATCGTCACGATCATACTCATTCACCTGACGGAACAATTAAAAGGAAACATTAAATGTTTGATGATTTTTTTATAAGAGCGTTAGTGGCAGGTCTTGGTGTTGCACTTGTAACAGGTCCACTTGGATGTTTTATAATTTGGAGGCGTTTATCTTTCTTTGGTGATACATTAGCTCATTCTGCACTATTAGGTGTAACCTTAGCTTTTTCTTTTGATATAAATATAGCCTTTTCAGTTTTTATTATCTCGTCTGCAATTGCATTAATTTTATTAAAATTACAAAAAACAACTAATTTACCTGGTGACGCTTTACTTGGTCTCTTAGCTCACTCTTCTCTTGCCGTTGGGCTGGTGGTTATAGGTTTTTTGTCATTTATAAGATTTGATATTATGGGCTTGTTATTTGGAGATATATTAGCAGTTACTAGAAATGATTTAATTATTATATGGGTTGGCGGTGCATTAATTTTATTTGTACTTAAATTAATTTGGAAGCCTCTATTTGCATCAACTGTTAATTATGAATTAGCAGAAGCTGAAGGAATGAGACCAGAAAGAGTTAATGCAATATTTACAATTTTAATGGCTGCTATAATTGCAATTTCAATTAAAATGGTTGGTTTGTTGCTAATTACTGGAATGCTGATAATTCCAGCGGCGATGGCAAGAAATATTTCAAACAATCCAAAACAAATGGTTTTATTTTCAATCATAGGTGGTTTGCTATCTGTGGTAATGGGTTTGTTTGGGTCGCTAGAAATTAATACTCCTTCAGGCCCATCAATAATAACTGCTGGATTAATATTATTTATTTTATCTTTAATTAAAATAAAGAGGTTGTCTCAATTGAATAATTAATAAACGATTGATAAAAGAACTTATGGTACAAAAACAAGAATACTTATCAAAAAATCAAAAAATAGTTTTAGACGACGTTGAAAAAGCCAATCAACCTCTTAAGGCTTATTCGATATTATATAATGTTCAAAAAAAAGGATTAAAAGCACCTCTGCAAGTATATAGAGCTTTAGATAAATTGGTTGAAATAGGTAAAATTCATAAAATTGAAAGTAGAAACGCTTTTGTAGCATGTAAAAACTCAAATTGCGTAGTTTCTAATGCAACAGCTTTTTCAATTTGCGAAAGTTGTGAAAAAGTAACTGAAATAAACAATTCAAAACTTTCTAAATATCTAAGTAATTTTGAAGACAACTCAGGAATGAAATATAGCAAATACAACTTAGAATTCTTTGGTTTGTGCAAAAAGTGCAAAAACAAATAAAATAATAAAAATTTAATTTAAAAAGATAGTAATGACTGTTGACTCTAGTCGAATAAAAAATAAGTTGGATCTTAGCTTCAAACGATTCTAAAAATTACTTTATATAATTCTAGACTAATCCTATTAAAAGTTTACAAGGACCTTGTATTCAAAATATGGAACTTACCTTATTTTACACAATTGTTGGCTTCGGCTTAGCGGGATGGTCGGTAATTGCTAACGACTCTATTCAAACGTTGGGTACCTTTATAGCTTCAAAATCAAAATGGTTTAAATGGTATATACTAGCCGGATCTGCATCTTTTATGATGGCTATTGTATTGATTTATGGATGGTGGGCTTATGATGGAGATATTTCGTTTGGAAGATTAACAAGAATTCCTTACCAAGAGATCCAATGGTATCATGCCGTGGCACCTGGAATATTATTATTGCTCACAAGGATTGGAATTCCGGTTTCAACCACTTTCTTAGTTTTGTCAGCGTTTGCTTCAACTGTCGTTTTAGAGAAAATGCTTTTAAAAAGTGTTGTGGGTTATGGTCTTGCTGCAGTTATCGCTTATATTTGTTGGATTGCTATTTCTAAATTTATTAATGAAAAATTTGACGAAATTACCACTGGTTGGAAAATTGCTTTTTGGCGAAATGCTGTTTGGGTAAGTTCAGCATACTTATGGGCAGCTTGGCTTTCTCATGATGTAGCAAATATTGCTGTTTATTTACCAAGACAACTTGATGTTACTTTATTATTAATTGTTATTTCTTATTTTACAATTCTTCTTTTTTATATTTTTTATATTCAAGGTGGAGCCATACAAAAAGTAGTTTTGGATAAAACAGGAACAAGGTACGCAAGATCAGCTACTATAATTAATACGATCTATGCAGCGGTCCTATATTACTTTAAAGAATTAAACGATCTTCCTATGTCGACAACTTGGGTTTTTGTAGGATTGTTATGCGGAAGAGAGCTTGCGATCTCCACAATGAACAAAGAATATAAATTCAAATACGTGTTTCCACTAATTGGTAAAGACTTTATTAAAATGATTTTTGGATTAAGTATTTCAGTTGGTATCGTGTTAGCAATCCACTATATAATAATTCCTAGCGGCTTTGGATTATAAAATTTTCAAGCTACCCAAATTGACCGCCTGCCCTGAATCTGTAAATATATTTTGGTAAAATGTTTCGGATTAATGTTCCTGAAATACCAAGATTTTTTAATGTGGGATAATCACCAGAAACAATATTATTATGTTTCAACAGCTCTACTTGATCGCTAGTTAAAAGTGGATTTGGCATCATTTGTAAAAAATAGGATTGAAATTTTGCTAGATTAAAAGACACAGGAACTAAAAATCTTTTTTTTTTAATTTCTTTTAACAAAATTTCCATTAATTCTTTAAAAGAAAAATTTTCAGGACCCCCCAACTCATATATTTTAGATTCTAAGTTATTTAATTCTAATGCTTTAACAATGGCCTTTGCAACGTCACCGACATAAATAGGTGCAAATTTTGTTTTTCCACCTCCTATTAATGGAAGGAACGGTGAAAATTGCGCTATTGAAGCAAAAGTATTAAAAAACTTATCTTCGGGTCCAAAAACCAAAGATGGTCTTAAAATAACTGATGATTTAAAATTATTTTGAATATTTTTTTCACCTAAAAATTTTGATTGAATATATTTTGATTTGTGTTTTTCTTTTACCCCTAAAGCACTTATATGAATTAATTTTTTTATTTCCAAATCATTACAAAGTTTGCTTAGCAAAGTTGGAAATTGAACATGAATTTGATTAAAACTTTGTTTTGAGTTTTCAAACAATATGCCACATAAATTAATTACAATATCGCTGTTTTCTAAAATTGTTTTAATCTCTTCAGGATTTAATATATTAACTTTAAATAATTCAATTTGACCAGGGCTTCCTAAGGGTTTTAAGTAACCTTTAAGATAAGGGTTTCGAGTAGCAACTTTAATTCTATAGCCTTCTTTCGTGAGTTGGCGCATTAGATGCTTCCCTATAAATCCTCCTGCTCCAAAAATAACTATGTGATTATTTTGCATTTTGACAACATTAACATTATATATGATTTTAGGTATGACTAAAATTTATAAGTTTCAAGATGATATATCGTCAGATGTTCTTAAAGAACTGGAAACACATAAAAGTCTCGCTATAGATACTGAAGGATCAGGCTTACAAATTCCCCACAGAGATAAACTTAGTCTAGTTCAATTCAGCACCGGAAATAATGATGCATATATTATTCAACCAAATAGAAAAAATTATAAAGCTCCAAATATTGTAAAAATTTTAGAAAACAACAATATTACAAAAATTGGCCATTATTTAAGGTATGATGTATCTGGTTTAGAATACTTTCTTAAATGTAATATGCAAAATATTTTTGATACGAAAATTGCAAGTAAACTTTGTAGAACCTATACGCAAAACCATGGTTTAAAAGATTTGGTTTTTGAATTTTGTGGAAAGAAATTGGACAAAAAACTAGGTAGCAGTGATTGGAATAAAAATCTGGATGAACTAACTGAAGCACAACTTCAATATTGTAGTAACGATGTTATATATTTACATAAAATAAAAGATGCCCTTCATAAAATGTTAATTAGAGAAAATAGACTAGAACTTTACGAAAATTCACTGAAATTTTTAAAAACAAGGATTAAATTAGACCAAAGCGGTTTTATGGAAGATATATTTCAACACTAGCACAAATGAATAAAGACATACAAATAGCAAAGAAAACAGTAGAAACTGAAATACAAGCTTTAAAAAAATTATCCTCAAGTTTTAATAGAAATTCAAATTTTTCTAAAGCTGTCAATTTACTTTCTAAAATAAAAGGAAAATGTTTGGTAGTTGGAGTTGGTAAAAGTTACATTGTAAGCTTAAAAGTTTCTGCAACATTATCTAGCTTGGGCACACCCAGCGTTGCTTTTTCTGCAAATGACTTACAACATGGTGGGCTAGGTGTTATTCAAAAAAATAATGATGTGTTGCTAATTTTTAGTGTTTCTGGAGAATCGTCTGAATTAAATAGCATTTTAAAATATGCTAATAGACATAATATATCAATTATAGGTGTAAGCTGCAGATCAACATCAATGCTTATTCGTTATTCAACCATAAAAATACTCTTGCCCAAAGTTTTAGAAGCAGGTCATAGTTTGGCACCGACGTCTTCTTCATTAAATTTTCTATCTTGGGGAGACTCTCTTGCTATAGCGTGTATGAAAAGAAAAAAATGGACTAACAAAAAATTTGTAGTAAATCACCCCTCTGGAACCTTGGCTACTGCTTTAGTGCAAGTAAAAGAAATAATGGCCAAAGGTAAAGAAATACCTTTAGTTTCTTCAAAAAAAAATATCAGGAAAGCTATAAAAGAAATGACAAAAAAAAAATTAGGTCTAGTTTGTTGTAGAGAAAAAAATGGAAAAATTAATATTATAACCGATGGTGATTTACGAAGACATTCAAATAATTTATATAAAAAAGAAATTTTAAAAGTATGTAGCAAACATCCGAGCTGGATATCCGAGACAGCTACCGCTCTCTCGGCTATAGAAAAAATGAATTACCTAAAAATTACCTCACTTTTAGTTGCTAAAAACAAAGATATAAACAAAAAAAATAAAAAAATTGTTGGGGTAATACATTTACATCATTGCTTAAGTCGAGGTATAAAATGAAAAAACAACGAAAAACACAATTAATTCTTGTATCAATTGGTTTATTTCTATTTGTGCTCACTTATTTATATTATCCGGCAATAAATAAAAATAAACTTTCTAAACTTAAAAAAAATATGGAAAGTTCGCAAGAAATTGAAATTAAGGAAGAAGAATATACTACATTTAAAGATTTAGAATATGAAGGTTTGTATGATTTAAACAAACCATTCAAAGTAAGATCGAAAGATGCTTACATATTGTACGAAAAACCCGATATTGTTTTTATGACAAACATGAAAGTTGTTCTATACTTAAGCGACAATAGAGTGGTAGAAATTACTAGCTCAAAAGGTAGATATAACAAGTCTAATTATGACTGTTTTTTCGAACAAGATGTCGTTGCGACTGATGGAGAAATTATAATCACTGCAGAAAATCTTGATTTGCTTGCGACTGAAAACTATGTAAAAATTTACAACAATGTAAATTTTAATCACAATTCTGGCTCACTGCGTGCTGACAAAATTGATTATGACTTTGAAACAAAATTTTTCAAGGTTTCAATGTTTGATGATGAAAGAATAAAAATGAAGGTAGTGAGATGAGTAGTATAAAAAAATTTAGGATTATAAAATTTAAATCCAAACCAATATTGGCTGCAAAAAGTATATCTAAATCTTTTGATGGTAGGATTGTTTTAAGGAAAATCGATGTACGTTTAAATCAAGGTGAAATGTTAGGTTTGCTTGGAAGCAATGGAGCTGGGAAAAGCACATTCATGAACATTGTTTTGGGACTCTTGAAACCTGATTATGGAGATATATTTCTTGGAAATTCAAAATTAACTGATTTAGCTATCCACGAAAGATCAAAATTAGGAATTGCATATTTGCCTCAACAAACTTCTATTTTTAGAGGACTTACTGTTTACGAAAATTTATTAGCAATTGCACAAATTGCAAAAAAAGAAGTTAGTCAACAAAAAGATATAGTGGAAAAGTTGATGGCTGAATTTTCAATTACACATCTAAGAGATGTTAAAGCAGTTTCCTTGTCTGGTGGTGAACGTCGGAGAACAGAAATAGCAAGATGTTTAATAAATAATCCAAAAGTTCTACTGTTAGACGAGCCTTTTGCGGGAGTTGATTTGCTTTCAATACAGGACATAAAAGGATTGCTAATAAAATTACAATCAAGAGGTTGTGCTGTTTTGGTAACTGATCATAATGCATCGCAACTTCTTAGTGTTGTTGATAGAGCTTATGTAATTGCAAATGGGACTATAGTAGCAGATGGAACTCCTCACCAAATTTCAAATTCGACTGAAGCAAAAAGATTATATTTCGGCGAAGATTTTAGAATGTAACATTTAATGAAAAAAAAATTTTCTGTTTTAGTAAAAGAAAAAATTAATAAGTTTAATAAAAAAATAAAAATTCCTGGTGATAAATCTTGCTCAATTAGAGCTATACTCTTAGCTAGCCAATGTTTAGGAGTTTCAAAAATAAAAAATTTACTAGAATCTGATGATGTTTTAAATTGTGTTAATGTTTTAAAAAATGTATTGGGGGTAAAAATTATTAAAAAAAATGATATTTACCATGTCTATGGAAATGGCCTGAATTCGTTTAGATTTAAAAAAAATATAACTAAGATTTACGTAGGTAATTCTGGCACTTTTGCTCGTCTTGTATGTGGGCTATTATCAACCCTTCCTGCCAAATTTTATTTATATGGAGATCAATCGATGAATAAACGTGACTTTACTAGAGTTACTGAACCGCTTAAGAAAATAGGTGCCTTTTTTTATCCAACAAATAAAAAAACATTACCACTTACTATTGAAGGAACATCTATGCCTTTATCTCAAAAACATATAGAAAAAAAAGGAAGTGCACAAGTTAAAGGATTAATACTTATGTCAGCTCTGTCTTCCCCTGGGATAACTACAATAGAGGAAAAAAAAATTAGCAGAAATCACAGTGAACTTTTTTTAAAAAAAATTAATGCAGATATAAAAGTAAGAAAGTTTAAAAAAGGAAATATAATATCCTTACGTGGACAAAAAAATCTCTATAACTTTAATTATACCGTGGGTTCAGATCCAAGTTCTGCAGCCTTTATAATAGCTCTAACCTTACTAACACCGGGGTCCAAATTAGTAATGCACAACATTCTATGTAATGAAACAAGAGTATTTTTTTTAAAAATTTTAAAAAAGGTTAATGCTAATATCAAAATAAGTAATTTAAGAAAGTTATCTGGTGAGCTTATTGGAACCATTACAGTCCATAGTAGCAAACTAAAACCCATTGTTATTTCAAAAAATATAGGAAAATTCGTTGATGAATTGCCAATACTTTTTGTAATTGCCGCTTTAACGAAAGGTGTTTCAGTATTTAAAAATATAGGAGATTTAAAAAACAAAGAGTCGGATAGATTGTTAGAATCTAAAAAAATCCTAATTCAAGCAGGCATTAAATGTAAAGTCACTAAAGATACTATGATAATTTATGGTAGAGAAAAAATAGAATCTAAAAATAAATTTATATTGGCAAAAACAAAAGGTGATCATAGAATTTGTATGTCAGCAACGATCCTTTCTCTGGTTACTGGTTTAAAAGCAAAAATTAACAATTACGAAACTGTAAACACCTCGTTCCCAGGATTCCTGACTACAATTAAAAATTTAGGAGGTAAAGTTGTCACCAAGTAATTTTTGGTCTTTAAGAATAGCATGCGATGGTGAAAGTTCCAGTGGGAAAAGTACTGCGGCTAAACTAATTTCTAAAAAATATAAACTTTTTTGGATGAATTCCGGATTGTTATTCCGATACGCAAGCTACCTGATTATAAAAAATAATCCAAATAAAACAATTCCTTTTCTTAGGAAAAAATTTAAAAATTTAAATTATAAAAATATAACTCATTTAAATTTGCATTCTCAAGAAATCAGCAATCATGTTGCTATTTTAGCTAAACAAAGAAAAGTAAGGTATATAATGAGAGTTATTCAAAAAAAAATTATTAAAAAACACCATAAAATTTGTTGTGAAGGCAGAGACCAAGCAAGCACAATTCTTAAAAAAAATCCACGCTATGATATTGCGTTTTACTTTAAGTGTAATTTAAATACAGCAAGTTTAAGAAGATGGCGTGACCTCAAAAAGAAGGTTCCTTTAAAAGAAGTAAAAAAATCATTAAGAACTCGCACTCTACTTGATAAAAAAAGGCGTCATAATCCCTTGAAAAAGATGCCTGATGCTGTACTAATACGGACCGATATTTTAAGTAAAAAAGCAATGATTGCTAAAATGTCAGAAGAAATTGATAGAAAATTAAAAATAAAATATGGAACAAATTTTAAAGCGAGATAAAAGTAATTCACATAAAGAATTTGAAAAACTTCTTACAGAAGATTTGGACAGCCGAAAACTAAAAGAGGGCGAAATAATTACAGGAGTTGTCAGTAGTATAGGCAAGAAACATGTATTTATAGATATTTCGGCAAAATCGGAAGGAACAATACCTATTGAAGAATTTAAACTCACAAAAGAAATAGATAAAATTAAAGTTGGATCAAAAATAGATGTATTTTTGGAAAAAATAGAAAATGTCTCTGGCGATGTAGTGATAAGTAGAGAAAAAGCTAGACGCGCCAAGAGCTGGAAAAAAATGGAATTAGCTTTTGAAAATAAAAAAGATGTCCAAGGAATAATTATTTCAAAGTGTAAAGGAGGCTTTATCGTTGATGTAGATTCGTGCCTTTGTTTTCTTCCTGGTTCACAAATAGATCTTAAGCCTTTAAAAAGTTTTGACCACCTAATGAAAGTTCCTCAAACTTTTGAATGTGTAAAACTAGACAAAAAAAGAGGGAACATCGTTTTATCAAGACGTTCTATTATGGAAAGAATTAGAGACCAAGGTCGTGACAAAATTATATCAAAAATAAAAGAGGGAGACATAGTAGAAGGAACTGTAAAAAATATTACTGAGTGGGGAGTTTTTGTTGATTTAAATGGAGTTGATGCACTTTTGCACATCACTGACATTTCTTGGAGCAGAATTAATAAACCATCCGAACTTCTTTCAATTGGACAAACGGTACGAGTAAAAGTAACTAAAATTGAACCTAAGTCAAAAAAAATTAGCGTCAGCGTAAAACACCTTACAGAAGATCCATATTCTAAGGTAATAAACAAATATGAAGTAGGAAAAAAATATTCAGCAGTAGTAACTAAAGTACAAGATTACGGTTGCTTTGCAAAATTAGAAGATGGATTGGAAGGCTTGATTCACCAATCAGAGTTATCGTGGACAAAAAAAAACATCCATCCTGGAAAAGTTCTTTCAACATCTCAAAAAATAGAAGTTGAACTTTTAGAAAAAGACATAGAAAAAAGAAGGCTTTCCTTAAGTTACAAAAAAACACTAACGAATCCTTGGATAAAATTTGCACAAGATCACAAAGTAGGAGACATATCTGAAGGAACTGTAAAAAATATAACTAATTATGCTTTATTTATATCAATCAAGGATACAGAGCTTGATGGAATGATTCACTATAAAGATTTGGATTGGTCAGAAAAAGATACCGAACTAGAAAAATATAAAAAAAATCAAAAAACTAAATTTAAAATTTTAGAAATAAATCAAGAAAGCGAAAAAATAAGATTAGGAATAAAGCAACTTGCTGATGATCCTTTTGAATTTTTTGCTAACAAAAACACCTCAGATATAATTACCGTTATTGTAAATCAAACATCGCAAAATGGCATTTATGTACAAGCGGGAAATAAAAATCTACCAATTTTAATCAAAAAAAATCAGCTAGCAAAAGAAGTTGAAAATCAACGACCATCAAGATTTGTTAAAGGTGATAAATTAGATGTAATAATTACAGAACTTAATAAGGAAAAAAGAAAGGTAACTCTTTCTATTAAAGCTTTGGAAGAAAAACAAACAAAAGAAGCTGTTAAGAAATATGGATCCAAAGACTCTGGTGGTGTACTAGGAGAGATACTAGGACCATATTTGAAAAAGAAAAAAACAAAAGATAAATAAAAAAACTATGGTTAGATCGGAACTGTTGCAAAAACTCTGCGATCTTTACCCCAGTATCCATCGCAAAGATATAGAAAAAATTTTAAAAAATATTTTTTCAGAAATTATAGAAGCTCTAAAAAATGGACAAAATGTAGAAATTCGCGGTTTTGGTATGTATAAAATTGTTAAAAGAAAAGCAAGAGTTGGAAGAAACCCAAAAAATTCCCAGCCAGTACAAATACCTGAAAAAAAGGCAATTAAGTGGAAAATAAGTAAAACTTTTTTTAATAGACTTAACAAAAATTTTACTGAAAACGAAATATCTGATACTCATTAAACCTAGTGAACAAAATTATCCTTGCTTTAGACACATCAGATATTAAAGAAGCAATTGATATTACAAAAAAGGTAAAAGAAAAGATCTTCACAGTAAAGCTTGGATTAGAGTTTTTTAATGCCCACGGAAAAGAAGGTATTAAAAAATTTAATGATATTGGAATTAATAATTTAATGTTAGATCTTAAACTAAAAGATATTCCTAAAACTGTTTATAAAGCTATCAAGGCTTTAAACGATATTAATTTTGGTTATTTGACCATCCATGGTCAAGGAGGAAAATCAATGATTGAAAAAGCAAAACAGGCTGCTAATGAAATTAAAACTAAACCTAATATCATGATGGTTACTATCTTAACCGCTTTAGAAGATAGCGACTTAAAAGAAATGGGAAACGACAATACTGTAGCCGACCAAGTTGAAAAGCTTGCAAAACTTGCTAAAGAAATGAAAGTAGGTGTTGTGTGTTCTGGCCATGAAGCAAAAATAGTAAGAAAAATAATAGGAAAGGATCTATCTATTTTTACTCCAGGAATTCGAATGCAAGACAACAGCAATGACGATCAAAAACGTGTTTGTAGCCCGCTAGAAAGTATAAAGAATGGTGCAAATAAAATAATTATGGGAAGAAGTTTAATTAAAGGAAACATTGAAGAAAATATAAATAAAGTGTCTAATTCTATAAAAGAATAATTTCATGAATAAAATAAAAAAAGGAATACCTTTAATTGATCAACATGACAAAAAAGGATTTTGGGGAAGGTTTGGTGGAAATTTTATTCCTGAAACTCTAATAAAACCAGTAGAAGATCTTACCACTCTATTTGAAAAATTAAGAAGAGACAAAAAATTTATTAAAGAAAGAGATTATTATTTTAAAAATTGGGTGGGCTCACCTACTCCTTTTATAAAATTGGAAAACCTAACAAATCATTTAGGTGGTGCACAGATATGGGCAAAAGTTGTATCTGAAGCAAATGGTGGTGCACATAAAATTTATAATGCCACTGTTCATAGCCTTATAGCTAAAAGAGCAGGAAAAAAATATATTGTCGGGGATACAGGAGCTGGATACGCGGGGAAAATGTTAAGCATGGCTGCAAAAAAATTTGGTTTAAAATGTAAAATATTTATGGGTGCAAAAGATATTAAAAGGCAAAAACCTAATTGTGAAGCAATGAGAAAAAATGGAGCCGAAATAGTTCCTGTTTATACAGGCAGCCAAACACTGGTGGATGCTGTTAGCGAGTGTATGAGATACTGGGTTTCGAATTGTGATACTACACATATGTGTGTTGGTTCTACCGTAGGACCAAATATTTTTGTAAAAATTTGCGGATGGAGCACATCACAAATTTCTAGAGAGCTGTATATTCAAATAAAAGAAGAGTTTGGAAAAATTCCTAAAAAATTAAAATTAATAAATTGCGTAGGCGGAGGTTCATCAAGTTTTGGTTTTTGGAACGAATTTATGCATTATAACAAGAAACAATTTGAGTTTATTGGCGTTGAAGCTGGCGGTCCAAAAAATAGTAAGAAACATGCCGCGCCTCTAACATATGGTTCAAAAATTGGAATATTGCATGGTGCAGCACAATATGTAAATCAAAATTCAGAAGGTCAAATAGAAGAAACAGAATCTATTAGCGCAGGGCTAGACTATCCGGGAGTTTCACCATTACATTGTTTTTTAAAAGACTCAAAAAGAGCCAGATATAGTGCTGCTAGCGATGAAGAGGCTTTAAAAGCTTATCAATTAGTTACTAAATACGAAAATTTAAACCCAAGCCTAGAGCCATGTCATGCGTTTGCAGAAGCAATAAAAATAGCACCAAAATTAAATAATGACACATTAATAATTGTAAACTCATGTGGTGATGCAAAAAAAGATCGTGATATTTTAAAACAACGATTAGGAAAATAAAAAATGATTATATCACCAATCAATCTAGCATTTGAAAAATCCAGAAAAGAAAAAAGACCCGCTTTACTTACCTATACAGTGGCTGGAGATAATACTAAAAAAAAATCTTTAAAAATATTAAATTCAATTTCTAATTTTGCTGATATCTGCGAAATTGGTTTTCCTCATAATACTCCCATAGCTGATGGTGGAGAAATTCAAACAGCCTCTTATCGGGCAATTAAGAATGGAATTAAAATGAGAGACATTTTTCAAATTGTAGAAAAATTTAAAAAAAATAAAAATTCTAAACCAGTAATTTTGATGGGCTATTACAACATGATATATCAATACGGCCAAAATAAATTTTTAAAAAAATGCAAACAAGTTGGTGTAAATGGCTTGATTGTTG
>CACITE010000009.1 GCA_902589505.1 uncultured Pelagibacteraceae bacterium
TTTTTTTTAAACAACACTTCGTTTGCCGATCAATATTATTTTAAAGATTGTAAACTAAGCAACGCTGTTTCAGGTAGTTATATAATTAATTTAGATAAAAAAGTTATTGAGGCAACTTTATTAGGAATAGACGGAACAGTCCAAAAATTTTATGACAAAATAAAACTTGTAGGAAAAGATCAAATTATTAGTGAAAAAATTGAAAGCGGAAAAGGAGATACAATTTATTTTGAATATTACTTAAATGCTAAATCTAAAACAGTTACTAAATTGCAGTATAAAAAAGAAAGTGGGATCGATATGGATATGTTTAGAATCCAATCAAGAAGAAAAAGTGACTGTCTTGACGTTAAAGCTGATTGGGATAAAGATAAAATCGAGAAAGCTGAGGCTAGTAAGGAACAAGAGCAAATTTTAAAAGCTCAAAAAAAATTAAAAAAAGAACAAAGCTCAATAGCCTTGTGTGAAGACGATAATCATGAGAAATGGACAAATTGTAAAGGCTCTTACACAACGGAAGCTGGACATAATTATGATGGATTTTTTAAAGAAGGAAAAATTGTTAAAGGCGTAGCCATATTTTCGGGTGGATCAAAGTATGTTGGAGATTTTAAAAATTATAAACCTCACGGATATGGAAATTTTGCTTGGGTAAATGGAGACAAATATTATGGAGAATGGAAAAATGGTAAAAGCCATGGAAATGGAACAAAAATTTGGAATGATGGTAGAGAATACTCCGGAACATTTGAAAATGATAAATTGCATGGAAGCGGAACACTTTACTACCCAGATGGAAAAAAATTTGTTGGTGAATTTGTAAATGGAAAACGTCATGGAATAGGAACTTTTAATTATTCTGACGGAACGTCATTTATAGGAGAATTTGTTTTGGGAAAACAAAAAGGATTAGGAGAATGTGTTAATGTTGATGGTACAAGTGTTCCTTGTGAAAAAAAAATCGAGGCTAAAGCTCAGGATATTTTACAAAAAGATATGCATAAAATTTCTCTAGTGGCAAAAAAATGGGTAAGAATTAGTCAGTACGAAAATAATACCAAAAAGGGAAAAAAAGTTATGGATAAATTAAAAGCGGATTTTGAAGCAAAAGCTTTTGAATTATGTTCGTCAAAGGGCAAGCATAAAGTTTTAAGAAAAACTATAGAAGTATTAGATTACGATGAAACTCCAGCTTATGGTTTAGAAACTAAACTGAAAATAGGTATTAGTGGTGTTGTTCAATGTAAGGATAATTTATAAAAACACTTATATTTTGTTATACTTAGGATAATAATTTAATTTCTATTACAATCATGAAGCCAGTTTGTATTATACCAGCTAGAAAAGGAAGCAAAAGAATCAAAAACAAAAATATAAAATTATTTTTAGGAAAACCTTTAATAAGCTACACAATAAAAATTGCAAAAAAATCAAAATTATTTAGTAGAATAATTGTTTCAACAGATAGTAAAAAAATTGCAAGAATTGCGAAAAATAATGGTGCAGATGTTCCATTTATCAGGAATAAAAAAATATCTAACGATTATGCTACATCAATAGAAGTTTTGTTAGATTGTATTCATAAAATTAAATCAAAAAATATTAAATATCATTTTCTTCTTTACCCTGGTGCAGTTTTAATAAATAAAAATGATCTAGTTAAGGCTTATCAAATAATCAAGAAAAAAAAAGCTCAACGCCTTGCGGTAATGACAAATTATAATGTTTCTCCGGAAGGAGCTTGTAAAATAATAAAAAACAATTTTATAAATTTCAATTGGCCAAAACACAATACTATTAATTCCAAAAGAAAAAAACGTTTAGTAAAATCTTCTAAAATAATTCACGACACAGGATCATTTTATATATACGAAACAAAAGCGCTATTGACCGCAGAAAAAAAGAAAGTCGCTAATAGCTATTATTTTATTAGTAAAAAAAAAACTACTTACTATTTGTTGCACAGATTAAAATCGGTTGATATCAACACTATGGAAGATTTTAAATTTGCCGAATTTTTGTATAAATTTAATCTTAAATAAATTAACAATTAAATGGCGGAGAGAGTGGGATTCGAACCCACGGTACCTTTGACAGTACACAAGCTTTCCAAGCCTGCGCCTTAAACCGCTCGGCCATCTCTCCATCTAAGTTTCTTTATTTATTCTCAAAACTCCGATAAAAGCTTCTTGAGGAATTTCAACTTTGCCAAATTGTTTTGCTCTGGCTTTTCCTTTTTTTTGTTTATCTAATAATTTTCTTTTTCTATCTCTTGCTCCCCCTCCATGAATTTTGGTAAGGACGTCTTTTTTAAATCCTTTAATTGTTTCTCTGGCAATAATTTTCCCTCCTATAGCAGCCTGGATAGGAATTTGAAAATTATGTCGTGGAATTAATTCTTTAAGTTTTTCACAAACTTGTCGACCTTGAGACTGGGCAAAATCTTTATAAATAATCATGGATAAGGCGTCCACAGGCTCCGCGTTAACAAGTATTCCCATTTTAACTAAATTTCCTTCTTTATAACCTGTGATTTCATAATCAAAACTAGCATAACCACTCGATAAAGATTTAAGACGATCATAAAAATCAAAAACAACTTCGTTTAATGGTAGTTCATAACTTAGGACTGCACGATTTCCTGAATAGGTCAAATTATTTTGAATTCCTCTTTTGTCTTGGCATATTTTAATAATTGAGCCTAAATATTGATCTGGGGTAATTATTGTGGCTTTTATCCAAGGCTCTTCTATTGATAATATTTGAGTTGGATCCGGCATGTCAGTTGGATTTTGCAATTCTTTAGTAGATCCATCTCTTTTATTAATTTTATAAATTACACCGGGCGTTGTTGTTATAAGATTGATATCAAATTCTCTCTCTAATCTTTGTGTTACTATTTCTAGATGAAGTAGACCTAAAAAACCGCAACGAAAACCTAGCCCCAAAGCACTCGAAGCTTCTGGTTCATATGAAAAACTGGAATCATTAAGTTTTAATTTTGCAATTCCATCTTTAAGTTTTTGATACTCAGAATTATCAACCGGAAACAAGCCACAGAAAACCACTGGTTTACTTGGTTTAAATCCTGGTAATGGCTTATCTATAGGATTTTTTACATCGCATATAGTATCTCCTACTTTGGTATCAGATAAATTTTTTATTCCTGTAATAATAAAACCAATTTCTCCTGATGAAATTTTATCTACATCTTTTGGTTTTGGAGTAAAAACTCCAACTTTCTCGATTGTATGTTCAGTATTATTTGACATCATTCTAATTTTCATTCCCTTTTTTAAACTTCCGTCAATAGCTCTTACCAAAATTACGACTCCCAAGTAACTGTCATACCAACTATCTACAAGCAAACACTTCAAAGGCTTTTCAAAATTTCCTTTGGGAGGAGGTAAAATTTTTACTATAGATTCTAAAATATCATCTACCCCTTCGCCTGTTTTTCCAGAGCAATTTATTGTTTTGGTTGTATCTATCCCAATAACATCTTCGATTTGTTTTTTTACCTTTTCAGTGTCTGAAGCTGGTAAATCAATCTTGTTTAGTACAGGAATAATTTCATGGTTATTATCAAGCGCTTGATATACGTTAGCCAAGGTTTGTGCTTCAACCCCTTGTGAGCTGTCAACAATCAAAATAGAGCCTTCGCAAGCTGACAATGATCTGCTAACCTCGTAACTAAAATCAACATGACCTGGTGTATCAATAATATTAAGGATGTAATCTTTTCCATCTTTTGCTTTATAGGTTAATCGAACTGTTTGTGCTTTTATTGTAATGCCTCTTTCTCTCTCTATGTCCATTGAATCTAAAACTTGTTCTTTCATTTCTCTTTCTGTAAGACCTCCGCATTTATGAATTAATCTATCTGCTAAAGTAGATTTTCCGTGGTCTATGTGCGCAATTATTGAAAAATTGCGAATATTTTCATTACTGGACATTAGGATCTTAGAGTAGCGCCTGTTGTTTCTTGAACTATTGATATTATTTTTTTACTTACTTCCTCAATATCTTTCTCACTTAAAGTTTTATCTTTAGGTTCTAATGTTACACTAAAGGCTATAGATTTCTTGCCTGATGTAATATTTTCTCCTTGATAAACATCAAAAATTTTAACATTTTTTATTAAATTCTTATCAATTTTTTTAACAAAATTTATAATTTCTCCAGAGCTATATTTTTCATCAATTACAAAAGCAAAATCTCTGACCACTTTTTGATAATCAGAAACAACAAATTGGGGTTTTGCTTCTCTAATTTTCTTTCTAGACTCAGGCACATTATCTAAAAAAATTTCAAAACCTAAAATATTATCTGTTTTTAAATCTAATTTTTTAATAATTGATGGATGAATTTCTCCAAAGTATGCTAATTCTGGGCCGCTTGAAGATCCCAATGACAATAAGCCAGATCTTCCGGGGTGGTACCATTTTTTTGATTTATTGCTGACTGTTATCTTTGAACTATCAATACCAATTTCATTTAAAATTCTTAAAGCATCATTTTTAATATCAAAAACGTCAAAGTTTCTCTCTTTTTCAATCCAATTTTTTCTTGAGTATTTTCCTGTTTTAATTGCACCAATCATAGTTGATTGTTCTCCAGGTTTGTTGCCTTTAAAAATAGGTCCTATCTCGAACATCATTAAATCTTCAAAATTTCTATGAATGTTTTTTTTAGCTCCAATAATTAAATTTGAATAAAGTGATGATCTAAGTACATCTAAATCAGTCGAAATAGGATTGGATAATTTTATCTCACTTTTTAAATCTGAAAATAGAATATTTGTTTTTGAATCTGTAAATGACCAGGTAACTGCTTCGGTATAACCCTTTGCCGCAACTGATCTTTGAGCAAAATGAAAAATTTTTTGTCTATAATTTAATGTATCTTTAACATTTTCCTTTTCAGGACTAATTAAAGGAACTTTATCATAACCTTTAATTCTCGTTAACTCTTCTATAAGATCTATATCTTCTTTAATATCTGGCCTCCAAGTTGGTGGCAAAACTTTCATTTTCTTTCCATTCATTTTTAAAGAACAGCCTAGAGATGTCAAAATTTTTTTTATTTCTGCACTAGTAATTGTAAATCCAATAACTTTGGAAAATTTTTCTGGTTCTAAATCAATTATTTTTCTTTCATCTTTTAACTTGCCTTCTATTGAAAACTTGCTTGCTTCACCTCCACACATATCCAATATCATACATATTCCAAGTTCTAGACCTATTTTTATAGAATCAGGATCTATACCTCTTTCAAACCTATATTTTGCATCAGTATCAATGTTTAGCATTTTGGAAGTTTTCCTGGTTGAGGTTGGAAAAAAATATGCGGATTCTAATAAAATATTTTTTGTAGACATTTCTGTGCCAGATCTAGTTCCGCCGATAATTCCTCCAAGACCCAAAACACCTGATTTATCACTTATTGCACACATATTGTTTTCAAGTGTATATTTTTTATTATCCAGAGCTTCAAATGACTCACCTTTTTTTGAATTTCTAACAATAATTTCCTGATCAATCTTATCAGCATCATAAGCATGCAAAGGTCGATTTAAATCAAACATTACATAATTAGTAGCGTCTACAATTGCCGAAACTGGTTTCAAACCTAAAGAAATAATTCGTTTTTTAAGCCAATCAGGACTTTCTTTGTTTTGAACATTTCTAATATAAACACTTCCAAAAATAGCACATCCTTGTCCTTTTTCTTTTTTTATTGAAACTTTAATTGGATTTTTAAATTTTTGATTTATTTTAATAGGAGGTTGTTTTTTCAAGCGCCCAATGCCAGAAGATGCTAAATCCCTGGCAATGCCTCTAACTCCTAAACAATCAGGCCTGTTTGGAGTAATAGCAATATCCATAGTTTTTTCTCCAGTATTTTTAAAATATTTTTCTCCAATATTTTTTTCTTTTTTATTTAACTCAATAATTCCCTCTTTATCTGAAGATTCATTAAGTTCATATCCCGAACAAAGCATTCCGTGAGATTCTATTCCTCTTATTTTTGCTATTTTCAATTTCATATTAGTTTTAGGAACAACTGATCCTGGAGGTGCATAAACCGCAAACAAACCTTCCCTGGCATTTTGAGCCCCACAGACAACTTTAACTAATGTTCCTGAGCCTATATCTATATCGCAAAGTTTTAGTTTATCTGCGTTAGGATGTTTTTGTAATTTTATAACTTTACAAACAATAAAGTTATCTAGGTTTGCATTTGATGATTTTATATTTTCTACTTCCAACCCAATCTCTGTCAAACGTTCTGCAACTTGATTTAAGTTTGCTTTAGTTTCTAAATGATTTTTTATCCAAGACAAAGAAGTTATCATCTGCTTAAACCTCTATAATTTGTAGGTACATCAAGTGGATCAAATCCGTAAAACTCTAACCATCTGATATCGCTTTCAAAAAAAGCTCTAAGATCATTGATTCCATATTTCAACATTGCTAATCGATCTATTCCTACACCGAAAGCATATCCCTGATATTGTTTTGAATTAACTTTTGCATTTTTTAAGACTTGAGGATGAACCATTCCACAACCAAGTATTTCTAACCACTTGTCACCTTCTCCAATTTTAATTTTTCCATCTTGAATTTTGTATCCAATATCAACTTCCGCAGAAGGTTCTGTAAAAGGAAAATGACTAGGTCTAAACCTTATTTTCACTTTTTCAACTTCAAAAAATTTTTTAACAAAATAATATAAACAACCTTTAAGATGTCCCATATTAATATTCCTATCAATATGTAAGCCTTCTAATTGATGAAACATCGGTGAATGAGTTTGATCACTATCATGTCTATAAGTTCTTCCAGGAGCAATTATTTTAAAAGGCGGTTTACTTTTTAACATAGTTCTAATTTGTACTGGGGATGTGTGTGTTCTTAAAAGCAAATCTTTAGTATTACTTAGATAAAAAGTATCATGCATATCTCTTGCTGGATGATTTTCAGGTGTGTTGAGAGCAGAAAAATTATAATATTCATTTTCAACATCAGGACCTTCCTCAACTGAAAATCCAATTTCAGAAAATATAGAAGTAACTTCATCTATAACTTGTGAAACTGGATGAATTTTACCTGTAAAAAAAGTTCTGCCAGGTAAAGTGACATCTATTTTTTCATTTTTAAGCTTTTTGTTTATTTCCGATTGATCAAAATTTTCAAGTTTTTTTTCTAATATTTCTGTTACTTTTGTTTTTAAAAAATTTAAGTTTGAAGCATAATCTTTTCTTTGTAATTGTTCTAAACTACCAATTTTTTTAAAAAGTTCAGTTATAATTCCTTTTTTTCCAAAAATTTCGGTTTTAATTGATTCGTATGAGCTACGATCTTTTATGCTTTTTATTTTATTTAAAATTTCCGATTCGATTTGATTAAAATTTTCCATATCAAAATTTCTCTAATGATTCTCTCTTTTGATTACGATAATAGAAATAAGTCCCTTAGTTAAGGGAGGATTGTACTTTTTTTACAATAGATTTAAATACTTTTGGATTATTATAGGCTATATCAGCTAAAACTTTTCTATCTAGCTTAATTCCTGACTTATTAAGACCATCAATAAACTTTGAATAAGTTATTCCTTCTTCTCGCACTCCTGCGTTTATTCTCTGTATCCACAAAGATCTAAATTCTCTTTTTTTTGCTCTTCTATCCCTATAAGCATATTGCATTGCTTTTTCTAAGGACTGTTTTGCTACACGAATAGTATTTTTTCTTCTTCCGTACTGGCCCTTGACCTGTTTTAATACTTTTTTGTGGCGTGCATGACTAGTAACTCCTCTTTTTACTCTCGACATTTTAACCTCTCAAGCTGTAAGGCATATATGACTTAACAATTTTCGAATCTTGTTTAGACATAATTGTTGTACCTCTTTGTTTTCTTATTTGCGAATTAGTTCTTTTAATCATACCATGTCTTTTGCCAGATTGTGGCATTTTAACTTTTCCACTAGCAGTTAATTTAAATCTTTTTTTTGCAGAACTCTTAGTTTTCAATTTAGGCATAAAATTAATGCCGTTTATACAAATTTTATATTTAATTTACAATAAAATTATAATGGCTGAATTATCATAATGATTTGCTTTCCTTCGAATTTTGGCTCTATCTCGATCTTTCCAAGTTCAGAAGTGTCTTTAATGATACGATCCATAAGTTCATTACCTAAATGTGTGTGTTGCATTTCTCTTCCTTTAAATTTCACTGTAAATTTTACTTTGTCACCTTTTTCCAAAAACTTTTTAGCATTTTTAATTTTAAAATTATAATCGTGAATTTCTGTAACTGGCCTAAGTTTAATTTCTTTTAAATTAATAATTTTTTGTTTTTTCTTAGCTTTGTTTGCTTTTTTTTGTAAATCGTACTTATATTTTCCTATATCGATAATTTTACAAACTGGAGGATTGGCGTTTGGCGAAATTTCAATTAAATCTAAACCTTCTCGTTTAGCAATGTTTATTGCCTCTCGAGTGGAAAGCGTTCCAAGATTTGTTCCATCGCTGCTTATAACTTGAACTTCTTGTGAACGAATTTTTTCATTTGCCCTCGGTCCTAAAGGTTTTGTTCTTTTTTGAAAATAGTTTTTATACTGAAAGGACACTTAATTTATTGGTAGTTTATTTTTTTTTGATATTTGTTTAATTGCTAGATCAAGTGACAAGGTTTCTTGTTTTTCTGATCCCAATTTTCTTATAGTGACACTTTTATTTTTCTTTTCTTTTTGACCACAAATTAACAAAAGCGGGACTTTTGATAACGAATGCTCTCTAATCTTATAATTTATTTTTTGATTTTTTAAATCCACCTCGGTGTTTATACCTGCTTTCGTACATTCTTCAAATATTTTTTTTGCATAATTATCAAATTCTGAGGCTATCGGAAGAACAACTACCTGTAGTGGGGCTAACCATAATGGTAATTTTCCAGCGTAATGTTCTATTAAAATTCCAATAAATCTTTCTAAAGAGCCGAATAAAGCTCTATGTAACATAACTGGAATTTTTTTTGTTCCATCGTTGGAAATATAAGATGCTCCAAGTCTTGATGGTAAATTTAAATCAACCTGTAAAGTGCCACATTGCCAATCTCTTCCAATAGTGTCTCGAAGCACAAAATCTATCTTTGGTCCATAAAACGCACCTTCGCCTTTATTGATTTCATATTTTAATTTTGATTGTTTTATTGCTTTTAACAATGCAGTTTCTGCTTTATCCCAAATCTTGTCGTCACCAACTCTTTTCTCTGGTCTATCTGAAAATTGCAAAAGAACATTTGAAAATCCTAAGTCTTTATAAATCTCAAGTATTAATTTTGTTACACTCAAGCACTGTTCAGTAATTTGATCTTCGGTACAAAAAATATGGGCATCATCTTGTGTAAAAGCTCTAACTCTTAACAAACCATGTAGTGCTCCAGAAGGTTCATATCTGTGCACTTTACCAAACTCTGATAACTTAAGCGGAAGATCTCTATAACTTTTTAACCCTTGATTAAACACTTGTATACAACCAGGGCAATTCATTGGTTTAATTGCAAAAGTTTTTTCATCGGGCGTTTCAGAAGTAAACATATTATCACCAAATTTTTCCCAATGCCCAGATTGTTCCCACAAAGTTTTGTCTAACATTTCGGGTGTATTAATTTCTCTATAACCAGCGTTCTTTTGTTTTGCTCTCATGTAATCAACTAATTTTTGAAATAAAGTCCAACCTTTGTGATGCCAAAATACTGCTCCGGGACTTTCTTCTCTAAAATGAAATAAATCCATTTCTTTCCCAAGTTTTCTATGGTCTCTTTTTTCTGCTTCTTCAAGACGCACTAAATATTCATCAAGTTCCTTTTGAGATGGCCAAGATGTTCCGTAAATTCTTTGCAACATTTCATTTTTTGAATCTCCTCTCCAATAGGCACCGGAAACTTTTGTAAGTTTAAAATACTTTCCAATCTTTCCCGTTGAATTAAGGTGAGGACCCCGACATAGATCGTACCATTTTCCATGATAATATATGGAGACCTCCTGGTCTTTTGGAATACTATCAACAAGCTCTACTTTATATTTTTCTCCAATATTCTTATAATGGTCTTTGGTCTTTTTTCTTTCCCAAACTTCTCTTTTCGTGGGCTCATCCTTTTCAACAATTTCTTTCATTTTTTTTTCTATTTTTTCTAGATCTTGAGGAGTAAATGGTTCTTTCCTATAAAAATCATAATAAAAACCATCTTTAATAGCTGGACCAATAGCTATTTTTGTTCCAGGAAACAATTCTTGAACTGCCATTGCCATAATATGTGTAGCATCATGTCTCATAGCGTCTAATCCTTCCTTGTCTTTAGAAGTAATTATTTTTACTTTAGAATCTTTTTGAATTTGATAGCTTAAATCTTTCAGCTCACCGTCAACCTCCATTATTAGTGCAGCTTTTTCTAAACTTTTGCTAATTTTTTTTGCTATTTCAAAACCATTTATTGCTTTTGAAAATGGAATTTTTTTACCATCTGGTAGTTTTATATCTGGCATTTATTGGGACAACTCTATCAATTTTTTATATTCAGTAAAGGTGCTCTGACACATTTTATCAACATCAAATTTTTTTAATACATTTTTCCTACCTTCTATACCTAAAGATTTCAATAAATTATAGTTTTGTAGCATTACATTTTCTATTAAATTGGCTAAGTCTTGTGGATCATTATTTTTAAACAAATAACCTGTTTTATCTCTAATTATAGTTTCTTTTGAACCTCCTATATCACTAGCAATAATTGGAATTTCCATTGATTGCGCCTCTACAGAAACTCTTCCAAATGCTTCGGGAGAAGTAGAACAAGAGCAAACTAGGTTGCTTATAGCATAAGCAACGGGCATTTCTTGACAGTGTTCAATAAATTTTATTACTTTATTCAATCTATGTTGCAGCACTAAATCAATAAGTTGTTTTTTGTAAACTTTTCTTCCTTGATCACTTCCGAGTATTATAGCTTCGAACGGCGGAATATTATTTTTTTCTGAAATAATTTTAATAGATTCTATAAATATTTTTTGTCCTTTCCAATTCGTTAGTCTTCCGGGTAACAAAATAATAAATTTGTTTCTGTCTATGTTGTACTGTTTAGAAAATTTATCCAATTTTATTGGTGAGATTTTTTTAGGATTAAAATATCCAGTATTTATTCCCCTAAAAATAACTAAAAGTTTTCTTTTTTTTTCTAAAAAAAAATTCCCATAATTCTCGTTAATATGAGAAAAAATAAAATTTGAACCAGCGATCACTAGATTTGATCTTACCATAATTGAATTATAAAATTTCTTTAATTTATTAGTAAAATTGTAAGTACCATGAAAAGTTGTTACAAATTTTCTAAAAGCTAGTCTTGTAGCAAACAAACAGGACCATGCCGGTGCTCGGCTTCTGGCATGAACAATATCAATATTATAAATAAGTATTATAAAAAAAATTATTATAGAATTAAATAAAATCAAAATAGGGTTTTTTGATTGGACTGGTAGTTTAAACACTTTTACTTTTTTTTTGTCTATAAATCTAAGTAGTTCACCACCACTAGTAATAATAAAAGATTTAGCGTTTTGCTCTGGCAAAAAATGCGCTAAATCATAACATCCTGTTTCGGCTCCCCCATACCCTAGCCTAGGTATTACTTGTAAAACTTTGATATTTTTTTTCATTATTTTAAAATAATATAGTATGTCAAATGAATTACAAAAAATCTAAATATTTTACAATTCTAGGTAAAAGAAAAATTAAATATTTATTTATTAAAAAAAATAGCCAAATTACAGTAGTTTTTTTCCATGGTTTTATGTCAGATATGACTGGCTCAAAGCCTAAAATGATTAAAAGATTTTGTGCAAAACATAAATTTAACTTTTTGACGTTTGAATATTCTGGCCATGGCAAATCTACAGGAAAGTTTACTGAAGGAAATATAAGTCGATGGACGAATGAAGCAAAAAAATTAATCAAATCAAAAATTAAAAATAATCAAAATTTAATTTTTATCGGATCTAGCATGGGAAGCTGGATAGCATTAAATTTGCTCTTTGTTTTTAAGAAAAAAATCAAGGGATTTATTGGTATAGCATCTGCTCCTGAATTTTTGGAAAATATTATGTGGAAAAAATTTAATAAAAAAATTAAAAAAGAAATAACTACCAAAAAAATCTATCATTTAGAATATGGAAATTATACTTATCCCATTACAAAACAGTTAATTTTTGATGGAAGAAAAAACAAAATTTTTAATAAAAAAATTAATTTTAAAATACCAATAACACTTTTTCATGGATTAAAAGATGATGTTGTCCCTTTAGTTTTTTCAAAAAAAGTATTAAAAATTTTTACTAAATCAAAAAAAAAATTAATAAAAATTAAAACTGGTGACCACAGTTTATCAAGAAAAAGTGATTTAAAAAAAATATATAAGGAATTAAAATATATGATTTATAACAACTTAAAAACTAAAGAATAATTTCCCGAATCACATAATTTGGTCTGTTCTTAACTTCAAAGTAAATTCTTCCAACATATTCACCAATAATACCTAAAGCAAACATTACTAATCCTAATGATAAAGTTAAAATTAAATTAGTAAAAGTTATACCTTTTGGTACCTGCATGAAAGCAAAATCAACAATATTAAAAATTTGAAATATTTTTACTAAAAGTAAAAATGAAAAAAATAAAAAAGATAAAAAAGAAATAATAATACCTGTAACTAATACAAATCTTAAAGGTATTAAGGAAAACGAAACAAAGCCATCTAACGCAAGTGCTGTTGCGCCAAAAAAAGAAAAATTAGTTTTTCCTGCGTATCTTTGATCTCTTTCGTACTCTATTCCTATTTGTTTAAAACCAACCCAGGATCTTAAACCTCTAATGAATAAATTTTTTTCGCCTAGATTGTTTAAATTTTTCACAACCCTCTTATTCATCAAACAAAAGTCACCTGCTTTTTTGGGAACTTCTATTTCACTTAATTTCGAATAAATTTCATAAAATAAATTATAAAATATTTTATTTATAAAATTTGCCTTTCTTTTACTTCTGATGCCATAAACCACATCATAACCTTCTTTTATTTTTTCAACAAATTTTAAAATAATTTCTGGAGGATCTTGTAGATCGCCATCCATTACGCAGACATAATCATTTTCTGAATATTTCAAACCAACTGATATTGCAGATTGGTATCCAAAATTTCTTGAAAGTGAAATTATCTTTACAGATTTATCTTGAGAATTAATTTTTTTAAGCAAATTAAGGCTGTCATCTTTTGAACCATTTTCTACAAATATTATTTCATATTTTTTTAAATTTAATTTTTTTATAACTTCTATAGTTCTTTTGTAAATTTCATTTATATTTTTTGACTCGTTATATGAAGGTATAACTATTGAAATACTATCAATCATAAAATGTTTTTATATAATTGTTTTATAATAGTTTATTGTTTTTACAAGTCCTTGGTTTAAATTAGTTTTGGGCTTCCAGCCCAAAAAACTGCGCACTTTGTTAATCGATGGGTAAAGTTTCATATTTTCGTTTTTTCTAAATGGAATTTTGTTAAATTGCGGTTTTCCCTGTTTCAAAATATTATTAATTTTTTTAATCAAAAATTTAACTGTAATAGGTTTTCCAGATCCTATATTAAAAACTTCTCCCAATGCTCTCTTTTTTGTTAAGGACAAAATAATTGCATTAATTACATCATCAACATAGCAAAAATCTCTCAATTGGTTACCTTTGGAAACAGGGAATTTTTTTTTCTTTAAGCATCCACTAATGACCTGCGGTATCAATCTGTCGGTTTTTTGATATGGTCCATAAACCAAAAATAATCTTAAAGCAGTAGCTGGAAAATTTTCAGTTTTGCTTAGCATAATTAATAGATTTATGCTTGCAAGTTTTGAAAATGCATATGAAGTTATAGGATCTTCTTTGAAAGTCTCTTTTATAGGCGAAGTATTTTCTCCATACTCATCACATGTTCCTATGTGTAAATATCTTTTTAATTTATTTCTTTTTATTATTGATAATAAATTTATTGTAGATATAAAATGATTATCAATTACGGACTTACCTTTATAAAAAAATTTGCTGTGATCTATATAACCTCCTAAATTAACAACATAATCAAATGGTTTGTTTATTTTCTTTTTTAATAGATTAATTTTTTCATAGTCACAAAAAATATATTTTAAATTTTTATGTTTTAATTTTTTTTTTCTTTTTTTTAATGACAGACAAGTAACTTTTGAGCCAATTTTAACAAGTTTTTTAATTAGATTTGTGCCTATAAATCCGGTACCACCAACTACAAGAACAGAGCTATTTTTTAATCTAGTCATTAATCAAATTGTTTATTAGAAATATTTTTGTCCCAATTATAAGGAATATCTTTATCAAAAGCTGACTTGCGTTTTATTTCAGTATCATCATATGGTAGGTCGGCGCAATTAGCTACTATTGCCGTTTTGTCACCTATTCCCATAAAGCCATTCCATATTAATGGTGGTACAGAAATTAGTTTGTAATTTTTTTGTGATAAAAAAAATTCTTGTACTTGTCCTTTAGATTTACTATTTGGTCTTACATCATACAAAACTAATTTTATTTCCCCGAATATAACAGCATAATTTAATGTCATTTTCGAATGTAAGTGCCACCCCTTTATTTTATTAGGATGAACAGTTGAAAAATAAATTTCACCAAATTTAGTAAACGTTTTTGAATCTTTTCTAAGCATATGCATTACTTTTCCTCTTTCATCTTCAATTTGCTTAAGCGGGGTAATTTTAATTCCTTCAATCATAATTATTAATGAACAAAATCCTTTATTTGTTCAACTACAAAATCCAATTCTTGGCTTGTTAAACCTGGATACAATCCGATCCAAAAGGTATTTTTCATAATCTCTGAGGTATTTTTTAAATTGCCAGATATTCTAAATTTTTTTTCTAGCATGTAAGGTTGTTTTGTTACATTGCCAGAAAAAAGTAAACGAAATCCTATTTTTTTTCTATCAAGATGTCTCAGTAATTCTGTACGCGTGACTGAAGCATTAGTTCTGAGTGTAATCGGAAAGCCAAACCAAGATGGATCAGAGTTTTTAGTTGCTTCTGGTAAAATTAAAAATTCTTCATGTGACTTAAGTTGATTATAAATATATCTAAAATTATTTTTTCTACTCACAATAAATTTTTTAACTCTATTTATTTGAGCTAAACCGCACGCAGCCTGCATATCTGTAATTTTCATATTATATCCTGCATGAGAGTAGATATATTTGTGATCGTAACCTTCTGGTAACTCCCCTAGTTTCCAGTTAAAACGTTTTCCACATGTGTTTTCTTTTCCTGGTTCACAAAAACAATCTCTTCCCCAATCTCTAAATGATTGAGCAATCATTTTAAGTCGTATATTATTTGTAAATACCGCTCCACCTTCACCCATAGTAATATGATGAGCTGGATAAAAACTTAATGTAGCAATATCTCCAAATGTACCGACCATCTGATTTTCATATGTCGATCCAAGCGCATCACAGCTGTCCTCGATAAGCCAAAGATTTTTTTTATCACAAATAGATTTTACTTTTTTTAAATTAAAAGGGTTTCCCAAGGTATGGGCAACCATTATGGCTTTAGTTTTTGGAGTAATTGCTTCTTCAATAGCATTTTCATCTATATTATAAGTAGGAATTTTTACATCAACAAAAACAGGAACTGCTCCAAACTGAACAATTGGATTAATGGTTGTAGGAAATCCTGCTGCAACAGTAATTATTTCATCAGACGGTTTGATTGCTCTTTCTTTAAGCTTTGAAGAAGTCAATGTAGAAAAAGCAATTAAATTAGCTGAAGAACCTGAGTTAACAGTTATTAGTTGTTTAATACCTATAAATTTGGCAAGTTTTTTTTCAAATTCCTTATTAAATCTTCCTGCTGTAAGCCATCCATCTAATGAGGCCTCTACCATATTTTGTAACTCTAAATCACCAATAACTTTTCCTGTTGGAGGTATTGTGGTTTTTCCAGGTATAAATTTCCTTTTTTTAAATTCTAAATTGGAATATTTTTTTACTAAAGCTGAAATTTTATTTCTTATTTTTTTTTTTTGATCAGAACTCATAAGATAAAATTATTTATTACTCTTTACAGATATAATGTATTATAAGTTATAAAAAAATGAAATTAAACAATTTTCAGAAAAATTTCTTTATTTTCTTTTCGGTTATTGTCTCTGTTTTAGTGGCTACCTTGCTTTGGGAAAAGATATCTCTGCCATACGCTAATACAGAAAATGTTAGTGGAGCAATGGCATTAAGAGGTTATAACCCATCCAATGATACAATACGGTATATTTTTTTTATATCTCTGCCGCTTTTTGTTTATCTTTTTTCAAATTATTTAATTAAAAATCAAACTATAAGAATAAGAGAACTTATTTACGAAGAAGAAAAAATTTTAGAAAAAAATCATCCACTTATTATATTTTTTTTCTTCATATTCATAATTTTTATTTTTTTTGAATTTTTTTCAATTAATTTTGATTTTTCCAATTATAAAATAGACCATGCACATGATGGAAATTACTTAGCGCCAGCGCAAAACTATTTAGCCACCAACAATCTTTGGACATCTTCAATTCTAGTGCACGGAGCTTCAGATATATTTTACCCGGTGTTGATGTGGAAAATTTTTGGAGTTAAATCAATTGGTGCCATTAGAGTTTTTCCTATCTTTTTAATTTTATTTTTAAAAATATTGTGTGTCATACTTTCGTATCAGTTTACAAAAATTTTAAATATAAATAAAAACGCAAAAGTATTATTTTTTACAATTTTTACTTCAATACTTATTTCAATGAGTCATTATAATTTTTTAGGCGCTGGTTATTATATGTCTCATAAAGATATCTATGTAATTTTATTTTTAGTTTTTTTTATTGAATTATTTTATCGATCTAAATTAAGATTTTTATTTATAATTTTAACATGTTTAATTGCCACTATTTCTATCTTTCTTCAAATCGACAGAGGTTCTTATATAAATTTGATTCTAATTTTCTATTTTTTATATTTAATTTTTGCAAAAAAGTATAATGATGCCTTTTTAGTTTTTATTTCTTTGGTGGTAGCTTGGGTGATAGCTGTTAATTTAATAGGAGTTAATGAATTTAAAGCTTATCTGGAAAATTCTAAAATAATGGCACTTTCTGGTGAATTCATTCATGGCCTAAAATACCCGGAGCCATTTTTTTCTATAGGAGATAATCCCGATGGTGCCAGAGCTACTCGAGCACTTATACTTCAGCTCGTAGCTGGCCTTCTAACTTTAAATTGTTTAATTTCGAATAAAAATAAATTATTAAACTCTCAAAAAATATTTATACTTTTTTTGTTTTTTCTAAGTTTGATAATCTTCAAAAATGCATTAGGCAGATCCGATGGGGCTCATATAAGAGGATCTCATGATATACCTATACTGATAATATGTTTTTTTATCTTAAATTATTTGCTAATTTTTATAGGGGAAAGAAATCTTTTTAAAAACTTTTTTTCTGATAAAGGTGTTTTAGCTTTATCAATAATTTTTTTACTATTTTATTATGGCGCTAACCATAATAATTATAGGATTAATAATTTAAAAAATTATCAATATAACTTTATGCGCTTTATAAATCTGAATGATGAAATGTATTTAGATAAAAAAACAATTGAATTAATAGACCATTACAAAAAAATTTCCGAAATAGATAATTGCGTAGTAAATGTTACCTACGAGGATGCAATTCCTTTTCTCTTAAAAAAACCTTCTTGCACCAAGTATTGGACTGCGTGGTTGGCAAGCCCGGTATCTCTTCAAAAACACTACATAAATGAAATAAAAAAAATTCAACCAAATTATATTTTGTACTACTCGGATAATATTAAATGGGATGAATTAGAAATTTATGAAAGAATTGATTTAATTAACAATTATATTTTATCAAATTATGAGAAATTTGATGAGTTAAATGGTTATATTTTTTTAAAAAAAAAATAAATTATACTTAACTTAGCTTTTTCAATATTGTTGATAAAAGCTTAATAGATGATACAAATTATTGAGATTATAAAATTAAATTAGTGAATAAATTTATATGAAAGATAAAGATACTGTAATTTATGAGCCCTCATACACGCCTAATCAAAATTGGGTAAAGGAATTAGACCCGAGGCAAATGGATTCTTCTTTAAGTTCATTTGTGGCCCCGAAAAATGACAGTAGAGTTATAACTTTATGTAGACCTTTTGCTGTCTTGCCGAAAACTTCTTATAGTTCTCCTGTTACGCTGCCCTTAGGATTGGCTTATGTAGGTGCCGTTTTAGAAAAGGCTGGATATAAAACGAAAATTATTGATGCCACTGGAGAACAGCAGCCTGTTAAAATCAGAAGATCTGAAAATAACCTATATAATCTTCAGGGTTTAACATCCGAAGAAATATTAGAAAAAATTGATCCTGAGACATTTATTTTTGGAATCTCTTTAATGTTTTCTTCTGAGTGGTTTGCACATAGAACTCTCATCGAACAAATAAAAAAAAAATATCCAAATATTATTATAGTAGCTGGTGGAGAACACTCCTCTGCAATTCCAGAATATGTTTTAAAAAACTGCAACTCTATTGATTACATAGTCAAAGGAGAAGGGGAACTATCAATGCTCGAGTTCTGTTTTAATATGTTTCATAAAAAAAGTGTAAAAAATATTCAAGGAATATCTTTTATAAACAAGGATAATAAATTTGTAGATAACGGATTTAGTAAAAGAATTCAGTATATTGATGCAATTCCTAGACCAGCTTGGCATCTGCTAAAACCTGAAAACTATTTCACTAATTCTTTTACAATAGGATTGGCTAAAGGGAAATTGAGAAATATGCCAATCTTAGCTACAAGAGGTTGCCCTTATCAATGTACATTTTGCTCGAGCCCAAGTATGTGGACAACGAGATATATAATGCGTGACCCAAAAGAAATAGTCAGCGAAATAGAGTGGTTAATAAAAAAATATGATGCAAATGATTTTGAATTTTTTGATTTAACAGCAATAATAAAAAAAAGTTGGATATTAGAATTTTGTGATGAATTGAAAAAAAGAAATATAAATAACATTACTTGGCAATTACCAGTGGGAACTAGATCTGAGGCGTTGGATGAAGAAACTTTGAGAGCTATTTATGATTCTGGTTGCGCATATATTTGCTACGCACCAGAAAGTGGAAGTGAAAAAAGTCTTAATATAATTAAAAAACGTGTAAAACTTGATAGACTTGCCGAAAGCATAAAAGCTGCTGTGAAAATTGGTCATACTGTAAAATTAAATTTTATTATAGGCTTTCCTCACGAAACTTTAGCTGATTGTTTAAAATCCATTTTCTTCGGAATATACTGTTCTATAAGATTCGGTATTTACGATGTTAATTTTGCTATGTTTTCACCTTATCCCGGGTCCGAGCTATTTGAAAAGCTTAAAAAAGAAAAAAAACTATCACTAGATGATGATTATTTTAAAAAATTAATGGCCTACATGGATGTAACACAGCCTTACTCTTATTGTGATAATGTTTCTGGTAGAACTTTATCTATAATAAGATTTGCTGGTTTTTCACTTTCCTACGCTGCTATTTATTTATCAAGACCGATTAGAATATACAGATTAATAAAAAACTTGTTCAAAAAAGAATTTTTTCCAAGCAATCTGTTTGAACAAAGAGTTTATGATTTTTATGTAAGATTAAAACTCAATAAAAAGGAAAAAAATGCAGCTGTTAACAGTTAAACAGCTTTCAAAATTTTTGCTTTTGTAGTTATAGGATTTAATAATTTATCAAGCATTTCTTTAGGGCAAACTTGCTTAAAATTTTTAACTTCATTGGAATATTTTTCTAATATTTTAGAAGCAATATTAGATTGAGTTTCTTTAAAATGTTCTTCTATTAATTTTTTTAAGTAATTTTTCCAAAAATCAGTTTCAATTTTTTGCCAAATTACTGAACTTGAATTAACATAATTTTCAAATTCTTCATTTGGATCATAAATAAATGCCATACCTCCGGTCATGCCGGCAGCAAAATTGTCACCAACTTTACCCAATATTACAACATATCCTCCAGTCATATACTCACAGCCATTTGAGTCGCAACCCTCAATTACTGCTATCGCACCAGAATTTCTTACTGCAAATCTTTCACCAGATTGTCCAGCTGCGAAGAGTTTTCCTGATGTGGCTCCATAAAGCACAGTATTTCCTAAAATAGTATTTTCATCGCTAACCAAATTACTTTCAGCTGGTGGCTTTACAACTATTGTTGCTCCAGAGAGACCTTTTCCGACATAATCGTTTGCATCTCCAGTTACATTTAACTTTAAACCTCTTATGCTAAAAGCTCCTAGTGATTGACCAGCAGAACCCGAAAGATTAACTTCTACCATATTTTCCATTACATTTTTGTTACTAAAATTTTTAAGAATATAATGCGATAATCTTGTTCCAACAGCTCTGTTTACATTTTCAATTTTATAACTTGAACGAATTTTGTTTTTTTGAAAAAAAGAATTTCTTATATCTTCATAAATTTTTTCATCCAAGCTTGAGGGAACTTTATTTATCAAATTAGGAATACAGTATCTTTTGTTTTCTCCGGCATCCGCTGTTACCAATAATGGATTAAGATCTAAATCATCTAAATTTGACATACCTTTGCTTACCTGTCTTAAAAGATCTGTTCTACCAATAATTTCATTTAAATTTTTGAATCCTAAAGCTGATAAAATTTCTCTAACCTCTTGTGCAATAAAATTAAACAAATTAACAACTTTTTCAGGTGTTCCAGTAAATTTTTTTCTTAATGCTATATCTTGAGTACACACACCCACAGGACAAGTATTGGAATGACATTGGCGTACCATAATGCAACCAATCGAAACTAGAGATGTTGTGCCTATTCCAAATTCCTCAGCTCCCATCATTGCCGCTATTACTACATCTCTTCCTGTTTTTATTCCTCCATCAGTTTTCAAGGTTACTTGATGTCTGAGACCATTTAAGGTTAAAATTTGGTTTGCTTCTGTAAGACCCATTTCCCATGGAATTCCCACATGTTTTATGCTTGTCTGTGGACTGGCACCAGTACCACCTGAATGTCCTGAGATCAAAATAACATCAGCTTTTGCTTTTGCTACACCGGCAGCAATAGTTCCTACACCAGTTGAAGCTACTAATTTAACACCCACTCTTGCTTTAGGGTTAGTTTGTTTTAAATCATAAATTAATTGAGCTAAATCTTCTATAGAATAAATATCATGATGAGGAGGAGGAGATATTAATGTTACTCCGGGAGTTGAGTGCCTTAATTTTGCGATTTCTTTTGAAACTTTAAAACCAGGCAATTGACCTCCTTCTCCGGGTTTAGCTCCTTGTGCTATTTTTATTTCAATCTCATTACAATTATTTAAATATTCAATAGTTACTCCAAATCTTGCTGAAGCAATTTGTTTAACTTTCGAATTTGAACTATCACCATTTTTCATTTTCAAAAATCTTTTTGAATCTTCTCCGCCTTCACCACTACAAGAAGCACCTCCGATTCTATTCATTGCAATAGCCAAAGTTTCGTGAGCCTCTGAAGATAAAGCGCCATGCGACATGCTTCCACTTCCAAATCTTTTTCTTAAACTTTCTATTGTTTCAACTTCATTAATTTTTATTTTTTTTCTTAAGTATTTAAAATCAAGCAAATCTCTTAAATTTATGGCAGGTAAATTATAAATATTTTGGGTATATTTTTTATAGGTTTCGTATGAATTGTTAGTTACTGCTTGTTGCAACATATGAATCGAATTACCTTGGTAATGATGATTTTCTCCACTTTTTCTGTATTTATAAATACCGCCTATTGGAAGGATTGTAATATTTTTTTGAAAAACTTTTTTATGCAATTCTTTTATCTTTTTTTCAATTCCAAAAATTCCAATACCTGATATTCTGGATATCATGCCAGGAAAATATTCAGATATAATTGCTCTGCTGATTCCAATAGCTTCAAAATTACACCCACCTCTGTAAGAACTTAAAACAGAAATTCCCATTTTTGACATAATTTTTAACAAACCGTTATCTACTGATTTGATGTACCTTTGAACACATTCCTTATAATTGAATTTTCCAAATAATTTTTTTTCATATCTCTGGTATATAGAATCAAAAACTAAATATGGATTAATGGTCGTTGCTCCTATTCCCAGTAATACTGCAAAGGAATGGGTGTCAAGAACTTCTGCTGTTTGTACATTAATAGAAACAAAACCTCTTATACCTTTTTCAATCAGCTTAGAATTTATAGCCCCAAATGCGAGGATCATTGGAATTGCTGCTTTTTTTTCTGATATTTTTTTATCACTTAAAATTAAATGCTTACAACCTTCTCTAACGGCAATTTCGGCTTCAAAACACAATTGGTTTAATCTTTCTTTTAGATTAGTTTTTAAATCGAATGTGCAGTCAAGAACCTGAAGATTTTTTTTGAAAAACTTAGTAAATTTTTCAAATTGAGAATTTGACAAAATTGGACTTTCCAATACATAAATATTTTCTTTAGTCAAATTTTCAAAGTCAAGAATATTTCCAAGATTTCCGAAGCGGGTTTTCAAACTCATTACTTCATTTTCTCTTAGTGAATCAATTGGAGGATTTGTAACTTGGCTAAAATTTTGTCTAAAAAAATGTGATAAAGGTCTATATTTATCTGATAATACAGCAATAGGAGTATCATCTCCCATAGAACCCACGGCCTCTTTTGCTTCTTCTACCATTGGATGTAAAATAAGTTCTAAATCTTCAATATTCATGCCAGCTAAGTATTGTCTTCGTCTTAACTCGTCGCCTGAATAGGTAAATTTTTCTTTTGATGTATTAAATTTTTTATCAAGATCAATAATTTGTTTATTATATTTTTTATAGTCCATGGATATTTTATCTTTGATACTTTTATTATTAAAAAATTTTCCTTGATCCAAATTTACAGCAACAATTTGTCCTGGCCCAAGTTTACCTTTGGAAATAATTTTATCATTAGCAATCGGTATCATGCCTGTTTCGGATCCTGCGAATAAAAGATTGTCTTTAGATATCGTATATCTTAGTGGACGAAGGCCATTTCTATCTGTAGCAACAATAACCCATTTTCCATCTGTGGCCGCAATTGCTGCTGGCCCATCCCATGGTTCTATAGTACTATTTAAAAAATTAAATAAATTTTGATGGTTTTTTGGAATTGTTTTTCTTCTCTTCGACCAAGCATCTGGGATTAACATAAGTTTTGCTAATGGAATTGATTTGCCTGATCTGACTAATAGTTCAAATACATTGTCTAGTGCTGCAGAATCTGAGTTGCCTGGTTTAATAACTGGCTTTAACGATTCAATATCATTAAAAAATTCACTTTTCATATCCTGTTCGTGAATTTTCATCCAATTAATATTTCCTTTGAGAGTATTTATTTCACCATTATGAGCTAAAGTTCTAAATGGTTGAGCTAAATCCCAGCTTGGAAAAGTATTAGTTGAATATCTTTGATGAAAAATAGCAAATCTTGAAACAAATCTTTTATCCACCAGATCGGGATAAAATTCTGATAGGGCTTCCGCTAAAAACATTCCTTTGTAAATAATTGATCGTGAACTAAATGAGCAAATATAAAAATCATTCAGCTGCAATAAGTTAGATTTTTTTTCAATCTTTTTTCTTATAGCAAATAAATCTCTCTCGAGATTTTCTCCCAACAATTTTTTATTATTAGATTTGAAAATTACTTGTGTTATTTCAGGTCGATTATTCTCAGCCTTAGCACCCAAAACACTGGTATTAATTGGAACTTGCCTCCATCTATAAATATAATAATTATTACTTAAAAGCTCTGTCTCAATTAATGTTTTACATTTTTCTTGTGCATTATAATCATTGCGAGGTAAAAAAATCATTCCAACGCATATTGCACCTCCGTCATATGTCCGCCCATAATTTTCAATTTTTTCCTGAAAAAAATCTTTTGAAATTTCAATATGAATTCCAGCACCATCTCCAGTTTTGCCGTCAGCATCAACCGCTCCACGATGCCAAACGGCCTTTAGTGCCTGTATACCGAACTCTACTATTTTTCTTGATTTTTTTCCGTCCGTTGAGGCTACAAGACCTACGCCACAAGCATCATGTTCTAGACTGGGATAATAAACGTTTCCTTCAGTTAGTTTTATTAAATTTTTTTTATAAAGATTCATTTTTTATGCCACTTTTTCATTTTTATTCAATTTTTGTTCTAAGTAATTTCGAATTGATGTTGCAACATCTCTGCCATCCTTAATCGCCCAAACCACTAGCGATGCACCTCTAACTATATCACCGGCAGCAAAAATGCCCGGAATATCAGTTTCCATAGTTTTCAAATTAATCTTTATTGTTCCGATTCTTGAAATAGATAGTTCTGGTAAATTGAATAATTTAGGTAAATTCTCAGGATCAAATCCCAAGGCTTTAATAACCATATCAACTCTTATTTTAAATTCTGAGTTTGGAATGGTTACAGGCATTTGTCTCCCGGATGAGTCTGGATCACCAAGTTTCATTTTCTCAACCAAGACAGAAGAAACTTTTTTGGTTCCAATAAATTCTTTTGGATTTGATAGCCAAATGAATTCTACCCCTTCTTCTTCTGCGTTATATACCTCTCTTGCTGAACCGGGCATATTTTCTCTATTTCTTCTATACAAACACTTTACTGATTTAGCATTTTGCCTTACTGCTGTTCTCACACAGTCCATTCCTGTATCCCCGCCTCCAATTACAATTACATCCTTATTTTCAGAATTTAATATTCCGTTTTCAAAATTTTCTACTTTATCTCCTAAGCCTTTTTTGTTTGATGCTGTTAAAAATTCCATTGCAGAAAAAATATTTTTTAAATTAGACCCGGGTAAATTTATTTCCCTAGGCTTATACACTCCAGTCGCAATAAGTATCGCATCATGTCTTTTTCTTAGATCATCAAGTGATATATTTTTTCCAATTTCAGAATTTTGCACAAATTTGATTCCACTTTCTTTCAATAAATTTGTTCTTCTTTCAACAGCCATTTTTTCTAATTTAAAATTAGGTATTCCATAAATTAAAAGGCCACCTGGTCGATCGTATCTATCATAAATGGTTATTTTATATCCAATTTTTCTAAGTTCCTCCGCGCAAGTTAATCCTGAAGGTCCTGCTCCAATAATACCGACCGATTGACTTCTTTCTTTTAAAACTTTAATGGGTTTTATCCATCCATTTTCCCAAGCATTATTCGTTATATATTTTTCTATGGATCCGATAGTAACAGTGCCATGCCCAGATTTTTCAATCACACAATTTCCTTCACACAGACGATCTTGCGGGCAAATGCTGCCACAAATTTCAGGCATATTGTTTGTGCTATGAACCAGTTCATTTGCATCCTTTAATCTACCTTCAGCGGTTAATTTTAACCAATCAGGAATGTTATTTTGTAAAGGACAGTGTATTTGGCAAAATGGAACACCACACTGGGAACATCTGCTTGATTGTTCTTTAGCTTTCTCATGAATGAATTTATTATAAATTTCTTTAAAATCTTTGATTCGTGATTTGCTTTTTCTTTTTGTTGGAGTTTGCATACCCACTTTCACAAATTGAAGCATTTTTTCAGTCATAATTTTCCCTTTTATAAGCTTATAATTATATCAATAGAAACAAGCCTAAAAGCATTTTTAGGACATAATAACTGACCTATTTTTTATAAAATCCGCTAAATTTGTAATTTATATTGCATAACAGCTATGCAATAATCATCATAATGCTTTCTTCAATTGAAATTTTAATTCTTTCAGCAATACAAGGTATTTTTGAATTTTTGCCGGTTAGCTCTGCTGCACACCTGTTTCTAGTTACAAAATATTATTCTTTCATAAACCAGAACTTGTTAATTGATATATGTTTACACCTAGGATCTTTATTAGCAATTATTGTTTACTTTAGATCTGACTTATTTCATTTCATTAAAAATAGAAATTTTTTAATAAAAATACTTGTAGGTACCATTCCTATTATTCCCGTTGGATATATTCTTTATCAAACATCAATTATTGAACATTTAAGAAACTTAGAAATTATTGGTTGGATGAGTTTAATATTTGGTATTCTTCTATATATAAGCGATAAATCAAAAGTTACAAAGCAAATAAATAAAGATCAATTTACAAATAAAGCCGCTTTATTCATTGGATTGTTTCAAGTGTTATCTTTAATACCTGGGGTAAGTAGATCTGGAATTACAATAACGTCGGGAAGAGTTTTGGGTTTTGATAGAATAGATGCAACAAAAATTTCATTTTTCTTATCTATTCCGACTTTGCTCGCTGCAAGCATAATGGGGGTTTACAAAATATATATTGAAGAAAGCGCTGATCTAAACTTCTTAGCAATTATTGCTATAATTTTTTCCTTTATTTTTTCTTATGCTACTATTGCACTTTTTTTTAACTTCATCAAAAAATTTAGTTTAAAAATATTTGTAATTTATAGAATAATTTTTTCATTATTTATACTGGGAATAGTTTATTTATAATTTTTTTCATAAATTGGAGCTAATTGAGATAGTAAAACACCACAAAGAATAAGCAAACATCCAATGATATTGTTAATACCTAGTATTTGACTTAAAATTATCCATGCAGAAACAGCGGCCACAACTCCTTCAAGTGACATAACTATTGCTGCTGGAGCAGCAGAAATATTTTTTTGCCCAAAGAGTTGTAGAGCAAATGCAGCGCCGCCTGACAAAATTCCTGCATATAAAATTTCTACTGTTTCTAATTTAATTTTTGAAAAATCAACTTCCTCAAATGCTAGAACAAGAATAAAAGATAGAGTTGCCACAATTAGATTTTGAGTTAACGCAATAAAGAAGGGAAGATCAAACTCCTTAATGATTTTTCCAATATAAATAATATGTAATGCCCAAAACACAGCACCAATTAAAACTAATGTGTCTCCGAATCTAACCTCCACATTATTAATATCACTTAAAAAATAACCGCCAACTACACATGCAAACACCGATGGCCATATTGACCAATGTAACTTTTCGGAAAATAAAAAATAAATAATAATAGGAACCATTGGTACATAAAAAATTGTAAAAAATGCGGAATTAGCTACGTCTGTATAAAGCAAAGAAACCTGCTGAAAAACACACCCTAAAGTCAAAAATATTCCTACTGGAATTATAAGTTTTATAAATTTAGATGTTTTGTTACTGATTTGATGTTTTATTTTTTTTTTTTCAAATAAAAAAACAAAAGGTGCAACCGCTAGAAAACCAACATAAAATCTTACGCTATTAAAAGTAAAAGGGCCTATATTATCCATGCCCGCATCTTGGGCTATAAATGTGGTTCCCCAAATTACCGTACAAATAACTAAACAAATAAACGATATAGTTTTTTTCATCAATAAAACTATACCGCTAATTTATAGGCAAAATCTTTTCCTAAACTTTCTCTTAGGTGAGCACAAAAACGCGCTCCTTCTGCACCATCTATAACTCTATGATCATAAGATAAAGATAAAGGAAGCATTATCTTATTTTCGTACTTACCACCTATAAAAACTTGTTTCCTTTCAGCTCTACCTATCCCTAGAATAGCTACCTCTGGCTGGTTAATAATAGGTGTAAAAAAGCTACCTCCTATGCTTCCTAAACTTGAGATCGTCATTGATCCACCAAAAAATTCTTTTTTATCAATTTTTAGATCTTTACAAAGTTTAGCTATCTTTTTTAGTTCTTGTCCTAGTTCAGTTATATCTTTTTTGTCTGCATTTCTAATCTTTGGAACCATTAAACCGTGAGGAGTATCCATTGCTATACCTATGTGAAAATATTTTTTATATATCAGTTTTTCTTTTTTTAAATCCAATGAAGAGTTAAAATTTGGGTAATCTTTTAAGGCTTTTACTAAAGCTCTTATGATAAATGGTAATGGAGTAATTGAAAGTTTTTCACCAGTATAAAGATCTCTCAAAGACTTTCTGAACTTTTCCATTTCAGTAATATCTGCTTCGTCATGTTGTGTAACATGTGGAATTTCACTCCAAGATTTTTCTAGGTGAGGACCTGCAATTTTTTTTAATCTTGGAATAGGCTTTATATCAATTTCACCAAATTCAGAATGTTCATATTGTTCTACTTTTATAGTTTGTTTTTTTTCAGTTTTTTCTGAAATTGATTTTTTAATAAAAGATTTTACATCTTCTTTGGAAACTCTTCCTAATCTCTCTGAACCCTGTATTTGATAGATGTCAGCTCCAAACTCTCTTGCCAATTTTCTAACATTTGGACTTGCGCTAATTATATTTTTTTTATCACCCATATTTATAATTCTGTAGGAATAGGTTTATTTTTATCAATATTATATTTTTTCATTGCTTTTTCGGCATATTTTGATGGAATAAGTTGTTCCTTTGCAAGAGCACTTAAAGCATAGGTAACAATATGTTCTTTGTCTACTTCAAAAAAATTCCTTAATTTCTTTCTTCCATCACTTCTTCCATAGCCATCAGTACCAAACGAATAAAAAGGTTTTGAAAGATAAGGTCTAATCTGATCAGCAAAACCCCTAACATAGTCCGAAGCAGCGATAATTGGACCATCTCTTTTTTCTAAACATTCCTCCACATAGGATTTCTTCGGCTTTTCTCCAGGATTTAAAAGATTTTTTCTTTCAGTTTCCATACCATCTTTTCTCAATTCATTGAAACTTGTAACGCTCCAAACATCACTATCAATATTATATTCATCACTCAAAACCTCTGCCGCTGCTATCATCTCCCTCAAAATCGTTCCACATCCTAATAGTTGAATTTTAATTTTTCCTTTTTTGTTAAACTCTTTAAACAGATACATACCCTTTAGTATTCCTTTTTCACAATCTTTTGGGAGCGCTGGATGTTTATAATTCTCATTCATTACTGTTATGTAATAAAAAATATTTTCTTGTTTATCGTGCATTCTTCCTATTCCTTCTCTTAAAATCACTGCTAGTTCATATGCGAATGTTGGATCATAGCTAATGCAGTTTGGAATTGTTGATGCTAGTAAATGGCTGTGACCATCCTGGTGTTGCAACCCTTCTCCTGCCAACGTCGTTCTTCCTGCTGTTGCTCCTATTAAAAAACCTCTTGATTGAGAATCTCCGGCAGCCCAAATTAGATCCATTACTCTTTGAAAACCAAACATAGAATAGAATGTGTAAATTGGTATCATTTCTAGATCGTGATTTGTGTATGAAGTACCCGCAGCTATCCACGAAGACATAGCTCCGGATTCTGTTAGCCCTTCTTCTAATACTTGCCCTTTTTTATCTTCTTTGTAAGAGCTAAGTTGTTCCGAATCTACAGGCTCATATTTTTGACCTTCGTGCGCATATATACCGATTTTTTGAAAAAATCCCTCCATACCAAAAGTTCTTGCTTCGTCAGGTATAATTGGAACTAATTTAGGAGCAATATTTTTATCTCTTAATAAACTTGTTAACATTCTTACTAAGGCCATGGTGGTCGACATCTCGCGACCTTCGGAAGACCTAAGCATAGTTTCAAAAATTTCTTTTGAAGGTTTTTTGATTGATTTTGCAAAAGAATTTCTTTCTGGTAAATTTCCCCCCAGCTTCATTCTCATTTCTTTAATATATTTTATCTCTTCTGATTTTTCATTTGGTTTATAAAACTCTATATTTTTTACTTGTTTGTCTGTAAGGGGAATATCAAAGCGGTCTCTATAATAGAGCAAATCTTCTTCTCCTAATTTTTTTTGCTGGTGCGTGGTATTTATACTTTCTCCTGATTTACCCATGCCATAACCCTTGATTGTTTTTGCTAAAATCACAGTAGGTTGTCCTTTGGTTTTCATTGCTTCGTGATAAGCCGCATAAACTTTATGGGGGTCGTGTCCTCCTCTATTGAGTTTCCAAACATCTCTATCGGTCATTGTTGAAATCAATTCCGTTAACTCAGGATATTTTCCAAAAAAATTCTTTCTTACATAAGCTCCGTCATTTGCTTTGAACGCTTGATATTCGCCATCAACACACTCGTTCATTCTTTTTATTAATAATCCTGTTTTATCTTTTGCGAGCAATTGATCCCAATATGACCCCCATATAACTTTAATTACATTCCATCCCGCTCCTCTAAAAATACCTTCCAGCTCCTGTATGATTTTCCCGTTTCCTCTAACTGGGCCATCTAATCTTTGTAGATTGCAATTAATAACGAATATTAAATTATCTAATTTTTCTCTTGAAGCTAAACTAATTGCTCCTAAAGACTCAGGTTCGTCCATTTCTCCATCGCCAAGGAAAGCCCAAATTTTTCTATCTTCATCTTTCAATAAACCTCTATTGATTAAATATTTTGTAAATCTCGCTTGATAAATTGATAAAATTGGACCAAGCCCCATTGATACAGTTGGGAATTGCCAAAACTTAGGCATTAGCCATGGGTGAGGATAAGAAGATAATCCATCGACTCCTACTTCTTGTCTAAAATTTCCTAACTGTTTTGCAGTAAGTCTTCCTTCTAAGAAAGCTCTTGCGTACATTCCTGGTGCGCTATGACCTTGAAAATAAACTAAATCACCCCCAAATTTATTATTTTTTGCTCTCCAAAAGTGATTCATTCCTACATCGTAAAGAGTAGCTGCAGAAGCAAATGTTCCTATATGGCCTCCGAGTTCAGAATTTTTCTTGTTAGCCTTAACTACCATTGCAGCAGCATTCCATCTAATTAAAGACCTAATTCTTCTTTCTATATTTTGATCTCCTGGAGATTTAGTTTCTGATTCAACGGGTATAGTATTTATATAAGGAGTAATTCTTGTTAAAGGTCTATTAAATCCTTCTTTGTAAGCTTCGTCAATTAGCTTTTTTAGTAAGTAATGAGCACGATCAGATCCATCTTTTGCAATAACAGCTTCTAATGAATCCAGCCATTCTTTAGTTTCTGTTGGGTCAATATCTGAGCCATTAGATCGTGCAGGAATTTTTTTTTGGCTCTTCTTTTGTTCAATTTTATTTACCGAAGATTCTGCTTGTTTAATAATTTTTTCAGTTTCTGGCAAAATATCATGTTCTCTTAATACAAGCGGTTCTGCTTTCTTTGGTTTTATTTTTTGTATATTTTCTTTTTTGTTAATCTTTTCAGTGTTTTCGAACTTATCATCTTCTATGACGGCTAGAACGCTTCCTTTTGAAACTTTATCTCCTATTTTTACTTCAATCGAAGAAATTTTTCCAGAAAAGGGGGAAGGAACTTCGACACTAGATTTATCACTTTCTAGAGTAACAACTGGATCATTTTTTTTTATTACATCTCCAGCTTTAGGTAAAATTTCAATTATTTCTACATTTTCAAAATCACCTATATCTGGAACAGTTATTTTTGTGGCCATAATTGATGTTTTATTTATACCACAATTTAATCCTTTTTCAGCCATGTAAATATTGTCACTAGGGTAATGACCTTAATTTTAAAAAATATAACAAAATTATTTCAACCTAATTACAATAATCTTGATGCTCAATTTTGGGTACAAAAAGTAATTTTGAAAAAGTATTTAAAAAAAAATTAACAATTTAGTAAAACTATCCAGAAAGAAGCTTTAAATAACACTTATACTTTGATAGAAAACCAGTGAGCGCCTGTAGCTCAATTGGATAGAGCGCTTGGCTACGGACCAGGAGGTTCTGGGTTCGACTCCTAGCAGGCGCGCCAGAAAGAATTTTATGTCTAAAAGATATAGTGGAAAATCATTTAAAGACTCAAGTGTAATGAAAAAACCTAAACTAAGTTTTAAAGAAAAAAGGAAGTTGAAAAGAGAAAAAAGGAATAGAAAATGAGCTTAGTAAAGGCTGTTATATTTTTTTTTATTTTAATAATAATGTTTGTGCTAACATTAACTATAATATTATAACAATTTATGAGCAAAGATTTTGAACAAATAAGTCTTAAATCAGGTTTCATGAAACATAATGGTGGGCTATTATTTAGAACTATTTCGGTAAATGAATACGAGTTTAAAACCAAAATAAATGAAAATCATCTTAATGCTGCAGGTATTACTCATGGGGGTTTTATTGCTGCATTCGTTGATGCAGGAGGTGGCACAGCAGCACACAAAGCAGCGGATCAAAATCCATGCGTAACTATATCATTAGAAATTAAATTTATTTCTGCAATAAAATTAGGTCAAGAGTTATATGGAAAGACAAAAATACAAAAAAAAACTAAATCGATGGTTTTTTTAACATGTGAGTTGACCGCATCAAATAAAATTGTAGCAACAGCTTCCGGCGTATGGAAAATATTGAAATTATCTGGAGCTGGACCAGGCGGGTAAAGATTTATAAATAAATATTCCTGGGTAAGCAAAAATTAAAGTTGATAAAAAAGTGTTTCCAAAAAATGGTATTGCTAAAATATAACACTCTATCAAACCATTTAAATTTTTATCATATGGAAGATTATCTAATCCTGGACTTCCTAAAATCCACACGCCAAAATTTGAAATAATAAAAAATATAAGCGATCCTGCAAAACCAAAAATAAATAAATTTTTAAAATTTATTTTTTTACTAATTTTATGAAAAATAAAAGTAATTAACAGCAATGAAGCATAGACAAAAAATACATTTTCATAAAAACCAATAAATAAGTCCGATATCAACATGGCTATTAATAAAATTATGAGTGAAAAATTTAAATTTTTAAAAAAATAACCACTTAGTATTGCTACGGCTATAACAGGTGTAAAATTCGGTGGATGAGGTATTAACCTTGCAAGTGCCAAGATTAATATTAAACCAATTGGAAATATTTCTTTTCTTGATGCCATTAATAAATTTTGCATAAATCTAATATACCCTTCTTATTCCAAAATTAAAAGATCTATCCATTTGTGAATAATCTCTAGTAGTTTCGTATTTTTCATCTAAAATATTGTTTATATCAAAAAATAGGTTGTAAGTGTTCCATAGGTTATATTTAATTGACAGATCATTTACTAAGTAATCATCTATCGTTTCATCTCTCCATGTTCTGTTCCCGTTTCCATAATCCCTTGAATTATCAGACCACTTGGTGCTTAAACTTAAATCTAAATTTTTATAACCAGGAATTTTCATATTTGTTACTAGATTAATAATATTTCTGGGAACTCTAACCATTCTAGCATCATGATAACTTTCATTTTTATCTGGATCATCTTGCTCTGCACCATCATAGGTAGAGGTATATGTATAGTTTAAATCAAAATTTAATTTATCACTTTTTTTCCATTTGGAAACTAATTCCAATCCCTGAGACTTAACGGTTCCTGGAAGATTTTTTACTAGCCAACTAGATGTATTCCAGGCTTCTAAAGTATCATAGTACTTTAAATTAAAATAAGTAGCATCAATACTTAAACCTAGATCTGAAAAAGATTTCTCAATTCCAAAATCAAAGCCTTCACTTTTTTCTGCTACAAGATTATGTGTTCCAGCATCTTGATAAAAAAATTCGTAAAGCGAAGGAAATCGAAATCCTGTAGCATAAGAACTTTTTAATTTTGTAGATTTATCATTAAAAAGATAAGCTAGTGTTGCTCTATGTGCTTCTTCATCACCAGAGTGTTTATGTTCATCAAATCTTGAACCAAATGTTGCATAAATATTATTAGTAAATCTGCTTTGGTAATCAAAATAGCTTGATGTTACATATGCATGATTATCTATACGACCGGTCATATCTTTATTATATCCCATTTGGTCTTCTTCTCTTTCAAATCCGAACACAATACTATTATCAAGGTTAAAATTATAATTACCTGAGTATATAAACGCATATCTATCTCCATAATAATTATCTTGAGCTGCGTTACCGCTATTTGGCGTTGCCGCAGCGATTCTTTCGATATATGTATTTGCTAATGTCAATTTATTAGTAAATTGATTGTTAGGTTCATAAACCAAAGAAATATTTGATGAAGATTGTAGAGCATCTAACTCTTCGCTATGATCTGCCGAAGAAGTGTCCACTTCTTTATCATACTGAGAATAAGTTTCAGCAACTCTTAGATTACTTTCAAATTTTATTTTATCAGAAAATTTATGAGCATAATTTGCGACTAAAGAGTTATTTCTATATCTATCTTCTTCATCATTATGAGTCATTGCTGACATACCATCAGTTTGAAATCTTTCTAAGCCAATATAAAAATTATCATTCTCATCTGCTCCAGAAAGTGAAAGTGATAAATTGTTGGTGCCATGAGAAGCGTTGTTGTATTGTATATTTTTTTGAAAACCGGGTTGTCCTTTTTTAGTTGTAATATTTATGGTTCCTCCTATAGCTCCACTTCCATAGACAGAACTTTGATTACCTTTTAAAATCTCTACTCTAGCTATTTGGCTTGTTAAAAGATGATTAAAATCATAATCATTCGATACGCTCGCTGGATCTGACATTTTAACACCGTCGATATAAACAGTTGAATATCTTTTAGGCAAACCTCGTAATTGAATAGCTGAAGTTTGTCCTTGGCCGCCATTTTGAAAGAAATTAATGCTAGTTGAGTTAGTTGCTAAAGCATCTCCTAAAAAAAGTTCATTTGAATTTTGAAAAAATGTTTCATTAAGTACTGTTACGGATGTTCCTACAGTTGATACGGATTGAGCTTTTTTACTTGGAGCTATAACAATTACAGGTACATCTGCAGCAAACAGCTCCTTTGCTGGGAAAATTAATATTATTAAAAGCTTTAATATTTTTTTTAGCATAAGCACAATTTTTCATGCCACTGCTAATTTTGCATTGCAGAACTAGACTTTTCCTGGCCTTCGTTCAACAGCGGGCTATACCGGGTGGCGCTCGGACTTAAACTTTCGTTTTTACCGTTGCAGGAACAGTCAATGATTTTCACATTGTTCCCCACCTATACTTCGGTATTAATTTCTACTTATCAAAATTTTACTTTTTGTCAATAACTAAATCTTTATCTTGAATATATCTAAAACCATATTTTAAAGATAATTCAGCTTTGTGAAGTTCAATTCCCATATCTGCGGCATGTTGAAGCGAAGAAATATATTTTTGTCTAATTAGAGTATTAACAATTTCTATTGCTGTTTTACCTTTTATTATTGCCACCATGTCGTTGATAGGTGAATTTCCAAGTCTTGTAAACTTACAATAACCAACTTGAATAAAATTTTTTTTCTTATCTACTCCAATTAAAAAATACCCCTTGGGATCCATTTTCCAATCTTTAATTTTATGATATTTTGCGGTTAGTCTTTTTTTAATTTTTTTATTTATATTGTACCATCTACCTTTTATTACTTGATTTTTACTCATGTATTATTTGCTTTCTTCTATAATTTATAAAACCAAAAACAAGTAAAAAAATTAAAGCAAAAGGATAGACTATTGCTTTATTAGGTCGATCCAAGTTTTCAATTTTAAATTCAGTAATTATATCTCCCATTTCCATTCCGTCTTTCTTTGCTAAACCTTTCCAATCAAGCGTGTCTATTGTTGTTTTACCTTCTTGCTCAGCTAGTTTGATGCCATAATCTTCTAAAGAATAAGTGCTATCGAAACTCCCCTTGTTTATTACAAAAAGTTTATATCTTTCACCATAATCGGTATTTCTTGTTACTTTTATATGAACATCACGATCAGACTTTAAGGTAACCATTTCTAAGTTATTTATTTGCAAAGTAGAGTATTCAAACTTAGGATAAAATTTATCAAGAATAAAGCCGGGTCTTAAAAATGATAAAGAAATTAATAGAAATACGACTATTTCATACCATTTCATTTTATTAATAAACCAAGCTTGGGTGGCCGCGGTAAATACTAGTATACCAATTAAAGAAGTTATAATTATTAAAATACCATGCCAAACATTTTCAACACCAATTAAAAGAAGTTCGTGATTAAATAAGAATACAATCGGAAGAATAGCAGTTCTTAAACTATACCAAAAAGCTTGTATTCCAGTTCTTAAAGGGTCTCCCCCTGAAATACCTGCTGCGGCATAGGATGCTAAACCCACTGGGGGAGTCACATCTGCCATTAATCCAAAATAAAATACAAACAAGTGAACAGCTATAAGTGGAAAAATATATCCAGAAGCGTTACCAACGTCTACTAAAACCATGGACATTAATGATGCTACAACAACATAGTTTGCGGTTGTAGGAAGTCCCATGCCTAACAACAAACATAAAACTATAGTTAATATTATTAAAATTACGACATTATCTTTAGCAATAGATTCTATTACAATAATTAAATTTGTGCTTAATCCTGTAGATCCTACTGCCCCCACTATTACTCCTGCAGTTGCAATAGCGATTCCAACCGCAACCATATTTATTGCACCCTTTTCAAATCCCACAATAGTTTGATTAAACCAAATTTTTAAAGCATCCTTAAAGTTCGATTCTTTTCTTGATGTAGTTAATTTATTTAGCAAGTTAACCAAAACTAATGCAATAGTTGCATAAAAAATTGAATAGGAAGCTGTCAAGCGAAGGACAACTAATAAATATATCAAAACAAAAATTGGAATTAAAAAATGTAAACCAGCTAAAAAAGTATTTTTTAGGTGTGGCACATCTTTTTCTTCCATTCCTTTAAGATTTAATTTTAATGCCTCAAGATGAGAAATATAAAACAAAGCTATATAAGATATAATTGCAGGCAAAAATGCATGTTTAACAACTTCAAAATATGTAACTCCTATAAAGCTTGCCATAACAAAAGCTGCCGCTCCCATAACTGGGGGCATTATTTGACCATTAACAGATGATGAAACTTCGATTGCTCCAGCTTTTTCTTTTGAAAATCCTGTTTTTTTCATAATTGGAATAGTAAAAGTTCCGGTAGTAACTGTATTTGCGACTGAGGAACCAGATATCATTCCAGTCATACCAGATCCTAAAATAGCTGCTTTAGCAGGACCCCCTCTCATTTTTCCAACCATAGCAAAAGCTAAATCTAAAAAGTATTTTCCACCACCTGCGGTTTCTAGAAGAGCACCAAACAAAACAAATAAGAAAATAAAATCTACAGAAACTCCTATTGGTATTCCAAATATAGCTTCTTGATCAAACCATTGAAAACCAACAAGTCTCTTTAATGAAAGTCCTCCGTGAGAAATTATATCTGGAGCATACTGTCCAAAATAAGAAAATAACAAAAAACATATTGCTATTATTGCTAAAGGTTTTCCTATTACTCTTCGAGTTGCTTCAAGTAAAATTAAAATTCCGCATATTCCAATGATTAATTCAATTGGTATATTCTTTCCACCCGCAGTGATATTTAAAAGAACTCCCCCTCTATCTATAAGCTGATCGTAAAAAAAATAAATATATAAACAACAAAAAGCTGCTACGACGCTTATTAAAATATCAAAAATTGAAATTTTTTTGTTTTTCGAAATAGGGAATATTAAAAATGCTAGTAGCAAAGCAAAACCTAAATGAATGGCCCTTGCTGGTAAGCCTTTAAACATCCCAATATTAAATATAAATGGAAATGGTGATGCGTACCAAAGTTGAAATAAAGACCAGATGATCGCTATGGCAGCAACAATTTTTAAATGTAATCCTGTAAGATTTCTAGTTGGTGACAAATCTTCGTGAATTTTTCTTTCAATCTTTGTATCAATCTCTTGATTCATTTATAAACGATACTTTACTACAAAAAAAAGGCCCAATAAATATATTGGGCCTTTTTAATTTTAATTAATTTTTAGATTACATTAATCCAGCTTCTTTATAGTATTTAATTGCACCAGGATGTAACGGAGCTGACAAACCATCAGCTATCATATTTTTCTTTTCCAGTGGTCCAAAAGCAGGATGTTGTGCTCTGAAAGCATCAAAGTTTTCAAAAACAGCTTTTGTTACTAAGTAAACTAATTCCTCAGAAACATCAGCGCTAGTTACAACAGTAGCTTTAACACCAAAAGTAGTTACGTCTTTTTTTTGTCCTGTATAAGTGCCCGCTGGTATCGTAGCTGCTGCATAGTAATCAGCACCATCAATTAAACCTTGTACAGGTCCACCTGTAAGATTAATTGGTAGAGCTTTTGCTCCACAAGTTGCTGCTTGTTCCATAGCACCATTTGGAAATCCTACTGAATAACCAAATGCATCTATTTTACCATCACATAACGCTTTAACTTGTTCTGAAGAAGTCAATTCTGTTACTCCTTTAAAGTAACTATTATCAACTCCCATTGCTTTCATAAGTTCCTCCATAGTTCCTCTTTGTCCTGAACCGGGGTTACCTATGTTAACTGTTTTTCCTTTAAGACCTTTAAAGTCTTTCACTTTTGCTTTTTTTCTAGCCCAAATTTGGAAAGGTTCATTGTGAACTGAAAAAACAGCTCTTAAATTACTAAACTGTTTTCCTTCCCATTTACTTGAACCATTGTAAGCATGAAATTGCCAATCAGACTGAGCTACACCAAATTGGAATTCTCCTTCTTTAATCTGTCCAATGTTGTAGTTAGAACCCCCAGTAGATGGAGCGGTACATCTATATGCTTTGTTTGTACCTTTTTTTCTTCCATGGTCTGCACTTATTGCAAACTTATGCATCATTTTACAAATTGCGTTTCCAGTCTGGAAATAAACTCCAGTTGGTCCTCCTGTTCCTATTGTAAAGAACTCTGCTGATTTTGCTATCGTAGCCAAAGGCGTTGATAGAGCAAACATCATCAATGCTCCAGCAATAGTGGAAATAAATTTTCTCATTTTTTTTCCCCTTTTTTAATTGTTAAAATTAAATTTAATGTTAGAAGGATACCAACTTTAAAATGAATCTAAAGTGAATTTGACCAATCTTTTATTGCAGCAACACCAGCAACTATATTTGGTGCATATTTTTTTAAATCTTCAGTATCTAGTTTTTTACTACCTAAGGTATTCTTTAAAAAATTAGCTCCATCGAAATCAGTGTAACTTAATCTTGCAATCATTTTATTGCTTTCTAATCCAAAATCGCTACCTGGAAGGAGGGCTGCCCCTGTCTTATTTAAAATATCTCTACACATTTCTGGTGATGAAGAAAATTTAGCATTATTAAACTCTGGAAATAAATAAAATCCACCTTCAGGCTTTGAAATATTTATCGCATTAGATTTTAGATTTTCGTAAACATAGTTGGCTGTAAAAGATAATATTTTTTTTACAGCATTTAAATATTTTGAATGATCTCCTTTGTATGCCTCAACCGCAGCATACTGTATGGGTGCACTTACAGAGGTAAATGATTCGCTACAAAGTATTTTTAGAGAATTTTTAAAATTTTTAAGCTGTTTTGGTATAGCAAAAAAACCAAGTCTCCAACCTCCCGCGCCACACCATTTACTTAAGCCAGAGCTAACAATTGTTCCCTGAGGATAAAAATTAGAAATTGATTTGTATTGGTCGTTAAAATTAAGTTGGGAATATATTTCATCAGATAATATAATCATTTTATATTTTTTAGCCACCTCAGTAATTTCTTGTAAATTATTGCAGACTGTGCCGGAAGGATTATTTGGAGAATTTATAAAAAGCAGCAAATTTTCACTTTTAATTTTTTTAACTTGATCCTCTATTTGTGAAGCTGTCGGGAACCAATTATTTTTTGATGTAGTTTGAATCCAATAAACTTTATTTTTAGCAATAAGTGCCTGCGGCTGATATGAAACCCAACTTGGAGCTGGGAGTAAAATATCACCCTTAAATACAATTTGAGTCAAAAGCATTAGTTCTTTTGTGCCTGGTCCAATCACAATATCGTCTTGTTCAAAATTATTATTATTATTATTTTTATTTAAATCTTCAGCAATTGCTGCCCTTAATTCTTCTAAACCTTGCATTGGAAGATAATTGTGTTTATCAGCATTATTTTTCAAAGACAAAACTACGCTTTCGGGAACTGGAAATGGCGATTGTCCAAAACCAAATTTATAAATTTTTTTCCCTCCTCTTTTCAATCTATTACATTCTTCATTAATAGCTAAAGTAGCAGAAGGCCTTAGTTGGGCTATTTGTTCTTTGATAATCTTATTCATTTAATTCAATAATATTTCTAAACTGTTTTAAACTATCTGGATTAGCTAAAGCTTCCAAGTTTTTTATTTCCTCTCCTTCTACAGTCTGTTTAACCGCCAACTCTACAAGTTTTCCATTTTTTGTCTTGGGAATTTCTGAAACAGAGATTATTTTTGAAGGTACATGTCTAGGTGAAGCATTAATTTTTATGGCACTTTTAATTTTATTTTTAATTTCCTCAGTTAAATTATAATTCCTATTTAGTACTAAAAATAATATTATTCTAATATCATTTTTCCAAGATTGTCCAATAACAATTGATTCTTGTATTTCTTTAAATTTTTCTACAACACTATATATTTCTGCAGTACCAAGACGTACTCCTCCGGGATTGAGTGTAGTGTCAGATCTCCCAAATATAATGAAACCACCATTATTTGTTATTTTAGCAAAGTCACCGTGATGCCAAACATTTTTATAACGTTCAAAATAAGCAGATTTATATTTTCTACCATCAAGATCATTCCAAAACTTAACCGGCATTGAAGGAAAAGGTTTCTTGCAAACAAGTTCTCCTTTAGTGTTTTCTATAGAAAAACCCTTTTCATCAAATATATCTACATCCATTCCTAAGCCTCTATTTTGGATTTCGCCAGAATAAACTGGTTGAAACAAATTTCCTAAAACGAAACACGATACAATGTCAGTGCCGCCTGAAATTGAAGATAGATGAACATCTTTTTTAATATTTTTGTAAACATATTCAAATCCATCTTTGGATAGAGGTGAGCCAGTTGAGCAAATTGTTCTTAATCTTGAAAGATCATGTTTTTCTTTTGGAACGACTCCCTTGTTATTTAATGTATCAATATATTTTGCACTTATGCCAAAAAGAGTAATTTTTTCCTCACTCGCAATTTCAAATAATAAATCATTTTTTTTATACATGGGAAATCCATCGAAAAGTAAAATTGTTGCGCCCGAAGAAAGGGCTCCAACAAGCCAATTCCACATCATCCATCCGCAGGTTGTAAAATAGAATACAAGGTCATTATCTTTTACATCAGAATGTATTTGCAATTCTTTATTATGTTGAAGCAAAACTCCTCCTGTTCCATGACAAATACATTTTGGTTTGCCTGTAGTACCACTGGAATAAAGAATCACTAATGGTTCACTGAACTTTGACATAACAAATTCAACTTTACTTCTTTTTTTTGGAATAAATAAATCATCCCAGTAATATCTATCAACTTTAATATTTTCTTTTTTTTCTACTTCTGTTCCTGGATAAGAAATTACCACAACTTTTTTAATTGAAGGTACTTTATTTAGAATTTCAGGCAATCTTTCTAGGATATTAATTTTTTTACCATTATAAAAATATTTATCTCCAATAAATAATATTTTTGGATTAATTTGTGAAAATCTATCTATAACACCCAATGTTCCAAAATCTGGAGAACAAGATGACCATACGGCCCCTAGTACAGAAGAACTAATGTATGCAATTACGGCTTCTGGTATATTTGGTAAATATGCTGCAACTCTATCTCCTTTCTTTATTCCATTTGACTTCATCCAAGATGAAATTTGAGCTACATTTAAATTTAAATCTTTCCAGGACAAAACTGTTTTGTATCCATTTTCACTTCTGAATATTATTGCCTTTTCTGAATTATTTTTTTTTAAAATATTTTCAGCGTAATTAAGTTCAGCTTCAGGGAAAAATTTATTTTCTATAAATATATCAGATTCTTTTAATATAACACTTCCTAATTTTCCTTTTACTTCAGTAAATTCCCAAATAGATTTCCAAAATTCTTTGTTGTTTTTAATTGACCAATTCCAAATTTTATTAAAATCGGTTCCCAAATCAATTTTATAATTCTTCTTAATGAAGTTTGAATAAGCAGTTAAATTTGTTTTTTTTAACTTCTCATTGCTAATTTTCCAAAGATAGCTTTCCATTGCTCTATTATTACGTCAAAAAAATTTAATATTGAATTCTTTAATATTATGCTAAACTTAATTTTAAATTACTTAAAAGGAGAACTTTTATCACGGTGATTCGGTCACGTTTTAATCATCTTTTGTTCCTGATGAAAATCAAAATATAGTGTGCCAATAAAAATGTAACACAATTTATGGAAAACAATTTAAAAAAAATTACTGCAGTCTTGGGACCCACAAATACGGGTAAGACACATTTAGCGGTTGAAACCATGTTGAGTTACGAAAGTGGAATAATGGGTTTTCCTTTACGGTTACTCGCAAGAGAAATCTTTGACAAATGTGTAAAAAAAATTGGAGTAGAAAAAGTAGCTTTAATTACTGGAGAAGAAAAAATAATTCCTAAACAACCAAAATATTATATTTGTACGGTAGAATCTATGCCTCAAGATATAAGCGTAGATTTTGTTGCAGTAGACGAAATACAAATGTGCACAGACCATGAGAGAGGCCACATTTTCACAGATAGACTATTTAATTCGCGTGGAGATAAACTCACCATGTTTCTTGGCTCTCATACAATGAAATCTGTAATAAAATCATTAATCAATGATGTTGAATTTGTTGGTAGAGAAAGATACTCACGATTAACTTACAGTGGCTACAAAAAAATATCGAGACTTAATCCAAAAACCGCATTAATTGCTTTTTCAATAGATGAAGTTTATGCAATAGCTGAATTAGTAAGAAGACAAAAAGGTGGAGCTGCCGTAATTATGGGTTCTCTGAGTCCAAAAACTAGAAATTCTCAAGTACAGTTATATCAGTCTGGTGACGCCAACTTTCTTGTAGCCACTGATGCTATTGGAATGGGTATAAATATGGATATTGATAATGTAAGTTTTAGCAGCTTAAAAAAATTTGATGGAAAAAAAACTAGAAAACTAAATTTAAGTGAAATTTCTCAAATTGCTGGTAGAGCTGGTAGACACATTAATGATGGAACTTTTGGGATAACTGGGGAGTGTAAACAATTAACTTCTGATGAAATAGAAAAATTGGAAAATCATGAATTGAATAGTATACAAAATCTATATTGGAGAAATTCCCAAATTAATTTTGATAGTTTGGATAATTTACTCTCATCACTTGAAAAAAAAACAGATAATGAATTTTTAAGAAGAATTAATGATTGTGAAGACGAAAAAGTTTTAAAATTTTTATTAAAAGATAAAAAAAATCACAATATAAAAGAGACAAAAGATTATATAAAAACTCTCTGGGAATGTTGTCAAATACCCGATTTTTCGAAAAAAACTTATGGAAATCATATAGAAGTGGTAAAAAAAGTTTATGAATTTTTAACTTCTAAATCTGGCAAAGTTACTAATGATTATATGAAAAAGGAACTTCAATATTTAGATAGATACGATGGAAATATTGATACTTTGGCTAATAGAATATCAAGTGTAAGAACGTGGTCATATGTTGCTAACAAAAAAGGTTGGGCTAATAATTCTGATTATTGGATAGAAAGAACAAAAGATATTGAAGATAAACTATCTGACAAACTTCACGAAGAACTTACAAAAAGTTTTGTGGATAAAAGAATAAGTGTTTTATCTAGAAATTTAAACCAGGACATTAGTCTTGCAACAGAAATTAAAAATGAAAATGATGTTATTATTGATGGTCAGTATATGGGTAAATTAAATGGAATGAAATTGGATCTGGATTTACGATCAAGTTCATTAAAAACTGATATTAAATCTTTAAAAAAAGCTGCTAGACAGGCTATAGAACCCGAATTAATGAGAAGAGTGGGAAAAATAATAAAAAGTGAAACTTTTGATTTAAGTGATGATCACAAAATATACTGGATGGATAATCCAATTGCTTACATTTCAAAAGGAAAAAATTATTTAAATCCAAAGTTAGAATTGCTTGTAGATGAAGCTATTGATGATGAATCTAGAGAAAAACTAAAAAATTATTTAGAAAAAAAATTATACGAATTAATTTCTGCAGAACTGTCAGATCTCGTCAACTTAAGTAAAGGAAAATTTAAAAATAATTATGTTAGAGCTCTCTGCTATCAATTATTTGAAAATAATGGAATAATAAAAAGAGATGCAATTCATCAAATG
>CACITE010000010.1 GCA_902589505.1 uncultured Pelagibacteraceae bacterium
TGCATACAGTAAAAAAATTGGTTCATCAGAAAGACAGAATTCATTAATTGAGTCTGGGCAAATTTTTAAAGGAATGAGTTGGAGAGCTTTCGGAAAAAAAGCAGGTAATCCAGCATGGGGAATTGAATGGAGAACAGCTAGTGATGCTTTTTTACTAACTATACAAGACCAAAATATTTATTTGTTCAAAAAAAGTCCTAGCGGAAAGTGGGCTAAAGCTGGTTTTATGTCTAGTGATCCAAAACTAATTGGAATTTATAACGATCCTAATATAATTATAAATTGGAGAGATTCCACAAACACAATAAAAAAAGAAGAGGGATCTGTAAGATGGGCCGATTGGGTAGATTTTAATGCAATAGCTAAACTTAATAAGTGGATGAAAGATTTAGATAAAACTAAAGTTACTGAAAAACCTAAAGAAAAAAAAAAGAAAAAACCAGAAAAAAAATTGCAACCAGGCAAAACATATTCGGTAGCATCGGGGACAGGTTTTTTTATAAATAAATCAGGAAATATTGTTAGCAATAACCATGTTATAGATGAATGTTCAACTGTTAAAGTTCACTATAAGGGTGATGCAAAAACAGCTAGGGTTTTAGCAACAGACCGTACCAATGATTTGTCATTAATGAAGTCCAATGTTGTTCCAGATGATTTTTTTGCAATAGCAAATGAGGACGCTGGATTACTAGAAGATATTTATGTAGCAGGATATCCGTTTGGAAAAGCAGTAAGTTCATCGGTTAAAGTAACCAAAGGTGTAGTAAGCGCTTTAACAGGAATTGGAAATAATTATTCAAACATTCAAATTGATGCCGCACTACAACCAGGAAATAGTGGTGGTCCTATTATTAATCTTAAAGGTAATGTTATAGGTGTTGCTGTTGCAAAATTAGATTATAAAAAAGTTATTAAAGACTTTGGAGCTATCCCAGAAGGTACAAACTTTGGAATTAAATCCTCAACAGTTCAGCAATTTATTAAAGCTAATAATGTAAAATCAGCTTCAATAAATTACAGAGAAATGTCCAAAAAAGATATTGGTGCTAAAATTCAGAAAGCTACGGTGTATTTAGACTGCTGGATGACAGCTGAAAAAATTCAAGAACTAAAAACTCGTAAAGCTTTTTTTAGCAATATTGAATAAAATCATCTCGCATTGTGTCACCAGTGTGTCACAAAAAACTTCTGCAAACTTCTTAAATTAAAAAAGCGTTGGTGTGTTTGGTTGCGGGGGCTGGATTTGAACCAGCGACCTTCAGGTTATGAGCCTGACGCACGTACCTTTCTGCCCGTAAAATTTATGGTCCAGCTGTTAACATGCTTGCTGTTTTGTCTTGCTCAGTTCTGTTAAATTGGCCCATTCTTTTTGCTACTATTGTTCTCAAAGATCTTTCTTTTTGAGTGGTCTTTGATGGATCTAACATTTCATATTTAATTCTTATTTTGGAGTTTTCTTTCGAATTTTTATAAAGATTATGAGAATCTTTAAATAGATGTTTTTGTATTAAGAACTCTAAATAAAGTAAATATCTTACAATTGGATCAACTACAAAACGTGGTAATTTAGCAACTACTTTACTAAAAACAACATGCTGTTTTAAAAAATTTGTTATAAAATATCTACTAACAGAAACATCTAATTCTTTTTCCCCGGAACCTCCCATAATTTGGATTTTTCTTTGTTTAGCTCTTAACTGAGGATTAAGACCTCTCATTTCTAATAGTCTAATATATTTATTTGTTAATTTCTGATCTATGGTTTTATTTTTCATCAATTTATAAAAAGTTCTTGTTGCTTCAAGATAAAGTAAATCTTGCCAAGCAACTACTTCTGACATGGGAGCACCATTAAAATTTATATAATATCGTTTATAAAGAGCAACATTCGAAACTATTTCAAGATATTTTTCCTCTTCATCAACGCTCGATCCTATCAATGCAAGTTGCTTACCATACTCATATAAAGGTGTGCCAACCAGAGGGATAGCATATTGTATATCCTGATTTCCAAAAATTAAGTCTATAGGCACTCTCATTTTTGCAGCCAATTCACCCATTAGTCTTCCAGATTCCCTAATAGTTTTTAAACTTTCACCAGGCATTCCAATCATAAAACCTGTGAGAGGTGAAAATAGACCTAAGTCATGACACGCATATACTGCTTTTCGTATGTCATCAACCACATATTTCTTTTCCATCAAATCTAACATAGTCTGGCTACCAGATTCGATTCCAAACCTTATATAACAACAACCATTTTTTTTATAATGAGCTAAATCTTCTTTTGTTACATTTGTACATCTGGCGCCTATTGCTCCCCAAAGCATGTCGTATTTATTAAGCAATTCCGCTACTTCATAAAAATATTTCCTATTAGATCCAAAATTTTCATCCTCGCAAGTAAGAAAACCAACATTATAATTATCTCTTAAATTTTTTAGATGCGATTCTAGTTTTGAAAGGTCATAAACATAATAACCTTTAGATCCTCTTTGACAGAAAGTGCATTTAGCTACACATCCTTTGGATAGAAAAATAGAAGTTATCATTGGTCTTCTTCCTTCTTCAAAATATCTATCATCCATAGAAAATGCTCCAGAATTTGATTGTAAACGTGGTCTAAAATAGTTTTTCATTGCTTCTTTATCACCTTGCAATCCAGTTTCTAAATATTGCAATGATGGAAAAGACATATGACAGCCTGCAAGTGATTGCCCATAACCAGTAAATTTCAAATTTTTATCATTATCGATTAGTGCTATTCCTTTAATTTTTAACAATTGCTCAATATCTAATTTATTATTGTTTCCAGTTTTCAAATGACTGTTCACAGCATTTAATATTCCGACCCAAGCTATTTCTCCATCGCCAACTACACAAACATCAACTTGTGTTTTTCTCAAAACTGTATTGGCAGCGGCAGTTAAATATCCCCCACATACAACTAGAGAGTTTTTATTTACTTTTTTTATAATTCGAGCAAGTCTTTTTACTTGCTTATATGATGTTGAAACAACTGCACTCAAACCCACTATATCAAATTTATTATTTCTCAAATATTTTTCTATTTCTTCATCAGACGGATAAAGCATGTCTACATCATAAAATTTACAAGTAGGAAAACCATTTTTTTCAGTCCAATGATTCAGCGATGTAATAGCTGTCTTAAGCTGAACAGGTCTTGGGCCCTCTGACCTTTTTCTACGTAATTTATCGCCAGGACTTTCTACTGGCACGCTGCAAAGTAATGTTTCCATGCTAATTAATATATATTACCTTTGTATTTTTTCAATAATTAGCACAACCTTGCAAATAATCTAGACAAATATTTTAAAAAACCCGCGTAATGCGTTCAGGATGTGTTCGACTTTGCAAAAAAAAAGTGGGATAATTGCGTTAAGGGGATAAATGAAAAAGCTACTAGGGCTCGTGGTTCTAGTGATGCTGTGTTGTAACAATGCCATCGCGGCATCTATTGCTGACGAGTTAACAAAATTAAACAACCTTTATAAAGAAGGCGCAATAAACAAAGAAGAATTTTCGAAAGCCAAAGAAATACTCTTTAAATCAGAATCGGTTGAAGAAAAAATCGAACCTAAAAAGTCTCAAACAAAAAAATCCGGAACAAAGAAAAAAGAAAAAAAAGAGGTTAAAAAATCTGAAAAAAAGAAAAAAGAAAAAAAAGAGGTTAAAAAATCTGAAAAAAAGAAAAAAGAAAAAAAGGTACTTAAAACAAGAACTTTTGATGAGGATTTAAGCGTAACTTTTATGACCTTAGAAGAAGTAGACGATTTGGGTGTCTATAAAAAAATTACAGAAATTCCAGATGGAATGTTTAAAACTAGTATGTCAACTAAAGCAAGAGGGGAAAAAGCGATGATGAAAATGTATGATGTGTTTGTAAGAAAAAAGGGATTAATGGAAAAATACCCAGAAAATATGATGAGAGCTATGGGTTATTTTGAGCTTTTCTATATGGAACAACTTTATAAAAAAAGAAAATCAATTGCTAAATTTAAAAAAAACTACCCAAATATCAAGAAAGCTACAAAAAAAAATATGCAAGGTTTATACTCTCTAAATCAAGCAAGAAAATCTATGCGTGAATCCATGGGTTTAACCTTAGATTCTGCCCCAGAAGAAGCATTAGAGCGATATATGCTCATGTATAATTTTCTTGGTCAGGGAGAAAAAAAAATAGAAAAATTAACTCAAAATGAAAAAAAGCTAAAAAAAAGAAGTACAATATTTAAAAAACATTATGGTTCGTTTAAAAAAACTGTCGAGTTAAAGAGTGAAAAAAGAATTGACCAAGAGCAGTTTGATAAAGATTTAAAGGAAAATATCAAAGATGTTAAAAATGCTCTAGGTAGATTGTCAAAAATTGATTCTAAAAGCGATAAACTATACGCAACCGTTGCCACTATGTTTGAAAAATCACTCGAGATTCTTAATAATTGTGAGGCAAATTGTGAGCGTAAAGATCTACTTGCTGTGATTGATAGTACAGAATTTACAAATGCAGTATTAAAAGATGCGGAGAAAGATTTAATTAAAAAGAAATATACACAAGACATGTCCAAAGTTGATATAGAGACTCTATCGGAAGAACAAAAAGGAACACTAGCATTAGTTTCAGCGAACATGAAACAACAAAAAGCTATTAAAAAAGAAGATTTACAAAATTCAGTATTAAACTTAGAGAATCATAATTTTCCAGTAGATGAATATTTAGATAAAATTGAAGATGAAGGGTTTGAAATTGAATCTGTCACAATGTCATTTGGTAATGCTGAAGAAATGGAAAGATGGGTAATGAAAGATTGGGCTAATGCATGGAGAGGAGAGCTGCCTACCGAGATTAAAGATAGCGCAGGTAACTTAATAGAATTTACAGAAGAAAATATGGAAGATCTTAAAGCTCAGTTAGCTATAAATACATTTAGTAATATGATTAATACATCGACATTAGAGATAAAAGAATCCATGAACGAAAATATTAAAGAAATTGCTGAAGCGATTGAAGCTTCGGGAGGATTTGATTTAGATGCATGGCTAAACCAAGATTTTACTATTACTTTAAATAATTATAGTCAGTTAGTAGGAAACTCTTATGGAATTGAAATAAATGATTTCAAAGATTTAACAAAATTTGCAAATGAAATTTATGGAACAAATGTGTCGGCAGAAGATTACGCAGCAACATGGCAATCAGCTCAATATATGGATAGCACTTCCAACTGGGCTGAAGTTACAGCGGGCGTGGATCTGATAGATCAAGTCGGATCATTCGAAGCAGCTTCCATTGCTGCTAGTTTAGGAACAGATCTTCAAACAGTTGCCGATAGTATTGCACAAGCTGCTACCGTAGGTATTTCAACTGACTTGGAAGCAGCGGCGCAAGGATTAGGTTATGATAGTTTCGCTGATGCAGTTGCTGCTTACAACGCGCAGCATGGCACAAACTACACTGTAGAAGAAGCAAGAGAAGCTCTAGGAAATTAAAATAAATAATTTTTCTCTGGGTGTGTTCAGAAAAACTTCTGCAAACTTTTTAAATTAAAAAAGCGTTGGTGTGATTGGTTGCGGGGGTAGGATTTGAACCTACGACCTTCAGGTTATGAGCCTGACGAGCTACCAGACTGCTCCACCCCGCGATAAAATTGTATTAGTAATTTAAGCTTTATATTGAGAAAGTAAAACTAAAAATTGTTTCTCATTCTTTGAATTTTTTTAACTCTTTTAATGTTTTCTTGTCTCTCTCTCTTTTTTCTTTCGGAAGGTTTTTCATAATTACTTTTAATTTTTAAAATTTTAAAAAAGCCTTCTCTTTGAAGCTTTCTCTTAAGAATTTTAAGAGCTTGGTCAACATTATTATCTTTAACGTCTATTTTAATAATTACCTCCTAATTATATTACGCAGTAACTACCATTTATAAAAAAGGTTGTCCACTTCTTTTAAACTAATCTTTACGATGTTTTTTAGTAAAAAATTGTTTTTTACAGTCTAAGTTAAATTTTTAGGTTGTTATATTTTTACTTTTTTTTTCGGTTTCTTTTTTTTCTCTAGCAATTTTTCTATCAGCTTTATCAATAGCCTTTTTAATATCAAATTCTGTACAAAAACTAAAAACTACCGGATCTTTGGGATTTAAGCTGGAATAGTTCCAATAATTTTTATTTCGTATGGCAGATACTGTATTTTTTGTGCTACCTACAAGCTTTATTATTTGCCCATCAGACAATTGTGGATAGTTTTTTGTTAACCAAAGTACAGCATCAGGCCTATCTTGCCTTTTTGATAGAGGGATATATTTATTAATTTTTTTTTCAGATTTTATATCTAAATTTTTCTTGTTTAGTACTAGCGGTTTGCTGGTATCTTTAGAACATTCTTCAATTACTTCTCTTGTCAATTGTCCAGCCAATATTGGATTATAAGCTTTAATTCCTCTAGCAACGTCACCATCAGCTATACCTTTAATTTCAAGCTCATGAAGATCACAAAAATTAGCTATTTGCTTAAAGCTTATCTTTGTATTTTCTACCAACCAAACAGCAGTAGCTTTTGGCATAAAAGGTTTATCGCTCATCTATTTCTTTGTTGTTGATCTAAGGTTTTTAAATTTTTTAAAAAATTTATTTACTCTGCCTTTATCTAAAAGTTTTTGACCACCACCTATCCATGCAGGGTGTGATTTTGAATCAATATCAAGTTTCATCGTATCTCCTTCTTTTCCCCAAGTTGATTTTGTTTCAAATTGACTTCCATCAGTCATTACAACTTTTATTTTGTGATAATTGGGATGTATATTTTTCCTCATAATGAATATTTTAATATAACAAATTGAGTTAGTTAACAACTAAAAATGACTACCTTAAAACCTCAACCATTTCTTTATTAATTTTAGAATTAGATGCTAAAATGGTTTTATTTTGTACATACTTATTTTCTCCATTAAAATCTGTAACAAATCCGCCTGCTTCTTTTATAAGAATAATGCCTGCTGCAATGTCCCAGTATTCCAAATCTCTTTGCCAAAAACCATCACATCTTCCTGCAGCAACATAAGCCATATCTAGGGAAGCACTTCCCAACTTTCTAATAGCAACATTTACTTTTGAAGAAAATTTTTTATATTCTTCAAAAGATAATTCTTTATTTTGAGATTTATATCTTGGTCCACCAGAAAAAATTATACAGTCTTTTAATTTTGATCTAGCTGAAACCCTCATCCTTTGATTGTTAATATAAGAACCATTACCTTTTTCAGCAGTGAACATTTCATCTTTGATAGGATCATAGACGATACCACAAATTATTTCTTTGTTTTGTTCTAGACCTATTGATATTGCAAAATGAGGAATTCCATGAAGAAAGTTCGAAGTTCCGTCAATTGGGTCTATAATCCATTTAAATGATTGATCATTGTTTATGAGACCAATTTCCTCGCTTAAAATTGAATAATCGGGTCTTGCCTTTTGTAACTCGTCAATAATAATTTTTTCTACTTTTTTGTCAGAAGCTGTCACATAATCACCTGGTCCTTTTAAAGAAACTTGAAGATTTTCGATTTCACCAAAGTCTCGTATTAAGATTTTAGCTGCTTTCCTGCATGCTTTTACCATAATATTTATATTTGCTGAATTAAGTTTCATTTATTTAATTTTTTTTATGTATTCTAAAGTCCTTGTATCTAAAACAATTTTATCATCAGAATTAATAAAAGGAGGAACCATAATTTTGATTCCATTTTCTAGCACAGCAGGCTTATAAGAAGAAGAAGCTGTTTGACCTTTTATTGATGCATCAGTACTTTCAATTTTTAATTCTACTGTTGTAGGTAGCTCAACAGATAAAGCCTGTTCATCATAAAATTGGACATTTACTTCCATATTTTCTTTAAGCAACTTGCTTCTTTGACCTAGCAAAGATTTTTCAATTTTGATTTGTTCAAAATTTGTTTTGTCCATAAAATGACAACTATTTTCATCTTCATACAAAAAACCAAATTTTTTATCATCTAATATAGCTCTTTCAACTGAGTCGCTGGATCTAAATCTTTCATTTAATTTTGTTCCTTTTTTTACACTTTTTAGTTCTACTTGGTTAAAAGCACCACCTTTTCCTGGTTTAACATGTTGAGTTTTTAAAACTGACCATAAATCATTTTTATGCTCAAGAATCATTCCAGGTTTAATTTCGTTTCCTAATATTTTCATTTTATTTAAATTTTTTTATAGCTGAAACAGGATCTAATTTTTTGTTATTCCAAACATAGTTGGAGCAAGCAACAAAATCTGCCCCATTTGATAAAATTTTATTATAATTAGAACTATTAATTCCACCTATTGCAACGATCGGCATATTAATTTTTTTTTCAGCCCAACGCAATATTGCTAAGTTGGCTCTAAAAGCAGTCTTTTTTGTATAAGATTTGAAGAAGGCTCCAAAGGCAATATAGTCAGAGCCATTTTTTTTTGCTCTTAGAGCTAATTTTTTTGAGTTATGACAGGTAACTCCAATGATTTTATTTTTTCCCAAAATTTTTCTAGCACGATTAAAATTAATATCTTTTTGTCCAATATGACAGCCATCAGCATCAACTATTTTTGCAACGTAAGGATTGTCATTGATGAGAAATTTAACTTTATTTTTTCTAGTTATTTTTTTAATTTTTTTAGATATTTTTATTATATTTTTTATAGATGTATTTTTTAGTCTTAATTGGAAGTATCTAACTTTTTTGGTTTTTAGTATTTTAATGAGATTTTTATAAAAATTATTAGACTCTGTAACATTTTGGGGAGATATTAAATAAATGTATTTCGTCAATTTTAACTAGGCTGTTGTTTGTTTCTCTAAGTCCATGCTCCATTTTGCTGAGGTGGATAGCCCATTCATTTTAGATCTATGATTAAATATTTTCTGAGTTTCGGTTTTATCTTTAATGTCTTGCGCCCAATTCTTCAAAGCGCTTTGTTGTAAGGCTCTGCCGTAAGAAAAACTCATCAAAAAATTTGTATTATTTAACTTGTTTATTTGATTTAAATTTTCTGTTGCTTCAATTTCAGTTTGTCCTCCTGATAAAAAAGCTATACCAGGAACTTCAGCAGGCACATTTTCCTTTAAACATTTTAGAGTCATTTCAGCAATTTCTTTTGTATTACTTTTGTTTTTTGATTTATTTCCAGGTAAAATCATATTGGGTTTTAATATTGTTCCTTTAAGGTTTACTTTATTTAATTTTAAATCTTCGAAACATGCTTTCAAAACTTTAGCTGTGACTTCAAAACATTTCTTTATACTATGCTCCCCGTCCATTAAAACTTCCGGTTCTACAATTGGAACCATTTTTGCTTCTTGCACCAAAGCCGCATATCTCGCTAATGCATGAGCGTTTGATTTAATTGCAAGTTGAGAAGGATATTTTTCGGAAATGCTATACACAGCTCTCCATTTAGTAAATCTTGCACCCAATTTGTAATATTCAGACAATCTTTCTCTTAAACCATCTAATCCTTCGGTAACTTTTTCTTCAGGAGAACCCGCTAATTTTTTTGCACCAGTGTCTACTTTAATTCCAGGAATTGATCCAAAGCTCTTAATTAATTCAGGTACAGTTTTTCCAGAAGAGGTTTTTTGTTTTATAGTTTCATCATAGAGTATAACTCCACCAATGTAATTCTTCATTCCTTCTGCGGAAAATAAAGTTTCTCTAAATCTTAATCTATTCTCTGATGTTGACTCTACGTTAACACTGGACAATCTTTTTGTCATAGTTCCAGTGCTTTCATCTGCAGCTAATATACCTTTACCTTTAGCTATCATTTGTTTTGCTATGTTTTCTATTTCACTCATTTATTTCTAAAGCTTTTATACCAGGTAAAATTTTTCCTTCAAGAAGTTCTAAAAATGCTCCCCCAGCAGTTGATATATATGTGAACCCATCAGAACAACCAAATTTATTTATTGCTGCAGCAGTATCTCCTCCTCCTGCTATTGATACTAGAGACTTATTCTTAGTATTTTCAGTTATTTTTTTTGCAATATTATTGCTTCCTGATGAAAATTCATTTTCCTCAAAGTAGCCTGCGGGGCCATTCCACAAAATTGTTTTTGATTTTTCAATTATTTTAAAAATTTTTTCTACTGTTTTTTCACCAATATCTAAAATTAAATCTGTATCATCAATTTTGTTTAATGTTTTTTTTTGTCCTTTAGATCGGGTATTTTTTGCCACAATAACATCTTCAGGTAAAATAAGCTTACAGTTATTAGTTTTACATTGTTCAAATATATCTTTTAAAAGTGCTTCCTGATTTTTTTCATAAACTGATCCACCTATATTATTTCCATTATATTTAATAAAATTGTTTGCCATTGCCCCAACGATTACAATTGTTTCTACTTTTTTTATTAAATTTAATAGAACACCTATCTTAGTAGAAATTTTTGACCCACCTACGATGCATGTTACAGGCTTTTTCGGGTTATCTGTTAGCATTTTTATTGCATTTATTTCTTTAATCATAACTTTGCCTGCATATGAATTTATATGTTTTGTTATTTCACTAACTGAAGCGTGTTCTCGATGAGAGCAGGAGAATGCTTCATTAATGTATATATCGCCATTTTTTGCAAGTTCTTCTGCGAAATGTTTAGAATTAGATTCTTCTTTTTCAGAAAATCTCAAATTTTCTAATAATAATACAGCTCCTCCAGATATTGTTTTTGATTTTTCGACGACATCTTTTCCGATACTTTTATTCAAAAAAAATACTTTTTGATTTAAATGTTCGGACAAATTTTTTGCTATTGGTTCTAATGTTAATTTAGGAACCATTTTACCTTTAGGTCTACCCAAATGAGAGATAATTATTATTTTTGCCTTTTTATTAATTAGATATTTTATGGTAGGTAAAACTTTCTGAATTCGAGAAGCTTCAGTAATAGAGCCATTGTTCATTGGAACGTTAAAATCGACTCTTAATAAAATTCTTTTTCCTTCTATATTTTGATTATCATCTAACTGTCTGATCTTTAGCATGGTTTAATTAAATCTTGCCAAAATAACTAGCCAAATCACACATTCGACAAGCAAACCCCCATTCATTATCGTACCAAGCAGACACTTTTGCCATTTTGCTATCTATTACTTTTGTTAATGCAGTATCTACTATCGCTGAATTTGGATTATGATTAAAATCGGAAGAAACAAGCGGTTCATTATTTATTTCTAATATATTTTTTAATTTTGATTTTGAGGCTTTTATAAAAGAATCATTTATTTTTTCAGCAGTTAAGTTTTTTGATGAGGAAAATACAAATTCAATCAAGGAGACATTTGGAGTAGGTACCCTTATTGAAACTCCTTCGACTTTTCCTTTTAAGCTAGGTATAACATCACCTAGAGATTTTGTGGCCCCAGTTGTTGTTGGTATCATTGAATTTGGGGCACTTCTTGCTCTTCTTAAATCTTTGTGCGAATTATCCAATAATCTTTGATCAGTTGTATAAGAATGTATTGTTGTCATAAATCCTCTTTCAATTCCAAAATTTTCATTAATCACATGCGCAACGGGCGCAAGACAGTTTGTGGTACATGAAGCTGCAGAAATTACCCGATCACTTTTTTTTAATATTTTATGATTTACTCCGAAAACAATATTAATAGCTCCTTTGCATGGCGCCGAAACAAGAACTTTTTTAGCGCCTGATTTAATGTGTTGAGCAGATTTCTCTTTAGTATTGAATTTACCTGTACATTCTAAAACTATATCAACTTTATGTTTTTTCCAGTCGATTTTTGAAATTTCTGTTTCGTGCATCATAGATATTTTTTTTCCATTAATATCAAGCGATTGATCTGAATGATTTAGTTCAGCTTCAAATTTTCCATGGACAGTGTCATGTTTTAATAGAAAATTACTAATTTCAGATTTAGCTCTATTATTGATAGCTACTACATCAATATCTTTTCTGTTATTTTCAATAATAGATCTAAGAACCATTCTTCCAATTCTACCAAATCCATTTATACCAATTTTAAGACTCATAATTTACTTTCCCAACATTTTTTTGGCTACCATAACAACGCTATCGCTAGTCAAGTTGAAATTTTCATAAATTTCTTTGTAAGGAGCACTTTTTCCAAAAGATTTAAGTCCCAAGGAAGTTCCATCAGAATCTACATACTTTTCCCATCCAAATATACTGCTTGCTTCTATAGATATTTTTTTAGAATTTTTTTCAATAACTTTTTCTCTATATTCTTTTGGTTGTTTATCAAATAATTCTTGGCATGGCATAGAAACTATTTTTGAATTTATGTTAGCTTGTTTTAGTTTATTTAATGCTTCAATGGCAATTTCAACTTCAGAACCAGATGCGATTAAAGTAATTTCAGGATTAGAATTAGTTTTTTTAAGCTCGTATCCACCAAAAGCGCTCATGTTTTTGGTTGTGAACTCTTCTGTAATAAATTGAATTTTTTGTCTTGATAGGGCTATCACGCTGGGATTACTACTACTTTTTAAGGCCATTTCCCAACATTCAAGTGTCTCAATTGTGTCAGCCGGTCTAAAAACATTTAGATTCGGTATCGCCCTTAGCTGCGCCAAGTGTTCTATTGGTTGATGAGTAGGACCATCTTCGCCTAAACCAATAGAGTCATGGGAAAATACATAAATAACTTTTAAACCCATTAAGGCCGATAATCTTATTGACGGTTTACAATAATCAGAAAAAATTAAAAAAGTACCACCATAAGGAACTATCCCACCATGTAGAGCCATTCCATTCATAATTCCAGCCATGGCATGTTCTCTTACTCCATAATGGATATAGTTGCCGTTGTAATTTGAAGATTTAATTACTTTAGAATATTTTGTAATTGTATTATTTGAGCCACTTAAATCTGCTGAGCCTCCAATTAATTCAGGCAAATTTTCTATAATATTTTCTAATACAAAAGCGGAAGATTTTCTTGAAGCTTGTGACGATTTCAAATCAAAAATTTTTTTCTTAAGAGATATGATTTGTTTATCGAAATCTTTTGGCAGTTTATTGCTTATTACTCTGTTTATTTCATCTTTAATTTTTTTATTTTTTTTATTATAAATTGAATTCCATTTTTTTTCCTCTAGAGCTCCTTTTTCCCCAATTTTTCTCCATTCATTTAGAACTTCTTTTGGAATTTCAAAAGGTTTGTGTTGCCATTGCATTTTTTTTCTAACTAGAGCAACTTCCTCTTCACCAAGAGCTGCTCCATGGGAAGATGCTTTTCCTGCTTTATTGGGAGAGCCATATCCAATAATGGTTTTGCAGGAAATTATATTTGGTTTTTTAGAACTTAGACTTTTCTTAATAGCTTTTGATATTTGTTTTTCGTTATGGCCATTCACCTCTTGAAAGAACCAACCGTAGCTTTCAAATCTTTTTTTATAATTATCCGATACAGCCAAATTGGTAGATCCATCTATAGATATTTTATTGTTATCAAAAAAAACAATAAGATTTTTTAATTTTAGATGTCCTGCTAAACTCATTGCTTCGTGGCTTATACCTTCCATAAGATCCCCGTCACTAGCTATGACATATGTTTTGTGATTTATTAAACTTGAGCCAAATCTTTTTTTCTCTATTTCTTCCGCTATTGCCATTCCTACTGCATTAGACAAACCTTGACCTAGTGGTCCTGTAGTAGTTTCTATTCCAGAATTTTTTTCATACTCAGGGTGCCCAGCACAAATAGAATTTAATTGTCTAAAATTTTGAATATCTTTTATAGACACACTTTTGTATCCCGTGAGATATAACAAAGAATATAAAAGCATTGAACCGTGACCAGCCGAAAGTATAAAACGATCTCGGTTTATCCAACTCGGATTTTTTGGATTAAACCTTAGGTAGTATTTAAATAAAACTGTAGCAACATCTGCCATGCCCATCGGCATACCCGGATGACCTGAGTTAGCTTTTTGAACCGCGTCAATAGAAAGGAACCTTATTGCATTTGTTAAATCTTTGAAGAGTGGACTCACTATAAAACCTATATAGACTTGAACGTATCAAATCAATAATATGATTATTATATAAATCAAATGAAAAATTACGAAGAAAAAGAAAAAAAATTAGAAAATGTTCTTAAAAAATTAAACACAATTTCAAATAGAGTTGTTAAAATGAATAAAGACATCAATTCTTTGAATTTAGAGAAAAATCAATTATTAAGTGAAAAAGAGGAATCAGAGAAAAATTTTCAACAGCTATCTGAGCAACACCAGGGTCTAAAGTCAGAATTGGATAAAATTAATGAGGAGGTAGTACATAAATTCGGAAACAAAGATAATTTTAACCAAAAAATTGATGAGCTTAATCAAGAAACAGAAACCTTAATAGGCGAAATTGAAAAATGGGAAACGTCAACGTAAGATTTAACAACAAAGACTATATTTTGTCCTGTGAAGAAGGCCAAGAAAAAAACCTAACAGAATTAGCGAATCATTTAGATCAAAAATTTCAAGAATTAAAAAAAAGTTTAGGAAATTTGGGTGAAAATAAACTTTTGTTAATTATAGCAATTCAAATGGCAGATAATTATTTTGATTTACTTAAAAAAGTTACAAATAAAAAAAGTGATTTTGAAAAGTTATCATTAAAATTTAAAGAACTTCGATCACTTGCAATAAATTATAAAGACGAGAAAGAGATAGAAATAGCCAAACTAAAAGAAGAATTAAATGATTTTAAAATTATTATAGAAAAGAATAAAAGCTCATATGAAGAAATTTTAGAAAAAACAACAAAATCAATAGAAAAGTTCATTGAAAGTGTAGAAGATGATAACAAAAAAAATATCCAATAGATGAAGTATGATAAAATTTATTTGAGAAAAAAATTTCTTTTAAAAAGAAAGAAAAGATATTTAAATGCAAAAAAATTTAATTTTAATTTAGTATTTAAATTAGTAAAAAAATATTTTGGAAAAAAAAAAATAGCTATAGCTGGATATTATCCATCAAATCACGAAGTAAATATCTTAGATTTTCTTAAGGAGGCATCTAAGAGAAAATTTAAAATAGCCTTGCCAGTTATAAAATCATCAAATTCAATGTGCTTTAAGTCTTGGATTTTTGAAGAGCCTCTAAGTGTAAATGAATTTGGAATATTAGAGCCAATAAAAACTAATAAAGAAGTTACACCTGATTTAATTATGGTTCCGCTTTTAGCTTTTGATGAACAATTAAACAGAATTGGTTATGGCAGAGGATATTATGATCGAAGCTTGCAAAAAATTACTAAAAAGAAAAAAGAAATAGTATCTTTAGGTATAGCCTATTCTTTTCAAAGATATAAAAAAATACCAGTTAATAAGTATGACTTTAAATTAGACTATATTTTTACTGAACGAGGCATTATAAGTTCAAAACAATAAATCATGAACATATTAATACTTGGTGATATTGTGGGTCCTTCTGGGAGAGAGGCTGTAATTGAAAAATTACCAAAACTAATCAAACAAAAAAAAATTGATTTTGTAATAGTTAATGGTGAAAATGCTGCAGACGCTGGAGTTGGTATAACTAAAAAAAATACTGAAGAATTTTTTAATGCCGGAGCTGATGTTATTACCACAGGAAACCATGTATGGGATCAAAAAGAAACATCTGAACTTATTGTTTCTGAAAAAAGATTATTAAGACCACAAAATTTGATAAAAGGCTCCCCTGGTGAAGGCTATGGTATTTTTAGATCTAAAAATAATAAAAGAGTTGCTGTAATAAATTTAATGGGCAATATTTTTATGAAAAAAAGTGATGATGTATTCGATTCAGCAAAAAAATTTATTGCAAGCGTAGAGTTAAAAAAAGATGCAGATTTTATAGTTGTAGATTTGCATGGAGAAATAACAAGTGAAAAAATGGCAATGGGATATTTGTTTGATGGAAAAGCCACAATGATTGTTGGCACACATACCCATGTTCCGACGTCTGATTATAGAGTTTTAGAAAAAGGCACAGCATATCAAACAGATATTGGTATGTGCGGTGATTACAATTCAGTTATTGGGATGAATAAAGATAATTCGCTAAAAAAATTTTTAAAAGACACGTCTGCAAAAAAACATTACCCAGCACTTGGAAAAGCTACGATATCAGGACTGATGGTTGTTGCAGATGAAAAAACAGGCTTAGCAAAAAAAGTTGAGCCAATTATTTTGGGTAGTTTATTAGAAAATAGAATATAATTTATGGCAGGACACTCACATTGGGCTGGAATTAAACATAAAAAAGATAGAGCAGATAAATTAAGATCAAAAATTTTTTCTAAACTTTCAAAAGAAATTACTGTTGCCGCTAAACTAGGATCAAAAGACCCTGAAACAAATCCTAGATTGAGATCAGCAGTTCAGGCGGCCAGAAATTCAAATATGCCAAAAGATAATATTGAAAGAGCTATAAAAAAATCAGATATAAATAAAAATATAAATTATGACAGTCTTACCTATGAAGGTTTTGGTCCTGAAAAAATAGCAATAATTATTGAAGCTTTAACAGATAATAAAAACAGAACGGCTTCTAATATTAGAACCATATTTCAAAAATTTGGAGGAAATCTAGGAGAATCTGGAGTTGCGTCTCACCAATTCAGACAATTAGGAGTTATTAGAATAGATAAAAAAAAAATTTCTGAAAATGATGTATTTGAACTAGCAATTAATAGCGGAGCAGAAGATTGTTCTTCAACCGGCCAACATCATGAAATAACTACAACAAAAGATAGTTTTTATAAGGTAAAGCTACAAATAGAAAAAAAAATCCAAGAATTTATTTCTTCAGGTATTGAATGGTTGCCTATAAATAAAATTTCACTTGATAAAGAAAAAATTAAATTAATGCTAGATTTTCTGACAACATTAGAAGAAGATGATGATATTCAGCATGTGTATGCTAATTTAGAAATAAATAACAATTTTAGAGGGAAAACTTAACATGCTAATTATTGGAATAGACCCAGGTGTGAGTGGTGCAATTAGCATTATGGAAAACAAAAAAGTAATCGATGTTTTTGAAATGCCAACAATGATTGATGGAAAAAAAAATAAAAAACAGGTAAACGGATCACAGGTTACAAATATAATTAAGCAAAGGTTAAATGCAGGTAAAGAAATTACAGTTGTTGTAGAACATGTTAACGCTATGCCTGGACAGGGTGTTACAAGTATGTTTAATTTTGGTCAATCTTTTGGAGTTATTAAAGGAATTTGTTCTGCTTTAAGTTTACCAATTTACTTTGTTAGGCCTACAAAGTGGAAAAAACATTTCAATTTGATTAAAACTAATAAAGATGCGAGCAGAACAAAAGTAATAGAAGTATATCCTGAGATATCAGCCAAACTTTATAGAAAAAAAGACTCTAACAAAGCAGATGCAATTTTAATTGCTAGATATTTTAGCGATACACAAGTCTAATTATCATAAAAATTCGCTTACAGTGCCAAATTCATGACACATTTAGATGCACATTAGCTCTAATGGAACAAGAAGTAGCCACACAGGTTGTTGGACTAGGAGGTGCAACAGACTTTTCAATAATCCAACTTTTTATTAGAGCAGATTTTATTGTTAAAAGCGTCATTATCATATTAATAGCTGCATCAATTTATTCTTGGGCTTTAATTTTTGAAAAGTATAAACTTTTTAAAAGGATAGAAAAAAGCACAACTAGTTTTGAAGAAAAATTTTGGAAGTCAAAATCAGCCGAAAGTTTTTATAACTCCTTAACGAATAGGGAGAAAGATCCTGTAGCAAATATATTTCAATCGGCAATGATTGAGTTAATTAAAACTAAATCAAAATCATCATCCGTTCAGTCCGCGAGAGTTAGTAGAGTTATTGAAATTTCAGCAGATAAAGAAATAAAATTAATAGAAAAACATTTTACTTTTTTGGCAACAGTAGGTTCAACAGCTCCCTTCATAGGTCTGTTCGGTACTGTTTGGGGAATTATGAATTCATTTCAATCAATTGCTATTTCAAGAAATACAAGTTTAGCTATAGTTGCGCCTGGTATAGCCGAAGCTCTTTTTGCAACAGCTTTAGGTTTATTGGCAGCGATACCAGCGGTTGTTGCGTATAACAAATTTAACAGCGATTCAAAAAGATACGGTGCAAGAATAGAAAATTTTTCTAAAAGATTTTTATCAATTATTTAAATAAATTTATGAGTTTTCAATTAAATCGTTCATCAAAAGAACCAATGAGCGAAATCAACGTAACTCCTTTTGTTGATGTAATGTTAGTCTTACTAATAATTTTTATGGTTACTGCTCCTTTGCTAACAGTAGGTGTTCAAGTTGATTTGCCAGAATCCGCAGCCGATTCCTTACCTGATGATCAAGAGCCACTAACTTTATCAATTAACTCCAAAGGTGAAGTTTTTATTCAGGAACACCAGGTAGATTTTGAAAAAATAGTTCCTAAAATTTTGGCTATTTCGAATAATCGAACAGATACAAGAATATACGTTAGAGGAGACAGAACAATTAACTATGGTAGAGTACTAGAGGTTATGGGTAGACTATCAGGAGCAGGTTTTTCAAAAGTAGCCTTGATATCAGAGCCATATAAGAATTAAAATGAACAGAAGTATATTTTTGTCTTTGGTATTTCATACGGCTATGATTATCATAACAACTTTAAGCATGCCATTTATGAAAAGATCTCCACTTGATCTACCCCCTATTTTATCTGTTGAACTGATACAAATTACAGACACGACCAACATACCATTTGCTGCAAAAGCAGCAAAAACTCTAGAGAAAATAAAAAAAAAAGAAGAAGAAAAAAGAGTAGTTTCTGAACAAGCACCTCCTGCAGAGAAAAAAAAGGAAAAACCCGATAGAATTCCTCTACCAGAAGATTTAAATAAAGAAAAGAAACAGATAGTTAAAAAAAAACAAAATCCTGAAGAGGTAAAGGAACAAATAAGACAGTCCTCTGAATTTGAAAAAAAAGAACTTTTTGATCCTAACCAAATAGCAGCTCTTATAGATAAATCTAAAGAAGAAAGTGCAGAAACTTTGCAAAAAAGCAAAAAACTAACACAAAGTAACGTCAAAACTTCTTTTGCTACTGGATTAACTTTAAGTCAAGAAGATGCTTTAAAAGCCCAGATTTTCGGTTGTTGGAGCCTTCCTTTAGGTTTACCTTATCAAGAAAATTTAATGGTGAGAATTAAACTTAGATTAAAACCAGATGGAACAGTTTTGAGATCTGAAATATTAGACCATGCAAGAATGAATCAACCTGGTCAGGGTTTTTATAAAGTTTTGGCAGAAAGCGCACTTAGAGCAATTAGAATCTGTCAACCACTTAGAGTGCCACCTTCTGGTTACGAAAAATGGAAAGATTTACAATTAAATTTTGATGCAAACGAAATGTTAAGAGGATGATATGAAAAAAATATTATTAACTATCTTTTTATTATTTAACTTGAATAATAATGCGCATTCACTAGTTGAAGTTGATATCACTAGAGGTAATCTTGAACCTTTGCCAATAGCTATTTCACCTCTTTATGTTGAGCCTGGATCTAGCGATGTAAAACAAGAAGGTAAAATTATTAAAGATGTAGGTGCTGAAATTTCTAAACTTATAGAAACAAATTTAAAAAGATCAGGTTTATTTAATCCTTTAAAAAAAGAATCTTTTGTACAAAAACCAGATATAGCTCATGCTAAACCAAGATTTGAGGATTGGAGATTGATAAAAGCACAAGCACTTGTGACAGGAAAAGTAACAGTTACAGAAGATAAATTAAGAGCTGAATTTAGATTATGGGATGTTGTTGCCGCAAAAGAAATGGTTGCGCTAGCATTTTCAACTACGCCAAAAAATTGGAGAAGAGTGGGTCATATAATTTCGGATAAAATTTATCAAAGACTGACAGGAGAAGAAGGATATTTTGATACAAGAATTATTTATGTTTCTGAGACTGGTGAAAAAACTCAGAGATTTAAGAAGCTTGCAATTATGGATCAAGACGGAGCTAACGTAAAATATCTAACTTTAGGAAATGAATTAGTTTTAACACCAAGATTTAGCCCAACCAATCAACTTGTTACCTATCTTTCGTACTTTAGAAATTTACCTAGAGTCTATCTATTAGATATTGAAACAGGAGTTCAAGAAGTCGTGGGTGATTTTCCAGGAATGACTTTTGCTCCTAGATTTTCTCCAGATGGAAATAAAATTATTATGAGTTTTGCTAAAGATGGAAATTCAGATATTTATACAATGGATTTAAATACAAGAGTTGTCGAAAAAATTACTGATCATACATCTATTGATACTTCACCATCTTATTCACCAGATGGAAAATATATTTGCTTCAATTCTGATCGAAGTGGTTTACAACAAATTTATGTGATGAGAAGCGATGGATCAAACGTAAAAAGAATAACATTCGGAAAAGGTTTATACGGAACACCAGTTTGGTCTCCTAGAGGCGATTTAATAGCATTTACAAAAGTTCATAAAAGTAGATTTTATATTGGTGTTATGAGGCCCGACGGAACTGGTGAAAGACTATTAACAGAAAACTATTATCAAGAGGCGCCTTCTTGGTCCCCCAATGGGAGGGTTTTAATTTTTTATAGAGAGACAAAATCTGATGATCAAGGAAAAGGTTTTTCCGCGAAGCTATGGTCGATTGATTTGACAGGGTATAATGAAAGACTTATAGAGACGGAAACTGATGGATCGGACCCATCTTGGTCGTCTTTACTATCAAAGTAGGCTCTTTTTTTGTTAAAATTAGACTTGCAACTTGAAGTTTATTTTGAAATATTATATTGAGATTTTAGACAAAGTCTGAAAGGATTATAAATAATTAGGGAGCAACAAATGGTTTTTTTAGTGAATTTAAGAAAGTATTTAATAATTGCATTAGCAGGAATTGCTTTAACAGCTTGCGCAACTCAAAAAAGAGGAAGCGGGCAAATGCAGGGAGATGTCTATACTGGATCTGCAACTGTAGAGTTTTTGGCTACAGGAGTTAAGGATAGAGTTTTCTTTGCAACAAACAAATCGACATTAACAACGGCATCAAGAGACACATTACGTAAACAAGCCGCTTGGATGAGAAAAAAAGGTAAAGATAAAACTTTTACGATTGAAGGACATGCTGACGAAAGAGGTACAAGAGAATATAACTTGGCACTTGGCGAAAGACGAGCTAATGCAGTCAAAGATTATTTAATGACTTACGGCATTTCAGGAAGCAGACTAAATGTTATTAGTTATGGAAAAGAGAGACCAGTGAATTCTGGTTCTAATCCTTTAGCTTGGTCTCAAAATCGAAGATCAGTTACAGTTAAAGCTAACTAATATTAAAATAAATTTCTAAAAAGACCCACAAATAAAATTTTGTGGGTCTTTTTTTTGCCTTATTTTTACCTAAACATGAAAAAAATGAATAGAATTTTTTCTTTTATAATTAAATTGTTGATAATATTTTCCCTAACCAATTCGTATTCTTTTAAAGCATACGCTGAGGAAATAGAGGAATTAATTAAAAAACTACAACAAGATATTAAAACTTTAGAAAAGGCTGTTTATAGTCAAGATGCTAAAACCGATAATAGCAGCGTAGAGTTATCTAACGAAGGAAACGATACTTTAACTAAGCATTTGCTTAAATTATCTGAACTTGAAGAACAGTTTAAAATTCTAACAAATAATTTTGAAGAAATTAATTTTAAATTAGACAAATTATCTAATCGAATAACCAAAGTTCAGTCTGACAATCAAATTCGTTTTCAAGATCTAGAAAATTCTGGAATAGATAATAACGTTGCAAAAAATAATGTTAAAAAGAAATTGCCAGGTAGCGGAGAAGCACAAGACTTAGGAGGTGTGTCCGATGCTGATATTGCTGCGGCTGAACAAATTCAAAAAACACAATCTATTGAATCAGTGGGTACAGTTGTTACAGAAGAAGCACCGAGAGCAGAAAAAATTCTTCCTAACGACACCCCTCAAAAGCAATACGAATTTGCTGTTAGTTTTATTAAAGTAGGAGATTATGAAACAGCAGAATTAGCTTTAAGAGAATTTGTAGATGATAATCCTAAACATGAGCTTGCTGGAAATGCACAGTATTGGTATGGAGAAACTTTCAGAGTAAGACAACTTTACCAAGATGCTGCTAGTGCATATTTGGATGGATATCAAAAATATCCAAAAAGTGGTAAAGCACCGGTAAACTTGCTTAAGTTAGGTGTCATGTTGGTTCAGATTGGGGAAAAGGATCAAGGATGCTCAATGATTTTAGGAGTGAAAGATCAATACCCAGAAGCTAAACAATCTGTTATTCAAAAAGCAGAATATGAAAAGAAAAAATTTAATTGCAATAAACAAAGCTAAAAAAAGTAATATTCTTATTAAAAATAATAAAATTTTAAATTTTTATGGAAAATTTAGAAGTATAATTTATTCAAATATTAAAGGTAAAAGTTTTGCAATAGCTGTGTCTGGCGGCCCAGATAGTTTATGTCTAGCATATTTCAGCAAAATATATGCATTAGAAAATAGAAAGAAACTTCATACATTAATTGTTGATCACAGACTTAGAAAAGAATCACAAAAAGAAGCCTTAAAAGTTAAGAAATTATTAAAAAAAAATAAAATATCAAGCACAATACTTTCTTGGTCAGGAAAGACTCCGAATAAAAATATTCAAAAAAATGCTAGAGATATCAGATATTTATTAATTTCTAATTATTGTGCAAAAAAAAAAATAAAATACTTAATTACAGCTCATCACGAAGATGATCAAATTGAAAATTTTTTCATAAGATTATTGAGAGGAAGCGGATTAAAAGGTTTATCTTCAATGGCTACAAATACGCAATACAATAATAAACTTAAGATAGTAAGACCTTTTTTACATTGTAAAAAATCAGATTTAAAAAATGTTACTTTAAGTTATTTTAAAACCTATATTAAAGATCCTTCTAATAAAGATGAAAAATTTTTAAGAGTGCGAATTAGAAAATATAAAAAAGATATGGAAAAAGAGGGACTGGATACTAGAAAAATTATTAAAACTGTTGATAATCTTGTTTCTGCTAATGAAGCTTTAGATTTTTATAAAAACGAAGCTTTGCGAAAACATGCATCTTTTTTGTCAAAAAATAAATGCGCAATAAGTAAACAAATTTTTACTGAAGAAGCTGGAGAAGTAATTTTTAAATCTTTTTCAGATATTTTGTCACTTGTTTCAGGAACATACTATCCTCCAAGATCTAAAAAAATTGTAAATTTAATTAATCGATTAAAAAAAGGTAAATTTGTTAGATCAACTTTAGGCGGGTGTATAATTGAGAAAAAGGATAATTTAATTTTAATTTTAAAAGAATTGAAAATAGGAAAAATGCAATATCAGCTTGAAAAGCGATAATTTTATTAGAATTTGGTGGTAAAATGCCGCTTGTTTACCAAAAAATAATGCTTATCTTAAATATAGAATGAATTTAAAAAATCTAATGATGTGGGGAGTAATAGTTCTACTTGTTGTGGGTCTATTTCAATTATTTCAAAATCCAAAAAACTCCATAGCTTCGGACAAAATGCCATTTTCAGAATTTTTGAAAAATATTGATGAAGGTAGAGTTGTTCAAGTAGAAATTAAAGGTAATGATATAGAAGGTGTTTTGTCAGATGGGACAGTTTTCAATACCTATGCACCGAATGATCCAAATTTAGTAGAAAAATTAACTTCAAAAGGAGTTAGTATCACAGCGTCGCCTATTGAAGATAAAATGCCTTCGCTATTGGGTATTCTTCTTTCATGGTTTCCAATGCTTTTACTTATAGGAGTTTGGATATTTTTCATGCGTCAAATGCAAGGTGGTAGAGGTGGAGCTATGGGTTTCGGAAAATCTAAAGCAAAATTATTATCTGAAGCTAGAGGAAAAGTAACTTTCAACGATGTTGCTGGAATTGACGAAGCTAAAGAAGAAGTTGAAGAAATAATCGAATTTTTAAAAGATCCTAGAAAATTTAGAAAACTTGGAGGAAAAATTCCTAAAGGTGCGCTTTTAATTGGTCCTCCTGGAACAGGCAAAACTCTTCTTGCAAGAGCTATTGCTGGAGAGGCAAACGTTCCTTTTTTTACAATATCTGGGTCTGATTTTGTTGAAATGTTTGTTGGTGTAGGAGCTTCAAGAGTAAGAGATATGATGGATCAAGGAAAGAAAAATGCTCCATGCATAATCTTCATTGATGAAATTGATGCTGTTGGAAGAAGTAGAGGAGCAGGTCTTGGCGGCGGAAATGACGAGAGAGAGCAAACACTTAACCAACTACTTGTAGAAATGGACGGCTTCGATACTAATGAAGGTGTGATAATTATTGCTGCTACTAATAGACCAGATGTTTTGGATCCTGCTTTGTTAAGACCAGGAAGATTTGATAGACAAGTTGTAGTACCAAATCCAGACATTATTGGCAGGGAAGCAATTTTAAAAGTTCATATTAAAAAAATTAATATAGGTCCCGATGTAAAGTTGAGAACTATAGCGAGAGGCACTCCTGGTTTTTCAGGAGCTGACCTTGCAAATTTGTGTAACGAGTCAGCACTATTAGCCGCTAGGAAAAACAAAAGAGTTGTAACGATGTCAGATATAGAGGAAGCAAAAGATAAAGTTATGATGGGAGCTGAAAGAAGATCGATGGTTATGACCGAAGATGATAAAAAATTAACAGCATATCATGAAGGCGGTCATGCAATAGTTGCATTAAATGAACAGGCGTCAGACCCAATACATAAAGCTACAATAATACCTAGAGGGAGAGCGTTAGGTGTGGTTTGGACTTTACCTGAAAGAGACAAATATTCGCACACAAGAGAATATTTGGAGGCAAATATATCTAAGGCAATGGGAGGTAGAGTTGCTGAAGAATTGATTTTTGGACATGCAAAAGTTACTTCAGGAGCTTCATCTGATATTCAAATGGCTACAAGGTTGGCAAAAGACATGGTTACAAAATTTGGAATGAGTACGGAGCTTGGACCGCTATCATATGGTGAAAACGAAGACGAAGTTTTTTTAGGAAGATCAATAACAAGACAACAAAATATGTCTGAGGAAACAGCAAAAAAGGTTGATTTTGAAGTTAAGAAAATTGTTGATAACGGATACCAAAGAGCTAAGAAAATACTCTCAGAAAAAAAAGAAGATTTACATAAATTGGCTAAAGCTTTACTTGTTTACGAAACGTTAAGTGGAGAAGAAATAAAAGATCTTATTATAAAAAATATTTATCCAAAAAGGGCCAATAATGATGATGTTAAAGAAGCGGAATCTTCTTCAGCATTAGGATCTCTAGGTTTAAAACCAAAACCAGCTCACTAATTTTTAATGAGAAAATATTACACACGACCGTGTAATTTTTATTACGGAAATCACGCTAAAAAGCTTATTATTAATAAAGAAGCGCTACCATTAGCGGGTAATTTAAATATTGCTTTTGATAAGTTGGAGATTTTTCAAAGAAAAAAAAAATCAGTTGTAAAAAGTAATTTATGTTCGATTAAGGAACTTAAAAATTTAAATAAAGAAATTGCATCTGTCGTAAATATTGATTTAAAGAGAATAGTTTCAAAAAGAAAAAGTATATGTGGATTAAAATTTGACTATCCTAAAATCATGGGTGTGCTTAATGTTACGCCAGACAGTTTCTCTGATGGTGGTCTATTTTTAAACACCTCTAAAGCTGTCAAACAAGCAAGCTCAATGATCAAGGACGGTGCTAGCATTGTAGATATTGGTGGCGAATCTACTAGACCAGGATCTAAGACTATTAATGAGAAAAATGAATGGAATAGAATAAGTGAAACAATTATAAAATTAAAAAAATTTTTTCCAAAAGCAATATTATCTCTTGATACAAGAAAATCATATGTAATGAAAAAAGGTATAGAGTTTGGTGTTGATATAATTAACGATATATCAGGTTTAAATTTTGATAAAAAATCATTTAGTGTCGTTAGTTCAAAAAAAGTTCCTTTTGTATTACATCACATTCAAGGCACGCCAAATACTATGCAAAAGAATCCAAAATATGATGATGCATTATTAGATATTTATGATTTTTTTGAAGAAAAAATTGACTTTTGTACAAAAAAAAAATTTAAAAGAGAGATGATTTTAATAGATCCTGGAATAGGCTTTGGTAAAAACTTAGAACATAATTTAAGGATTATTTCAAAAATTTCTACTTTCCATAGTTTGGGATGCCCTATATTAATTGGAACTTCAAGAAAAAGATTTATAGAACATATAGTAACAAAATTTGATACCCCAGATCGCACTGGAGGAACATTGGCATCAGTGTTGTATGGACTTTTACAGGGAGTTCAGTTATTCAGAGTTCACAATGTTAAAGAAATTAATCAAGGAATATTAGTTTTTAATAAAATTTTAAACACAAATTAATTAATGAGCAATAAATATTTTGGTACAGACGGTATAAGAGGTACCGTTAATGAGGGCAATATTACAGGAGAAAAATTCTTTAAGTTTGGTCTGGCAGCCGCAACCTATTTTAAAAATCAAAAAAAGGCAAAACAAATTGCCATAATAGCAAAAGATACGAGATTATCCGGATATACTTTAGAACCAGCTTTGGTATCAGGTTTAGCATCAGGAGGCATGCATATTTTTACATTGGGACCTTTACCAACCAACGGTCTTGCAATGTTAACAAAACTAATGAAAGCAAATATGGGTATTATGATTACCGCATCTCATAATCCTTACTATGATAATGGTCTTAAATTATTTGGGCCAGATGGCATGAAATTATCAGATCAAATAGAAAAGAAAATTGAAAAGTTGATAGATGCCAAAAGCACAAAACAACTTTCAAATCCCAAATTATTAGGCAGAGTTAAGCGACTCGAGGATGGCAATGATAAGTATATTAAAATATTAAGAAAAAATTTTCCAAATAATTTTAGATTAAAAGGAACTAAAATAGTTTTAGATTGTGGTAATGGTGCTGGATACATAGCTGCACCTAAATTACTCAAAAGCTTAGGAGCAAAGGTTGTTTCTATTGGAGTAAAACCTAATGGTTTTAATATTAACGATAAATGCGGATCTACCTATCCATCTAAAATTCAATCAGCGGTGAAAAAATATAAGGCACATGTTGGAATTTCTTTTGATGGCGATGCTGACAGAATTATTATGTGTGATGAAAATGGTAAAATTATAGATGGTGATCAAATTATTGGTATGCTTGCTCGTAGATGGAAATCAAAAAAAATTTTAAAAAATGGTGTGGTTGGAACACTGATGTCGAATTATGGATTAGAAAATTTTTTAAGAAAACAAAAAATTAAATTTTTTAGAACCAAAGTTGGAGATAGGTACGTAAAAGAAAAAATGAAAAATTTAAATTTTAATTTAGGCGGTGAGCAGTCCGGTCATATAATACTTGGAAAATTTGCAACTACCGGTGATGGCTTAATGGTTGCCTTAGAAGTTCTTTTCTCTCTTAGAAAAGGAAAAAAAGCTAGTAATTTGCTTAATGTTTTTAAACCTTTGCCACAAATATTAGAAAATGTAGTAGTTAAAAATAAAAATATAATTAATACACTCAAATGCAAAAAAGCAATTAAAAAAGCAAACAAATTAATGAAAGAAAATGGAAGATTGTTAATTAGAAAATCGGGCACCGAACCAAAGATAAGAATTATGGGTGAGTCTCATAATAAAAATTTAATCCTAAAATGTATCAACATAATTAAGAGATCGATAAAATAGTGAAACCTAAGTCAAAAGTGTTAATAATTGCAGGCTCCGATTCATCTGGAGGAGCTGGTATACAAGCAGATATTAAAACTGTAACGGCTCTCGGTAGTTATGTGGCTACTGCTTTAACAGCAATTACTGCTCAAAATACTAAAGGTGTAAAAGGCATTAACTCAATTTCTGCAAAATTTGTTCAAAAACAAATAACGATGATTTTAGATGATATAGGAACCCATGCCGTAAAAATAGGCATGTTACACAATACAAGCATAATAAAAACTGTTTATAAAACTTTGAAAAAATATAAATTAAAAAATATTGTTCTTGATCCGGTAATGATTGCTAAAGGCGGAACAAAACTAATTAGCAATAGTTCAATTAAACATTTAAAAAAACTACTTTTCCCTTTATGTACTTTGGTTACACCTAATATTCCAGAAGCTGAAGAATTAACTGGATTTTGCATTTCTAATAAAAAAGATATGATTATGGCAGCAAAAAAAATTCTCAACATGGGACCAAAAAATGTGCTATTAAAAAGCGGTCATCTGAAAAATAAAATGATTTTTGATGTTTTAGCTACAAAAAAAGGAATAAAAATTTTTAAAAAAAGAAAAATCAGGACTAAAAATACTCACGGAACTGGTTGCACTTTGTCTTCCGCTATAGCTACATATTTGTCACAAAAGAAAAATATAATTAACTCATGCAAAATATCTTTAAGGTATGTAGACAAAGCAATAATTTCTGCGCCTGGTTATGGAAGAGGGTTTGGGCCATTAAATCATTTAGTTTCATTTAATTTAAAAAATATCAATGTCTAATGTTGCAGTTATAGGCTCCCAATGGGGAGATGAAGGAAAAGGAAAAATTGTTGATTGGCTTTCAGAAAAAGCGGACGTGATAGTAAGATTTCAAGGTGGTCATAATGCAGGCCACACACTTGTTGTAAATAATATTACTTATAAACTAAAATTATTACCCTCAGGAATAGTTAGGAAAAATAAAATTTCCATTATTGGAAATGGTGTTGTTATAGATCCTTGGGCTTTATTAGATGAAATTAAACATTTGAAAAAGTTGGGAGTAAAAATTACAAATAAAAATTTATATATAGCCGAAAACGCAACATTAATTTTACCTCCACACAAAGAGTTAGATGGAATAAGAGAAGATACAAAAAATACAGATAAAATAGGAACAACAAGGAGGGGGATAGGACCGGCCTATGAAGACAAAGTAGGGAGAAGAGCAATTCGCGTAATGGATCTTGCAAATAAAAAAAGTTTATCAAAAAGAATTGATATAATGATACATCATCACAATTCCATAAGAAAAAGTTTAGGAAAAAGCAGTATAGATAAAAAAAAATTAATTAAAGATCTTATAAAAATTTCCTCAAAGATTCTTAAGTATTCAAAACCAGTATGGAAAAAACTAGAGGAATTTAAAAAGAAGAAAAAAGTGATCCTTTTTGAAGGAGCTCAAGGTATGCTTTTAGATGTTGATCATGGCACATATCCATTTGTTACCTCCTCAAACACTATAGCAGGAGCAGCTTCATCAGGAGCTGGCTGTGGTCCTAAAACAATTAATTATGTTCTTGGCATAGTTAAGGCCTACACAACTAGAGTGGGCGAAGGTCCATTTCCCACAGAGTTAAAAAACGAAATAGGAAATAAAATTGGGAGAAGGGGTAAAGAATTTGGGACTGTGACTAATAGAAAAAGAAGGTGTGGTTGGTTTGATGCTGTATTAGTTAAGCAAACATGCATTATATCTGGCGTGGACGGAATAGCTTTGACTAAAATTGATGTTTTGGATGAATTAAAAGATTTGCATGTTTGTGTAGCGTATCATCTTGATGGAAAAAAAATTGATTATTTCCCCAACTCTTTACATGATCAAATTAGAGTAAAGCCAATATATAAAAAATTTAATGGATGGTTAAAAAATACAAAAGGTATTAAAAAATGGAAAGAACTTCCAATAAATGCTCAAAAATATATTAATTTTATTAAAAATTATTGTGGTGTAAAAATATCAAGTATTTCCACAAGCCCTAGAAGAGAAGATACTATTCTTTTAGAAAATCCCTTTAAAAAAAATTAATTTTTAGGAAGTAAATTTCTTGATTTTGCTGCGTTTAGCATAGTTTTTTGCAACTTTTCAAAGGCTTTCTCTTCGATTTGTCTTATTCTCTCTCTACTTAGATTATATTTTTTGCTCAAATCTTCTAAAGTAGCGACATTTTCTGATAATTTTCTAGCAGTAAGTATTTCTTTTTCTCTTGTGTTTAAAATACTAATTGACTCATTCATAAGTTTTTTTCTTTGGTCAAATTCTTGTTTATGAGATAACTTTAGTTCTTGGTCAATCTCATCGGCCACCAACCAGTCTTGCCACTCGGTGTTGTCCTCATCTTTTATTGGAGCATTAAGAGATTTTTCTTTTCCAAGGAGTCTTCTATTCATTGATACAACTTCTTCTTTATTTACGTTTAGTCTTTTTGATATTTCGTTAACGTGTTTCATATCTAAATCGCCCGTACTATCCGGGGAAATTTGATTTTTTATTTTTTTTAAATTAAAAAAAAGTTTTTTTTGTGCTGTAGTTGTTCCCATTTTTACTAAACTCCACGATCTTAGTATGTATTCCTGGATTGATGCTTTAATCCACCACATTGCATATGTGGCCAGTCTAAAACCTTTTTCAGGATCATATTTTTTTACAGCATGCATTAGACCGATATTTCCTTCAGATACCATTTCACTAACTGGTAAACCATATCCTCTGTAACCCATAGCAATTT
>CACITE010000011.1 GCA_902589505.1 uncultured Pelagibacteraceae bacterium
GGATTAAGTGAGTCCGGATTAAAAACTGCATGTATTTCAAAAGTGTTTCCAACAAGAAGTCATACCGCGGCAGCCCAAGGAGGAATCTCAGCGGCCTTAGGTAATGCCGGAGAAGATGATTGGCGTTGGCATATGTACGACACAGTCAAAGGATCAGATTGGCTTGGAGATCAGGATAGTATTGAATATTTGTGCAAAGAAGCTCCTCAGGCCGTGATCGAATTAGAACATTATGGAGTTCCCTTTAGCAGAAATAAAGATGGGAAGATATATCAACGAGCTTTTGGGGGCATGACAAAAAATTATGGTAATGAACCAATACAAAGGACTTGCGCTGCGGCCGACAGAACGGGTCATGCAATATTGCATACTCTTTATGGCCAAGCGTTAAAACATAAGACAGAATTTTTCATTGAATATTTTGCTTTAGATTTGTTAATGAAAAATGGAGAGTGTAAAGGAGTGCTAGCTTGGAATTTAAATGATGGAACTATTCATCGATTTAGATCTCATATTACAATTTTAGCTACCGGTGGTTACGGCAAAATATATTATTCCGCTACAGCTGCTCACACATGTACGGGAGACGGCAATGGAATGGTTTTGAGAGCTGGATTACCATTACAAGATATGGAATTTGTTCAATTTCATCCAACTGGTCTTTATGGAGTAGGGTGTTTAATTTCTGAAGCAGTTAGGGGAGAAGGTGGTTACTTAGTAAATTCTAATGGCGAACGCTTTATGGAAAAATACGCGCCCACAGCCAAAGATCTTGCTTCTAGAGATGTAGTTAGCAGATCAATGGCTATAGAAATTAACGAAGGAAGAGGAATAGGAGAGAATAAAGATCACATTCATTTACATATTAATCATATAGATCGAAAAATTATAGAAAGTCGCTTACCTGGCATATCTGAATCTGTTCAAACTTTTGTACATCGGGATGTAACTAAGGATCCAATTCCAGTAGTTCCTACAGTTCATTATAATATGGGAGGTATACCTGCAAACTATAAAGCGGAGGTTATAACGTCAAACGGTAATGATAAAACCGTACCAGGATTGATGGCTATAGGAGAAGCAGCTTGTGTTTCAGTACACGGAGCAAATAGGCTAGGCTCAAACTCTTTGATAGACTTGGTGGTTTTTGGAAAAGCTGCAGCCAAGAGGGCTACGGAATTGGTAAAACCAAATTCACCACATGAGAAAATTTCACAGACAGAAACCGATAAATCTCTTGATAGATTTGATAAATTAAGAAACGGAAATGGCTTAAATAAAACTTCAGAACTTAGATTGTCAATGCAAAAAACAATGCAATCAAAATGTGCCGTATTTAGAACTGAAAAAACTTTAAAGGAAGGAGTTTATGAAATTAAAAAACCTTTTAAAGGAATGGAATCTATATCAATTAAAGACAGATCGTTAATTTTCAATACAGATTTAATGGAAACATTAGAATTTGATAATCTTATACGTCAAGCAATTACAACTATGGAATCGGCTTATCATAGAAAGGAAAGTCGAGGCGCCCATGCTAGAGAAGATTTTCCAAAAAGAGATGATGAAAATTATATGAAACATACCTTAAGCTGGCACACTGGAGAAAAAGTTAAAATTAATTATCGTAAAGTTAATTTATCAACAATGACAAGTGATGTTCAAACTTTTCCACCCAAAGAAAGAGTTTATTAATGGTAAAATTTAATCTTCCGAAAAATTCTAAAATTTTAAAAGGACAATATTTTAAAGATAAAACAGGATCTTCAAATATAAAAATAGTTCACATTTATAGATGGAGTCCTGAAAAAAATGAAAACCCCAGAGAAGATACCTTTGAAGTAGACTTAAATACATGTGGAAACAAAGTATTAGATATTCTAAATAAAATAAAAAATGAAATAGATTCATCTTTAACATTTAGAAAATCATGTGCACATGGTGTATGTGGATCTTGTGCTATGAACGTTGATGGTCAAAACACGCTATCCTGTATGAAATCGCATAAAGATATAAAGGGTGATTTGCATATTTTTCCTCTACCACATTTAAAGGTTGTGAAAGATCTGGTAGCAGATTTAAGCACATTATATAAACAGTATGAATCAATAGAACCTTGGTTAAAAATAAAAAAATCTAAATCTCAAAAAAATGAAATTAATCAATCTAAGGAAAATAGACAAAAGCTCGATGGCTTATATGAATGTATTATGTGTGCTTGCTGCTCAACTGCTTGCCCAAGCTATTGGTGGAACGGGGAAAGTTATTTAGGACCTGCAGTTTTACTACAAGCGTATCGCTGGATATCAGATAGTAGAGACGATGAAAAAAAAGAAAGGTTAAAAATGGTAGCTGATAAACTTAAATTATATAGGTGTCACACCATAATGAATTGTACCAGTTCTTGCCCAAAAGGCTTGAATCCAGCAAGAGCTATAGGTTCAATTAAAAAAATGCTTGCAACAAGCTAGAAGCTTAATTAAATCATTTTAGACAGAAATGAAATCAATTGAACATTTTATAGATGGAAAAATAACTAAAGGATCTTCAAAGAAAAAATCCAAAGTATTTAATCCAGCTACCGGCGAACAAACAGCAGAGGTTGTTTTAGCTTCTAAGGCTGATATAGACTTAGCTGTAGAAAAAGCAAAAAAAGCTTTTATAGATTGGTCTAGAAAACCTCCGGCGCAGAGGGCAAGAGTAATTTTTAAATATAAAGAATTAATAGAAAAATATTCAGATGAAATAACTAAACTCATAGTTTCTGAACATGGTAAGGTTTATGAAGATGCAAAAGGTTCATTAACTAGAGGATTAGAAGTAATAGAATTTGCGTGTGGAATACCTCATCTTCTTAAAGGTGAGTTTACAGAAAATGTGGGAACAGATGTTGATAGTTGGTCAATTAGACAGCCGCTAGGTGTTTGTGCAGGTATTACACCCTTTAATTTTCCAGCAATGGTTCCAATGTGGATGTTTCCAATAGCTATTGCGTGTGGAAATACTTTTGTTTTAAAGCCTAGTGAAAAAGATCCATCTTGTTCAATTAAACTAGCACAACTATTTAAAGAAGCAGGATTGCCTGATGGAGTTTTAAATGTAGTTAATGGAGATAAAGAAGCTGTCGATGCATTATTAACTAATAAAGATGTAGCCGCTATTAGTTTTGTTGGATCTACGCCTGTAGCAAAATATATATATGAAAATGCTGCAAAAAATGAAAAGCGAGTTCAAGCTTTAGGGGGAGCTAAAAATCATTGTGTTGTAATGCCTGATTGCGATCTTGATCAAGCGGTTAATGGTTTAATGGGTGCCGCTTATGGATCAGCAGGTGAAAGATGTATGGCTCAATCAGTTGCAGTAGCTGTTGGTAAGGTTGGAAATCAACTTGTAAACAAACTTGCCAAAAAAGTTGAATCTTTAAAGGTTGGTCCTGGATTAGATAAAAATTCGGAAATGGGACCATTGATTACAAAACAACATTTAGAAAAAGTTAGAGGATATGTAGATCTCGGAGTAAAGGAAGGAGCAAAACTTGTTGTAGATGGAAGAAATATAAAACTTCAAGGTTTTGAAAAAGGTTTTTATATAGGAGGATGTCTTTTTGATAATGTAGATAAAGAAATGAGAATTTATAAAGAAGAAATTTTTGGCCCAGTCCTTTCCGTAGTTAGAGTAAAAGATTTTGAAACAGCAATAAATTTGGTCAACGAGCATGAGTTTGGAAATGGAACAAGTATATATACTCGTGACGGTGATGTAGGAAGAACCTTTGCCAGCAAAATAAAAATTGGAATGGTTGGTATTAATATACCTATACCTGTACCTGTTGCTTACCATTCATTTGGAGGCTGGAAGAGATCGTTGTTTGGTGATCAACATATGCATGGCCCAGAAGGAGTTAGATTTTATACTAAGTTAAAAACTATAACTTCAAAGTGGCCTAAAGGAATAGCAACAGATCCCGAATTTGTTATGCCAATATTAAATTAATTTTTATGAAAAAAAAAATTTCACTTATAGGAGCAGGTCAAATTGGAGGAACATTAGCACATCTTATAACCACAAAACAGCTTGCAGATGTAGTACTTTTTGATGTAGCTGAAAATATTGCTAAAGGTAAAGCTTTAGATATAGCCCAATCAACTTCAGTTGATGGTCAAAATATCAATCTTATTGGTACAAATAATTATGAAGATATTAAAAATTCTGACGTAATCATTATAACAGCTGGAGTTCCTAGAAAACCTGGGATGACTAGAGATGATTTATTAGAAATAAATCTAAAAATAATAAAGCAAGTCGCGGAAGGAGTTAAAAAAAATTCACCAAAATCTTTTGTAATTTGCATTACAAATCCTTTAGACATTATTGTTATGGCTTTTCAAAAATATTCAGGCTTACCAACAAATAAAGTTGTAGGAATGGCTGGAATATTAGACACTTCAAGATTTAAATATTTTCTGTCTCAAGAACTAAAAGTTCCAGTAAAAGATATAGATAGCTTAGTATTGGGTGGTCATGGCGATACTATGGTTCCAATGATAAATTATACTAAAATAGATGGAAAACCTTTGACTCAAATGATCCAAAAAGAAAAATTAGATTTAATTATAGGCAGAACTCGTAAAGGAGGCGCTGAAATAATAAAATTTTTAGAAAAAGGATCTGCGTTTTATGCACCAGCAGCATCTGGCGTTGAAATGGCTGAATCTTATATTAAGGATTTGAAAAAAACTTTACCGTGCGCGGCTTATCTTAATGGAGAATATGGTGTAAATAATTTATATGCTGGGGTTCCTGTAGTAATAGGTAAAAATGGAGCTGAAAAAATTATTGAGATTGATTTATCTAGCAAGGAAAAAGAACAATTTAATTTATCTATAAAAACTGTGCAGGACCTGTATAAAGCAGCAAAAAATATAGATAAAAATTTATAATATTACACTTTTCTTAAAACTAGTTGTCTTCCCATAGCAAAAATTTTTGGAAATAATTTTGTAAGCGTATTATCAACTTTATTTACTAATTTTAATAAAAAATTATTCAAAGGTATATAAAAAGTTTTAGAGCATACTCCTCCCGAGTTTAAGAACAAAAAACATTCAGAAAAATTTTCGTGTTCAATATTAAATAAGGATCCTAAATTTTTATTAAATATATCTACATTGTCAAATACTAGGTGTGGTACAGCAATATTTCCAGACCATAAATCCTCTTCATCAGTTACAGGAATTTTTTCGCTCCAGACGTCTTTTGTAAAATCATATCCTTCATGTCTCATAATTATCGTGACAATTTGAAATATAATAGAGCAATAAGCATCTTGAATTATTAATTTGCCATCCTTTTTTAAAATTCTATGTATTTCTCTAAAAAATTTTATTGGATATGGAATGTGGTGTATCATGTTTGATGCTATTACGAAATCAAAGGTGTTGCTCTCAAATTTAGTATTTTGAGCATCAACGTTTTTGTAATCCAAATGTTTATGATCTGAAAAATCACTAATTTTTAAATTATTATTTTTAATGAATTCTTTTGATAAACCAGGTCCAGCGCCAACTTCCAAGCCTACATCATCTATTTTTATATAATTATTCATCCACTCATATCTATTTTTTGTTAAAAAATATAAATTTTTATTTTTCTTTGTTTTAAAATAATTTAGTGCATCCTCAACATTACCAACAGCCTTCATTCTATTTTGGTTTTTTGAGAATTTAACTTTTTTTAATATTTTCATTATTTGTTTCCGTTTAAATAGTGTAGTGTATCAAATTGTAAATTCCATGATAATAAATAGTGATAATAAAAGTATAAAAATTGTTTTGTTTTTATTATTAGGCATTTTTTCAATTACAATAAATAATTTTTATGGGAACATTGGTATATTTCCAATGGATACCTTGGGATTCTTCGATACTGCTTATAACATTTTACAAGATAAACACCCATTTAAGGATTTTTGGATTTTTACGGGACCTTTGGTTGATTACATTCAAGCTATTTTTTTTAAATTATTTGGATTGAAATGGTCTAGTTATGTTTTACATGCTTCAGTTTTCAATTTTTTGATTTCTTTTTTTGTGTTTTTTTCATTGTACAAGCATGGCCTAAATATTTATCTAAGTTTTTTTTATTCTATTTTATTTAGTGTTCTATGTTATCCGGTGGCGGGGACGCCATTTGCTTATCATCATGCATTTATTTTTTCCTTAATTTCGCTATTAGTTTTTACATTAGCAATAAAAACCAAATCAAACTTATATTGGTTTTTGCTGCCAATTTTTATGGTATTTGCTTTTCTAAGTCAGCAAGTTCCTTCGTCATATATAAATTTACTAATAATAATTTTTGGTTCTGTTTATTTTATAAAAAATTTTAGTTATAAAAAATTTTATTATTTTATTTTAGGATGTCTTTCAATTTTATTTCTACTAGTTCTATATTTTTTAATTTTTAAAATACCCATAAAAGATTTTATAGTACAATATATTTTATTTCCTTTGACTATTGGCGCAGAAAGATATGCTGGTGGTGAGAGAGCTTTTGTGTCTATAGGGAGCAAATTTACATTTAGAGGAATTGTTCACCATTTTAAATTTATACATTTTTTTATTTTATTTTTAATATTTATAACATTTATAAATTACATTAAAAAAAATAAATTTTTATTAACTAAAAGTGAAATTATAGTAAATTTAATTTTGGTTTTATCTACAATAATATTCATTTTTCATCAACTGATTACAGCCAATCAAACCTATATTTTTTCATTGATCTCTTTATTGGCAGGTTTTACTCATTTATATTTAATAAAATATTATTCAGAAAAGAAAATTATCCAATTTTTTGTGTTGATTTTAGTAATTTTTACAACAATCAAATATCATAATGTATACAACTCAAAAAGAAAATTTATGGATTTGCAACATGTTGATCTAAGTAAAGCATTGGATGCCAGCTTGATCAATAATAAATTAAATAATCTTAAATGGATAACACCCTACTATCCAAAAGATCCAATAAGAGAAATTAATTTAATAAATAATGCAATAGAGATATTAAAAAATGACAAAAGAAAAAAAATGGTAATTACCCATTATCAGTTCCTTTCTTTAATTCTCGAGGAAGATTTAAATTTACCAAATAGATGGAGTCTTTATCATGGAAATATTTATCCAATAAGAAATAATAAATATGTTAATTATTATAAAGATTTTTTTAATAAAAATTTAAAATCAAACTTAGTAGAAGTAATTTATATTATTAAAAGCAAACCTAATGAAAATATTAATATCGACCAATTTAAAATTCATTTAGATAATATCTGCTTAAAAAGTGATGTAATAGATGAACTTCTTTCTATTCATGAAATTGTAAAATGCAACTAAAAAAATAATTTAGTGCATGTAAAGTTTTTGTTCTTTTTCTATATTTAAATTTGTTTTTTTTGGTGAGGTATTAAATTTTATTCTTTTTTCAAGTCTTGAGACATATTTAAAATAAAAAATCAAATAATGTATGAAATTTTTTATAATTCCCTTAATAGAAGATTGAACAATATATTTGTAACCATAAAATGCAAAGTAAATCCAAGTATAAAACCAAGCAAATGGTAATTTAATCAAAAATTTAGTAAATGGTCTTAAAAAAGACCATTCTACTATTATTGGAAAAAGCTTATGAAAATTATTTATCATTCGTTGTTCTTTTTTTGAACCGAACTGCATGTTAGATGACGATTTATTAGAAATTTGAACTTTTTCATGATTGCCATCAAACATTCCCATTTCTTTCGCTAAGTGACTTACTTCTGTTCCTGGATAAGGGTAAAGTATTGAACATCCTGCTACATGTGGTTTTAATTTAATATTAAAATCTAAGGTATCAAAATCTACTTTTAATGGATCTTCAACTGGTAAACCAATTATATTGTGTAGCTTAACTTTTACATTGTTCTTTTTTAAAATTCTAACTGCATCTACAATTTTTTCATTTGTTGTGTTTCTTTTAAGCACTTTTTTAGCAACCTCATTGTTACCACATTCAATTCCCATAGCGGCACGCTGGCAGTCCATTTTTTTTAAAAGATATCCAGTTTTTTCATTAACTAATTCTGGTCGTATATTGCAATATAACGGGAGTCCAATTTCTTTCGGATATTTTTCTGCAAACTCTTCAAGCCATCCTTTTGGTTTTAATAAAAATATATCATCGTCAATATTTACTCTGTCCATAAAATAATTTTCTTTAACTTCTTTTATTTCTTTAATTATACTGTCGACTGAACGAGATCTAATCATTTCGCCAGTTCCTTTAGTTAATGCATTGTAAGCGTGATTGAAACAGTAGGTACACTGATAAGGACATCCTCTGGTAGCCATAAATAACTTAGTGCCTCTAACTCTCAATGCTTTATCGGCATCGTACATCAACTTTCTATCAGGTTCTGGATTGCTATCTAGTTCAGGTACAAGTTTTCCCATTTTATTTTTTATAATTGTTCCATCTTTTTTCTTAAACCAGAAATTTTTAGTCTCATAATAATCTTTACCTTGTTCTAATTTTTCTACTAGTTCAGGAAAATAAATTTCGCCTTCGCCTCTGCAAATTGCATCAACGCCTTCTTTTTCGATCATTTCAGGACAATAAGTAGGGTGCGGACCCCCGAAAACCGAAATAACATTTTTATCATAATAACTTCTTACCATTTGGTTTAACTCAATATGATAAATATGTTCCCCAGTCATAATGCTGTATGCAAGAATATCTGGTTTATAATTTTTTATATGTTTAAGTATTTGTTCTTCATCAGATTCTTCAGTTAAGTTTAACTTAACTTCATGGCCTTTCTGCTTAAGAACACTTGAAAGTGTCATTATTCCAAGTCGTTCATACATGCCTGTATTTTTTAACAAAAATTGAACCTTCATAGCCAGTAATATCTTATTTGTTTTTTTTCATTTGTTTTATTAAAAATACAAGATTAGATCAATACTGTAAATTGTTAAAGTTAAATCTTAATATAAAAAGAGGTAATATTGTGTTAATTACTCCAAAAGAGAAATGAATATTCACGAACATCAAGCAAAAGAAATACTTAAAAAATTCGGTGTGCTTATACCTAATGGGGTAGTAATTTTTAACCTCAAAGAAATAAATGAAAAAATTAAGCAATTACATACAAATGATATTGTTGTTAAAGCCCAAATTCACGCAGGAGGAAGAGGTAGGGCAGGTGGTATTAAATTAACCAAAAACTTAGATGAATTAATAAAAGAAGCAAAAAACATGTTTGATAAAAATCTGGTTACCCATCAAACAGGATCAGTTGGAACAAAAGTAAAAAGACTTTATTTAGAAGAGACCTGTAGTATTAAGAAAGAATTTTATCTATCTTGTTTGGTAGACAGATCGAGTGCAAAAATTGCTTTTATTTCAAGCGCCGAAGGCGGAATGGATATAGAAGAAGTTGCCAAAAAAAATCCAGATAAAATTTCTACTGTTAAAATAGATTTTACTGAGTCAGTTAGCGAGAAAAATATTACAAAAATACTAAAACCTTTTGCTTTATCTGAAAACTTAAAAAAACAAGCTTCTGGGCTTATTCAATCAATTTACAAAATTTTAATTACTAAAGATGCTAATCTTATAGAAATTAATCCACTAATATTAACAAAGGATAATAATTTGATATGTCTGGATGCAAAAATTAATTTTGATGACAATGCTTTATACAGACATCCAGATATACTGTCTTTAAAAGATACTAATGAAGAAAATTTAATTGAAACAGAAGCTAGCAAGCAAGGTTTAACATATATTAAATTAAATGGAAAAATTGGTTGTATGGTGAATGGTGCTGGACTTGCTATGGCAACAATGGATATTATAAAGTTATACGGATCAGAACCAGCAAATTTTCTTGATGTTGGTGGCGGTGCTTCAAAACAAAAAGTATCTAATGCATTTAAAATTATATTATCGGATAAAAATGTTAAAGGAATCTTGATTAATATTTTTGGAGGCATAATGAGATGTGATGTGCTTGCCCAAGGAGTTGTTGATGCGGCAAAAGAAACTAAATTATCTATACCGCTGGTAGTTAGGTTAGCCGGTACAAATGTAGAATTAGGCAGAGAGATACTAAAAAATTCTAATTTAAAAATTATTTCAGCAAATAATTTGGCAGATGCTGCCAAAAAAATAATTGAAGCAACCTAATCAAATGTCAATTTTAATTAATAAAAATACAAAAGTAATATGCCAGGGTTTTACAGGAGCTCACGGAACATTTCATTCTGAGCAGGCAATTGCTTATGGTACCAATTTAGTAGGTGGGGTTACTCCAAAAAAAGGCGGTCAAGTCCATTTAGGACGGCCAGTTTTTAATTCTGTCGAAGAAGCTGTTAAAAAAACTAAAGCCGATGCAACAATGATATATGTACCAGCAAAGTTTGCGGCATCTGCGATAATTGAAGCATTAGAAAATGAGATTCCATTAATTGTTTGTATAACAGAAGGTATTCCGGTTCTGGACATGATTAAAGTAAAAGAAAAACTTGCTAGATCAAAATCTCGTCTGATAGGACCAAATTGTCCGGGAATTATTACTCCAGAGGAATGCAAAATTGGAATTATGCCAGGAAGCATTCATAAAAAAGGATCATGTGGAATTGTTTCTCGCTCTGGAACACTTACTTATGAGGCGGTAGCTCAAACAAGTGAAAATGGATTAGGACAATCAACAGTTATAGGTATTGGTGGCGATCCCATTATTGGCACAAGTTTTATAGATTGTTTGGAATTATTTTTTAAAGATAAAAATACGGAATCAATTTTAATCATTGGAGAAATTGGTGGTTCTTCTGAAGAAGAAGCGGCAGAATTCATTAAATCTTCAAAAGTTAAAAAACCTATTGTTGGATTTATAGCTGGAAAAACCGCCCCCAAAGGCAAAAGAATGGGTCATGCAGGAGCAATTATTTCTGGTGGAAAAGGTAATGCGCAAGATAAGATAGAAAAAATGAAATCATGTGGTGTTATTATTGCAGAGTCGCCTACACAAATCGGTCAAACCTTGTATGACAAACTTGCAAGATAGTTTTAGTAATTTTATAATAATCTAATAAATATTTTAATATTCATGCCATCAAATAAAGATAATTTAGTTTTTGAGCAGACTTCGTTTTTACATGGAATTAATGGACCTTTTATTAAAGAACTATATTTAAAATATTTAGAAAATCCAAAATCTATCCCACAAAGTTGGGTAGAATTTTTCAGTGGTCTTAATGAAGATCAAGATAGTATAATAAAAGAAATATTAGGACCCAGCTGGTCTCCTAGAAAGAATGATAGATCAAAAATTCTTTCTGTAGGAAGTGTTGCTGAGGGCGAAGAAAAAGAAGATTTGCCAATCGATGGCACTTTGTTGTCAAAAGAAAATTACGAAAAAGAAAAGGAGCAGTCCGTAAAAGCTATTGCTTTAATAAGGGCTTATAGAATTAGAGGGCATTTAATAGCAAATCTTGATCCATTACATATGATGGAAAGAAAATATCTTCATGAATTACATCCAGCGGATCATGGTTTTAAACAACAAGATTACAACAAGAAAATCTATGTGGGTGAGTACTTAGACCGAAAATATGTTACCATTAACGAATTACTTTCATTTCTTAAAAAAACTTACTGTTCAAGCATAGGAGTTGAATATATGCACATTGCAGATCCCGTGGAAAAAAAATGGTTTAGAGAAAGAATGGAAAAAAAAGAAAACCAATTAAATTTTACTGAAAATGGTAAAAAATTTATTTTGAATAAACTAATTCAAGCAGAAGGATTTGAAAAATTTTTAGCTCTTAAATTTGTTGGTACTAAAAGATTTGGAATTGATGGTGGTGAGGCGCTAATTCCAGCTTTGGAACAAATAATAAAGCGAGGTGGTCAGTTAGGAGTTAAAGAGATTAAAATTGGTATGCCACATCGAGGTAGGTTAAACGTATTAGCAAACTTGTTGCAAAAATCTTACAAAAGAATATTCAATGAATTTGCTGGTGAGACAGGTTCTTCTATGACTGGATCAGCGGGGGATGTAAAATATCATTTGGGAGCTTCTTCCAATAGAGAGTTTGATGGTAATTTGGTTCACATAAGTTTAACAGACAACCCTTCTCATCTTGAAGCTGTTGATCCCGTAGTATTGGGTCAAACTCGAGCTAAACAATTTTTTCATAAAGACGCGAAAAGACAAAAAGTGGTTCCTATTTTAATTCACGGAGACGCTGCCTTTGCAGGTCAAGGTGTTGTTGCAGAATGCTTTGCGATGTCTGGAGTTAGAGGACACAGCACTGGAGGAACAATTCATGTTATTGTAAATAATCAGATAGGTTTTACTACAAATCCAAGATTTGCGAGATCCTCTCCTTACCCATCTGATATAGCAAAAATGGTTGAAGCACCAATCTTACATGTAAATGCTGATGACCCAGAGGCCGTAGTCCATTGTGCTAGGATCGCAATAGAATTTAGACAGAAGTTTAACAGAGATGTAGTAATTGACATGATTTGCTATAGAAGATTTGGTCATAATGAAGGAGATGAACCATCTTTTACGCAGCCGAAAATGTATCAAAAAATTAAAAAACACCCAACAACACTCCAAGTTTATGCTGATAAGTTGATCAAAGAAGGAACTATTACCATTGAAAATTTTAACAATAATAAAAAAGAATTTAAAAATCTTTTAGATGAGCAATTAAAAACTGCTAAAGAATATAAGCCAAAAATCGAGTGGTTCGAAGGAGTTTGGTCCAGGTATAAACCTGAGAAAGGTAAGGATAAAAGAGGAATTACAGGAGCAAGTTTAGAGACGATTGAGAAAATTGGTAAAAAAATTACCCATATTCCAAAGAACTTTAATGTTCATCCAACGATAAAAAAGATTTTTGAAAATAAAAGCAAGATGTTTGAAAGCCAAAGTGGATTTGATTGGGCAACAGCTGAACAGTTGGCATTCGCTACCTTGTTAGAAGAAGGATATCCAGTACGACTTTCAGGTCAAGATTCTGGAAGAGGAACATTTAGCCAAAGACATTCAGTACTACGCGATCAAGAGGACAATAGTTATTATACTCCATTAAATAATATTTCTAAAAAACAAAAAAGATTTGAGGTAATTGATAGCTTACTTTCAGAGTTTGCTGTGTTAGGTTTTGAACATGGGTATGCTCTTGTAGAACCAACTACCTTGGTAGTATGGGAAGCTCAGTTTGGAGATTTTGCTAATGGAGCACAAGTTATAATAGATCAGTTTATCACCTCAGGTGAAAGGAAGTGGTCAAGAGCAAGTGGTTTAGTAATGTTATTGCCACATGGCTATGAAGGGCAGGGCCCAGAACATTCTTCTGCTAGATTAGAAAGATTTTTGCAATTATGCGCTAAAGAAAATATTCAAGTTATGAATTGTACTACTCCTGCAAATTACTTTCATGCTTTAAGAAGACAAATACATAGAGATTTTAGGAAACCATTAATAATTATGACACCCAAATCTTTATTAAGAAACAAAAGATGCGTCTCAAATATAAAAGATTTTACGAAAAAAAATACATTTCATAGGATTTTACAAGATCACGCGGAACTGAAAGAGTATGGATTAATTAAATTGAAGAAAGATAAAGAAATTAAGAAGGTTGTTTTGTGTTCTGGGAAAATTTATTTTGATTTGTTAGAAGCTAGAGAAAAAATAAAAAATGATAGTGTATTTTTTCTCAGAATAGAGCAATTATATCCATTTCCTGTAAAAACTTTAGCTAAAGAATTAAAAAGATTCAAAAAAAATGCTAAATTTTATTGGTGTCAAGAGGAGCCTCAAAATATGGGAGCTTGGAACACCGTAAGAGATTATATTGATTGGACATTAAACCATATAAAGGCAGAAAATAAGAAAGTTAACTATATTGGTAGAGAACCAGCGGCTTCACCGGCAACGGGATATCTAAAAAAACATCTTGCGCAACAAAAAAAAATAATAGAAAAGGTACTTAGCTAGATATGGCGAATCAAATTTTAGTACCATCTTTAGGAGAATCCATAACGGAAGCCACAGTATCCAAGTGGCTCAAACAAATTGGAGAAAAAGTAAATACAGACGAACCTCTAGTGGAATTAGAAACTGACAAAGTGAACGTAGAAGTTCCATCACCTACAGAGGGGGTCCTTTTATCTATTAAAGTGAAAGAAGGTGATACTGTAAAAGTTGGCGCATTATTAGGTGTTGTTGAAATTGGGAAATCAAGTTCAGTTCAATCACCAAAAAATGAAAAAGAAGAAAAACATTCTTATACCCCGCCAAAAAAAACTAGAAAAGAAGAACTTCCAAAACAAAATGAAAAAAAAATTAAAAAGAAAAATTTAGAGAAAGAAGAGCCCCTAAATCTTATAGATGCAAAAGAACAAGAACAATCTAATGGAACTTTAATTCTTGATACTTTGGCAGAAGAAGTTGATGAAAAAAAAATAGAAGAGAAGTATATACCTCCTAAAACAAGACAACAGTTATCCCCATCAGTTAGAAAAATTGTTGAAGAACAAAATATTGACATATCAAATATAAAAGGAACAGGAAAAGCAGGAAGAATATCCAAAGGGGATTTAATAAATTTAATGGGAAATATACCTCAACCTTCAAAGAGAAAAATTACGCATGGTGTTGAAGAGCGTGTAAAAATGTCAAGGTTAAGAGTTACTATAGCTAAAAGGTTAAAAGAAGCTCAAGATAGCGCGGCCATGTTAACCACTTTTAATGAAGTTGATATGCAAGATATAATGCAAATGAGAAAAGATTATCAAGAAGATTTTCAGAAAAAGTACTCCGTTAAGTTGGGTTTTATGTCTTTTTTCGTTAAAGCGTCTGTAGTAGCATTAAAAAATTTTCCTGCAATAAATGCAGAAATAGAAAACAATCATATTATTTATAAAAATTATTATAATATTTCAATTGCGATTGGAACGGATAGGGGATTGGTTGTGCCTGTGTTAAAAAAAGCTGATGAATTGTCTTTTGCTGATATCGAAAGGAATATTTTTTTGCTTTCAGAAAAAGCAAGAAAAGGAAAAATTGCTATAGATGATTTACAAGGGGGTACTTTCACTATAAGCAACGGAGGTATTTATGGTTCTATGCTCTCAACTCCAATTTTAAATCCACCCCAGACAGGTATTTTGGGCATGCATAATATTGTAAGAAGACCTGTTGTAATTGGAGAAAATATAGTTATTAGACCAGTTATGTATTTAGCTTTATCTTATGACCATAGAATAATAGATGGCAAGGAAGCAGTTTCTTTTTTAAAGACCATAAAAGAGTGTCTTGAAGAACCGCGTAGATTATTTCTAGATCTTTAGTAATGGATAATAATTTTGATGTAATAGTAATCGGATCAGGTCCTGGAGGATATGTTTGCGCTATAAGGGCCGCTCAGCTAGGATTTAAAACTGCGTGCATCGAAACAGAAAATACTTTGGGAGGCACTTGTTTAAATGTTGGCTGCATACCTTCCAAAAGTTTATTGAATTTATCTAAAATATATCAAAAAGCTCAGAAAGATTTTGATAAATTAGGAATTGAAACTAGTAGCATTAAACTAAATTTGTCTAAAATGATGCAAAACAAAAACAAGTCAGTTCTTACTCTTACTAAAGGAATAGAATTTTTATTTAAAAAAAATAAAATTATTCATTTAAAGGGAAAAGGTTCAATTATAGATAGTAATACGGTAAATGTTTTAGAAAATTCTGGAAAAAAAACTAGTTATAAGAGCAAAAATATTGTAATAGCCACAGGCTCCACTCCGACATCTTTACCTGGAGTGAAAATTGATGAAAAAATCATAGTTTCTTCGACTGGAGCATTATCTTTTGAAAAAGTGCCAAAAAATTTAGTGGTAGTGGGGGGAGGTTATATCGGTCTAGAACTTTCAAGTGTTTGGAAAAGATTGGGTGCAAATGTCACAGTAATTGAATTTTTGGATAATATTATTCCTGGGATGGATAAAGATATTTCGAATGAATTCAAAAAAATATTAAACAAACAAGGCATTAACTTTAAATTGGATTCAAAAGTAAAAAAAATTTCTTACAAAAAAGACCAGGCTATAGTTGATTTTATAAATAATAAAAGCAAAAAAACAGAATCAATAGAGTGCGATAAAGTTTTGGTTGCGGTGGGAAGAAAAGCAAATATTGGTCAAGATATAGTCAAAATGGGCATTAAACTAGATAAACAAAAAAAAATCTATGTTAACGAAAAATTTGAAACATCAATTAAAAATATTTATGCTATTGGTGACGTAATCAACAAGGGTCCAATGCTAGCTCACAAAGCTGAGGATGAAGGTATAGCTGTAGCAGAAATTATTTCAGGTCAGGCTGGTCATGTTAATTATGATGTTATACCTGCAGTTGTTTATACTTCGCCCGAAGTAGCTTCAATAGGAAAAACAGAAGAACAGCTTAAAAATGAAAAAATAGCATATCGAATAGGAAAATTTCCATTATTAGCCAATTCAAGAGCAAAAGTTAATAATGAAAGCGAGGGTTTCGTAAAAATAATTGCAGAAGAAAAAACTGATAAAGTTTTAGGTGTTTCGATCATTAGTGAGGTGGCCGGGACTATGATATCCGAATTAGCAATTGCTATGGAATTTGGAGCAAGTGCGGAAGATATAGCAAGAACATGCCATCCTCACCCTACTCACAGCGAAGCTATCAAGGAAGCAGCAATGTCTGTTGATAAAAGACCAATTCATTTCTAATATTTTTTTTATGGGAAAATGATTAAAGAAGCAATGATACTTGCAGCAGGATTTGGCAAACGAGTTAGACCACTAACTCTTAATTATCCAAAACCTTTATTAAAAATTGGAAACGAAACACTGTTATCAAATACATTAAAGTTTCTTGAACAATTTGGAATAAAAAAAGTTATTATAAATGTGCATTATTTGTCAGAACAAATTATTGACTATATAAAAAAAAATAATTTTAATTTAACAATTAACATAGTCAAAGAAGAGAAAAATATTTTAGAGACGGGCGGCGGTGTTTTGAATGCTATAAATCATTTTTCAAACAATGCATTTTTGATTATTAATCCTGACACAATATGGAATTTTCATTACTTGAATGAATTGAAATTGATGAAAAAGTTATTTTTTGAAAAAAAAATGTCATGCTTTCTTCTTCTAGTTAACAAAAAAAAAAGTTTTGATATATCGCTCAAAGGAGATTTTAGTTTAAAAAATATACTAGTTAACAGAATTGGTGAATTAAATTATATTTATACAGGCCTGCAAATTATAGAACCAGGAGTATTTGCCAATATTAAAGAAAAAGTTTTTTCTATAAATAAAATTTGGGACAATTTAATTGAAAACAATAAATTGTTTGGTTTAGAGAGTAAAAATGATTTTTTACATGTTAGTACGTTAGATATCTATAATCAGTTATTGGAAAGAAAATTAAACGTCAAATAATATTTTTTTTGCTCTTTTCGCATCAAGATATTTATAATCTTGTATTTTTAAATTGTTTCCAAACCTTATTAAAAGCGGATTACCAGTAGGCACTTCACATTCAATAATGTTTTTCTTGGAAATATTAAAAATTTTCATTAATAGTGCTCTGCAACTATTGCCATGAAATGAAACCAATACATTCTTTTTCTCTAATATTATTGGCAATATATTTTTATCAAAATAGGGAATAACTCTTTTTACTGTATCTTCCAAAGATTCAGTTAAAATATTAGATTTTATTTCATTTATATATGGATGGTTTTTTTCAATTGGTGGTGGACGCTTGTCAAAACTGCGCCTCCATATACGCACTTGTTCAAAACCAAATTTTTTTATCACTTCATCTTTATTTAAAGAAGTTAGATTGCCATAATGTCTTTCGTTCAACTCCCAGGCTTTGTTGACTACACTATTAGACCTATTCAAAATTTTTAAAATTATATTTAAAGTATTTATAGCTCTTTTTAATTGCGAGGTAAAATACCCATGAAAATCAATTTGCAAATCTTTAATTAATTTGCCAGCATTTTCCGCCTGGTATTCTCCTTCTTCATGTAAGTCAACATCAACCCACCCAGTAAATCTTTTTTCCTTATTCCATAAACTTGTGCCGTGTCTAATTAAAATTAAATTGCTCATTTTTTATAAAATATAATACGACTCACTTAAACTATTGTATATTAATAAAGTGATAATATTTATAAAAATAATTTTTTATATATCAGTGTCATGCCTGATAGTCATTTCACTTTATCCCGGTAGTCTTCTAGGGTATTTTTTTTATGGGGATTTTTCTCAACAACCGAATCTGTTTAGCAATCACGTTGGAACAACTATTAATCATTTTATAGCTTATGTTTACATTTCGCTTCTTGGATTATTTCTTTATCAAAAAAATAAAAATTTAAAAAAAACATTTTATAGTTTATTGTTTTTATCTGTAGTTCTTGAGTTATTTCAACTCATAATACCTAATCGATCTTTTCAGTTAGTAGATTTAATTAGTAATATTTTAGGTGTTATAATTGCTTATTCTGTAGTAAAAATTTATTTAGTAAAAAATAATGAACAAATTTGACGAAAGAGAAAAAAGTTTTGAAAAAAAATTTGCAAAGGATCAGGAATTGCAATTTAAAGTTGCTGCTAAAAGAAACAAATATCTTGGTCAATGGGTTTCAGAAAAACTTGGTTATGATGCGGAACAGGAAAAAGAATACATACTATCTGTAATTAAAGCCGATTTCCAAGAAGTGGGTGATGAAGATGTTTTCAGAAAGATTAAAGCAGATTTAAAAGATCAAAATATTTTAGATGAAGATATAAGAAAAAAGATGAGTGAGCTTAGTGAAAAAGCTAAGTCCGAGTTTATTTAGTTTGTTAATAATTTATAATATCTAAGTGATTCGAAAAAAAAATTTTTATTTAGTAATTGTATTATTCTTTATTTCTGCTTGCTCCACTGTACCCAAATATCCTCAAAATGCTTGCAAAATTTTTGATCAGAATTATCTTTGGTATAAATCAGCAAAAAAAAGCTCAGAAAAATATGGTGTTCCACTTCATATTATTTTGGCTTTTGTTAAGAAAGAATCAGGATTTAAAAGATGGGCTAGACCTCCAAGAACAAAATTATTTAAAATAGTTCCTTATAAAAGACCATCTAGCTCATTAGGTTATTCTCAGGCAGTTAAAAAAACTTGGGAATTGTATAAAACTGAAACAAAAAACCCTTTGGCTTTGCGTACACGTTTTAGAGATTCAGTAATGTTTATAGGTTGGTATATTAATAAAACAAAAAAAATTAATAAAATACCTATTAACGATTCGTATAAACAATATTTAAATTATTATTTAGGTTGGGGAAGTTACGCAAAAAAATCATACAAGTACGATAAAAAAGCAATTATTTTTGCAAAAAGTGTTCAAAAACAATCTAAAATTTATAAAAGCCAATTATCGAAGTGTGAAAAAAATTTAAATAAAAAATATATTATCTTTTAAGTTCTTTGCTCAGCTGAATATCAATAGCGTCAATTCTTTCCGTATTCTTTGTGAGAAGAATATACATTGTGGGAGTTACATAAAGAGTAAAGAAAGTTGATATAAGCATTCCACCAAATATTGTTGATCCTACAGCCAATCTACTTCCTTCGCCAGCACCTGGGCCAATGTTTCCAATTAATAATGGGACCATGGCTATCATAGTTGAAAGAGATGTCATGATGATTGCACGAAATCTTTTTCTACACGCTTCTACTGCAGCACTTTGAATATTTTTTCCAGTTCTTCTTAATTGGTTTGCCCAATCTACAATTAAAATAGAATTTTTTGTTGAAATTCCAATTAAAATTACTAAAGCGATTTGAGAAAAAATATTAATGCTTGAATTAAAAAGTAAAATGAAAATAATTCCTCCAAATACACTTAATGGAACTGTAAGCATAATGACTGCTGGATGAATAAAACTATTAAAGTTTGCTGACATAACTAAAAACGCTGTTAATAAAGCTAATGCAAATATAATAAATAGTTCGTTGCTTGTTTCTTTAAGCTCTTCAGATTTTCCTTTCCATTCAATTCTAGCCTCCGGAGCATTTTTGTTCGCTATCTTTTCTATATAGTTCAAAGCTTCGGCGAGCGTATAATTTCCTACTAATCTAGCACTGATTGTTACTGCGCGCTGTCGATCATAACGTGCAAGAATTTTTGCTGATCCTATTTCTTTAAATTCAACAAGGTTTGCAAGAGAAATTAATTTTCCTGTAGAATCTGAGCGAACAAAAATTTTACTTAAACTTTCACTTCTTTTTCTATTTTCAATATCAGCTTGAAGAATAATAGGATATTCTTTTCCTAATCTATTAAATTTTGTAACAGTTTTTCCAGAAAAAAGTGTACTTATTGTTGAACCAATAGATTGAATTGAAACTCCTAAATCCTGAGCTTTTTTTCTATTTATTTGCAGTTTTATTTCTGGTTTATTTTTTGAATAGTCAGATTCAATTGCTGCTAAATTTTTATTTTTTCTCAGTTCCATCATGATTGATTTTTGCCATTTTTCTAGCTGATCATAGTCATTACCTAACAAAACCATTTGCACTGGCTTATTGTAACTACTTACTCTGATACTTTGTGGAGATATAGGAAAAGCAAGCGCTTGTGGAACAGTAACAATTTTTCCTATAGCTTTTCTCATAATGGTTACTGCACTCTCGCTCCTTTCCTTCCAATCATCTAGCAAAGCTATAATAATAAAACTATTATAAGATTTGCTTGCTCTTCCAAATCCCGGCACTCTCATAATTACTCTTTTGTAAGATTCTCCTTCTTTTTTTATTAAAGGAATTAATCTTCTTTCTATTTCCTCAGCTTTATCTGCGGTATATTGAAAAGAACTACCTTCATCAGTTTTACCTATAACTAAATAAACTCCTCTATCTTCTTGTGGTAATAATTCTTTTTTAGAAAAATTGAACAGTAATACTGATACTATTACAGTAAAAAACATAAATGCAATAATAAGTTTTTTTTTATTGATCCAATAATTTAATGTTTCAGAATAAAATTCTAAAAAAGTATTGTAATATTTTTCAAATTTTAAAACTATTTTAGATTTTTTTACATTTTTGCTAAGAAACTTACTTCCAAGCATTGGTGAAAGAGTTAAAGCTACAAAAGACGAAACAACTATTGCGAATGTTAAAGCTATTGCTGTTTCTTTAAAAAGCGTGCCAGATATTCCCTCTATAAATATTAATGGTAAAAAAACCGCAACCAAAACTAATGTAGTTGAAATGATTGCAAAGGTTACACTTTTTGAACCATTAACAGAAGCTACTAAAGGAGTTTCCCCGTTTTCCACTCTATTGTAAATTGCATCGGTCATTATAATAGAGTCATCTACCACTATTCCTATTGCTAAAATTGCTGCTAAGAGAACGAATATATTTATAGATAAGTCAAATAACCACAAGCCTAAAGCGGCTGATATTAAACTAACTGGTAAGGCTACAGCAGGAACAATAACAGCTTTTATGTTTCCTAAAAATAAATAAATAATTATTACTACTAAAATAAAAGCTATTATTAGTGTTTTATATACTTCATTTATGGCGGCATTAATATAAGTAGCTCTATCAAAGGAGACGCCTAATTTTAATCCCTCAGGTAGTGTTTGTTGTACTTGTTTGATTCGTATTCTTACTTTTTTTGATAATTCTACTGTGGAAGCTCCACTTTTTGCATAAATTCCTATGCCAACTACTTTTTCATTAGGTTGCCCGTCTTTGCTTTGTGCCTTGAAAAGAGTTTTTTCAGACACAGGGCCATATTTTACTTCGGCAATATTTTCTAAACGTATAACACTGTTTTTGGTTTTTTTTATAGGTAATAATTTTATTGAAGATAAATCTTTATATGCTTTATCAAGATTAATTGTTAAATCAATATTATTAGCTTCCAAACTACCAGCAGGAAGACTAATATTTTCTTTTCTTAAAGCTTGTTCTACTTCTTGTATTGTTAAATTATTAGCAGCTAATTTGGTTGGAGAGATATATATTCTGACACTCAATTCACGCAGACCTCCAACTAAAATTCTTCCTACACCTTTTACATTTGAAAAATTGTCTACTAGGTATCGTCGCGTATAATCTCCAATTTCAAGATCGCTCCAAGTTGTTGAGGAAACTGAAAGCCACATTGAAGTAGTAAAACCAGCGCTTTGTTTAAGTATTTCTGGAGCGCCAGCATCTTCAGGAAGATTATCTGCAACTCTACTTACTCTATCTCTTATATCATTAGCTGCAGAGTCAAGATCGATGGATGTTTCGAACTCAATTTTTATCGTAGCTCTCCCATTTTCTGCAGTTGAGTCAATATTTTTTATTCCTTCCGCTCCGCCAATTACATCCTCAATTATTTCAATTATTTCACTAGAAATAATTTCTGCGGAAGCTCCTTTGTAATCCACTTGTACCTGAACTACAGGAGGTTGTAGACCTGAGGGCAATTCTCTAACTGGTAGTTTCCAAAATACAAATAAACCAAAAACGACTAGTATCATTGAAAAAACTGCTGATACAACTGGTCTACGAATTGAAAGATCGGTGATAAACATTGTTAATTTTTTATTGTGATTTAATAATTGGTTTTACTTTCATACCGGGTCTAACTTTAGTTAATCCTTCAGCAATTATTTTTTCATTTTCATTTAGACCATTTAAAATTTCAAGATTTCCCATGTTACGAACTCCAGTTTCAACTTCTGTTTTTTTAATTATATTATTTTCAATTATTTTATAGATAAATTTTTTGTTTCCTTCATACATAATACTAGTATCGGGTACGCTCAGCGCTTCTTTTTTATTATAAAATATTTCAATCTCAAGCAATGAACCAGGAATTATTTCAGATTTATCATTATTAATTTTTGCACGTGCCAGTATGGATCTTGTTTGAGCATCAACACGAGAGGCCACTGATTCAATTTTGCCTTTATATATTTTGCTTTTATATGCCGAGAATTTGGCATTTAGATTAAGATCTTTTTTTAATACAGCCGCATAAACTTCGGGTATTTTTAAATCACACAAAATTATTCTTGAGTCATCTAATGTTAGGATAATTGTATTTTGAGAACCAAGACTAGATCCACTTATACCTCTTTTTCCAATAATTCCAGAAAAAGGTGCAGTAATTGTTTTAGTTGTTAATTTAGCAATAGGATCACCTTTGCTAACTTTGCTGTTAAATTTAATTGGCTCCAATAATTCATTCTTTTTTATTTTGTAAGAAGATGTCTTGCTACTAAGTGAAGTACAGTAACTTTCAAGAGATTGACTGAAAATTTTTTTAGAAACAACTTCAACTACTACGCCCGGTGGTGGCCGTTTAGAAAATTTTTTTTTAAAATAAAGTCCCACGCCATATCGTCCGACTATGATTATGGCAATTAATAAAAAAAATGTTATTATTCCAATTGTTATTTTTTTTGATCTTTTCATTTATTTCTTCCAAATTCAGTCCAGCTTCCAATATATATTTTTGGAATATAATCATCATTTATTAATGAATATGCAAGAGCTAGACTTGCCGCTGATACTGAACTTCCGCAGCTCATTACTATTTTATTGCTATTAATTTCACTTGAATTAAATATATCTCTTAATTTTTTTATATCTAAAAACGTATTATCTTTTACATTAACAATTTCACGCAAAGGCATAGATTTTGATCCTTCAATAGATCCACTTTTAATTTCAGGTCTTGGCTCAGGTTCTAAACCTAAAAATCGATTTTTACTTCTAGCATCAAGTAAAGTGAATTCCTTTTTATTTATATTTTCATCAACCTGAGATTTTATTTTAATCATATTTTTATTTTCTTTAGCTCTGTATTTAGATGAAATTATTTTAGTTTTCAAATTTGTGACTTTTCTACCTTCTAATTTCCATTTTTTCATTCCACCATTTAATACTGAAACTAATTTTGGGTCATGTCCAAAATAAAGAAATTGAAACCAGGCACGGCAGCTAGAAATCAAATCGCTATAACAATAAATAATAATTTTATCGTTATTTGAAATTCCCATTTCCGAGATATTTTTTTCGTGATCACTTGCCGATGGGAGAAAATGGCCGTGAGGTAAATCTTTTTTCTGATTAGAATTTTTATCTAAGTCAAAAAAAATTGCATTTTCAATATGTTCCTTATTGTATTCTTCAATTGCATTTCGATTTTTAACTAAATGCCAGGAAGCGTCAATAATTTTGACTTTATTTAAATTTTCATTAAGCCAATTTGTTGAAACTAAAGTCATCTTTTGCTTCGTTTTTCAAAATACTTTTGATGGTACTCTTCTGCTTTGCAGTAATTTTTTTCTTTTCTGATAACTGTAACCACTTTTCCATTAAGTTTCTTATTCACTTCATCCAATACTTTTTGAGCAGATATTCTTTCATCCTCAGTATTGTAAAAAATTTCTGATCGATACTGATAACCAACATTAGGGCCCTGTCTATTAAGAGTTGTTGGATCATGTATTTTAAAAAATAATCTAGCTATGTCTTCATAAGAAATTATTTTAGGATCAAATGTAACTTTAACAACTTCTATATGTTCCGTATCTCCACCACAAACTTGTTCATAAGTTACTTTTGGGTTTTTTCCACCACAATAGCCACATTCTGTTGAAATAATACCAGCAACTCCCTGATATTCAGTTTCATCCCAAAAGCAGCCAATGCCTCCGATAAATTTTTGCATAATATTTTTTAATTTAATGATAAATATAAATGAAAATACCAAAATGATCAAAAACCAAAATCATCTAGGCGGGATATGTATGATCTTAAGTGTTTTATTTTTCTCGTTTATGGATTGTCTAATTAAATTAACCGCTACAGACTTTGCTGTCGGACAAGTTATGTTTAGTCGAGCTTTGTTTGGTTTAATTCCAATATTTTTTTTGATACCCAAAAATAGATTAAAAAATTTTTTTAAAACAAAACATATAAGTCTACATTTTCACAGAAGCTTTTGGGGAGCTATTGCGATGTATTCTATTTTTGTTGGTATTAGAAACCTCGGTTTAGCAGAGGTTACATCAATAGCATTTTCTGGACCAATTTGGGTTGTAATATTTTCAATTTTATTTTTAGGTGAAAAAATAAGAATGAAACGCTGGATTGCAGTAGGTCTTGGATTTGTAGGTGTTATTATAATTTCAAAACCTGGATTTGATAATTTAAATTTTTATTATATTTATCCAATAATATTTACACTTGGATTTGCAAGCGTTTCTATTTTTATAAGAAAATTAACCTTAGTAAATGAACCTATTTATTTGATAGCTTTTTATTTTTCAATTTGTTCAGGAGCCATGGGACTTTTAACCTTGCCATTTGGAGGATGGGTAATACCAACATTGTACGAGTTATGCTTATTAATTTTAATCGGACTTTTCGGAAGCATAGCCAATCTACTTTTAACCCAAAGTTATAAATTAGCTGAAGTTTCTCTAACAACACCTTTAAAATATTTGTCATTAGTTCTAGCTATTATTTTTGGATTTTATTTCTTTAATGAGATACCGACTGTTTACACTTTAACAGGCGCCAGCTTAATTGTTGTTTCATCTGCTATAATTTTTATAAGAGAACACCAATTAAAAAAACCTATTACTTTGCCTAGGCAACAATGAAACGCCCACCAGTTTATTGGAAAAAAGGAAAAAAAATATTATCTAAAAAAGATTCAGTATTAAGAAAAATAATTATAAAGTATAAAAAAGGTTTTTTAACTACAAGGAATAATCCATTTTTCTCTTTGTGTCGTACTATAGTTGGGCAGCAAATTAGCACTAAGGCAGCAGATTCTATCTGGGCTAAGTTTGAAAAAAAATGCAAAAGAAAGATTAAACCAAAAACAATACTTAAAATATCTTCCCGTAGTTTAAAAAGCGCTGGATTATCTAGACAAAAAATTAGTTATTTAAAAAATATTGCCAAAGCCTTTGTAAACAAATCTTTTAATATAAAAAAACTTAAAAAAATGAATGATATTGAAGCTATTAACTATATAACTAAATTAAAAGGTCTAGGTGTTTGGAGTGCTGAAATGTTTTTAATGTTTAATTTAAATAGGCCCAATATATTTCCAGTCAAAGATATTGGTTTACTAAGAGCAATATCAAAAAATTATAATACAAGCTATCCACCAAGTAAAAAATTTTTAGAAAAAATTTCTAAAATTCATGATGGTTATAGGACTATATTTACGTGGTATATGTGGAGATCAATTGATCCATCAGATGTAGAGTATTAAATGTCACTAATATTTAAATTTTCTAAACGTAAACTAGCAATTTTTTTTACTTGATTTATAGCTTCTTTGAACTCTATTTGTGGATCAGACTTAACTCTTTTCCGAAAGTTGTTTAAAATTTCAATTTTGTTCTTACCTTTTACCGCCAATATAAAAGGAAAACCAAATTTTTTGTAAGCTTCATTAAGTTTTTTAAATTCATTAAATTCTTCTTCTGTGCATTGATCCAAACCAGCATTTTTTTGCTCTCTTAGAGAATCTTCAGTTAAAGAAGTTATTTTTGTTTTATTGCCCAAATCTGGATGGTCATTAAGAATTTTCAATTTTTTTTGTTCAGAAGACATTTCAAAAATATTCATCATTTTTGAGGATAATTCGTTAAAGTCTTCAAAAGGTTTTTGTTTGTATAGCTCTTCAGCTATCCATCTTGCGTTTTCGAATATATTAGCGAAAACTTTAATAAATTCACTTTGAGACAAATTATTAATTTTATTGATCATATTTATTTAGTTTATATAATAACTTATGACAAAATTAACCACTCACTGCCTTGATACTTTTTCAGGAAAACCAGCTAGGGGCGTTAAAGTAGAAGTTTATTCAATTTCAGGCAAAAAAGAAAAACTTAATTCTACTATATTAAATAATAATGGACGTTCAGACAAACCTTTATTAGAAGGGGATAATTTTAAAGAGGGTCAATATGAACTAGTTTTTTTTATAGGTGATTATTTTAAAAACTTAACCAACTTACCAAAGACTCCTTTTTTAAATGAAGTAGTAGTAAGATTTGGAGTATCTAAGGCCAAAGAGCATTATCATGTGCCTTTGCTAGTAAGTCCCTGGAGTTATTCGACTTATAGAGGTAGTTAGTGCCTTCGAACACAATCAGCTTTGTTCATTCTGAAAGAGTTATAGAAATTCGTAATCCGAATCCTAACGAAACATTACTTAATTTTGTTAGAACCAAATTAAAAAAAACTGGCACAAAGGAAGGTTGCGCCGAAGGAGGTTGTGGAGCATGTACAATTGTTTTAGGAGAATTAAAAGACAATAATATTATTTATACGGCTATTAATTCTTGTATCACTTTTTTACCCACTCTAAATGGAAAACAACTTATACTCGTAGAAGATTTAATTTCAAAAGATAATTCACTGCATCCCGTTCAAGAAGCTATGATTAAATGTCATGGTTCACAATGTGGTTTTTGTACCCCAGGTTTCATCATGTCTTTATTTTCAATGTTTAAAAATTATTCAAAATTAAAAGAAGATGTAATTAAAGATTCTATAGCAGGAAATTTATGTCGTTGCACGGGATACAAACCTATAATTAAAGCAGCAAAAAGTTTACGAACAAAAAATAAGATTGATCATTTTGTAAAAAATAAAAAGCAAATTATTGCTTTGCTAAAAAAAATAGGGAACGAAAGTATTGCTATTTATAAAAAAGATAAAAAGTATTTTGCGCCACGTTACGTTGCGGAACTTAAAAAAATTCTTAAAAAAAATTCTAAATCTAAATTACTTAGCGGTGGCACAGATTTATCTCTGGTTGTTACCAAGGACAGAAAAGATATCGAATCTATTGTTTATATGAATTCAATAAAAGAATTAAATTATATTAAAAAAAATAGCAAATATATTGAAGTAGGAGCCACAACTTCTTTAAGTAATTTTGAAATATATATAAAAAAATATTATCCAGATTTTAATAAAATTCTTAAACGTTATGGATCGGTACAAATTAGAAATGTAGCTACCATTGCAGGAAATATAGCAACCGCATCACCTATAGGGGATAATCTACCTCTATTGCTGGCTTTAGATTCTCAGATAGTTTTACAAGATATAAAAAAGAGTAAAATTTTGCCAATCAATGATTTTTTTATTAATTATAGAAAAACAAAATTAAAAGAAGGGCAGTTTATTCACTCTATCAGGATTCCTATTCTTGTTAAAAATATTTTTAAAGCTTATAAAATATCTAAACGTTTTGACGATGATATATCCTCGGTTTGTGCAGCTTTTAATTTAATAATAGAAAAAAATAAAATTAAAGAAATAAAAATTGCGTATGGTGGAATGGCGGCTGTTCCAAAAAGAGCAGTTTATTGCGAAAGAGTCCTTTTAAATTCTTCAATTACAAAGACTGTGATTGATAAAGCAAAAAATGCTTTAGAAAAAGATTTTTCTCCAATTAGCGATATGAGAGCTAGTGGAAATTATAGAAAAATAGTTGCAAAAAATTTATTGGAAAAATGTTTTTTAGAAATAAATGAAAAAAAATTGATTGGAATACATAGCTAAATGGATAAAGAAATTTTTATAAATGAAGAAAGACCTCACGAAAGTAGTATAAAACACGTTAGTGGTCAGGCTTACTATACGGATGATATTCAGGAAATACCAGGCACTTTATATGGTGCAATTGGATGGAGCAAAAGAGCTCATGCTATAATTAAAAAAATAAATCTTGAGGAAGTGGAAAAAAGTGAAGGAGTAGTTTCAGTAATTACGTCAAAAGATATACCCGGACGAAATGATGTAGGACCTGTATATGATGGAGATCCTATATTTCCTAAAAAAGCTGAATATTTTGGTCAACCATTGTTTGCAGTTGCAGCAACATCAACCGAACTTGCAAGAAAAGCAGTTTTAAAGGCTAAAATTTCATACAAATCTTTAAAAGTTATTAATAAAATTCAAGAAGCATTAAAAAAAAAATCATTTGTTTTAAAGGAAAGAAAAATTAAAAAAGGAGAACCTATTAAGAAAATTGACGAGGCTCCATATAAATTAAAAGGGAATTTTACCACAGGTAGCCAAGAGCATTTCGCGCTTGAGGGTCATGTGGCTTTTGCAATTCCTGGAGAAGATAATGATTATAAAGTTTATTCTTCTACTCAGCATCCAAGTGAAACACAGCAAATTATAGCAAAGGTGCTTAATCAAAAAAGCAATACCATTACAGTTGAAGTAAGAAGAATAGGGGGAGGATTTGGTGGTAAGGAAACCCAATCTTTCATATTTGCTGCAATTTGCACTCTTCTATCTAAAAAAACAAAGCGTCCAGTAAAACTTAGAGTAGATAGAGATGATGAAATAATTATTACAGGAAAGAGACATGACTTTTATTCCGAATATGAAGTAGGTTTTGATGAGCTAGGAATTATTCGAGGATTAAATCTTAAACTAGCCTCTAAATGTGGAATTTCTCCAGATCTATCTGAGGCCATAAATCAGAGAGCTCTTTTGCATCTTGATAACGCATATTATATTGAAAACAT
>CACITE010000012.1 GCA_902589505.1 uncultured Pelagibacteraceae bacterium
TATTTGCAATGTTGTGTTCATTTTACGGGCAGAAAGGTACGTGCGTCAGGCTCATAACCTGAAGGTCGCTGGTTCAAATCCAGCCCCCGCAACCAATCACACCAACACTTTTTTAATTTAAGAAGTTTGCAGAAGTTTTTTGTGACACACTGGTGACACAATTTTCTCAATTTAACTGTTTGCAAATAATGAATGCTCTTCTTTCTCCTTTGTACGATTGGTCTCTCAAGCAAGATTTGAAGTCTGAAAAATATTGAAACAAAAAGGCCGCAGCCATCAAACCCACAGCAACTATCAAAGCAGCTATAATTATATTTTTATTTTTCATTTAAGTATTAATTTAAAGCGCATGTAAATGTGTAAGCTTCTACAAATTTTTCATTAAGATTACCTGCCACATATGACTCACTTTTATTATAGTATGATCTTAAATAATCTGCAGTCTTATCATGGTCAGAATTAATATGTTTTTTAACTAATTCATCTATCTCATTTAGTTTATTTGTTAAATTTTTGTCAGAGCGAAACCTTGCAGATTCTAATGAAAAGTTACTTCCCTTTATTCTTAAAATATATCTGTATAGATAATAATCATCTATTGAAAATTTTGGTGTATGTCTAAACCACACTTGCAGGTGGTCATACTTCACTCCTTGCAAAGTACCTGAACCCCAATATTTAACTTCCGAATCTGGAATACCATACTTTTTATCTTTTTCGTAAAAAGTCAAATGAGCCAACATCTTTGATCCATCTTTTTTAAACTCATATATTTTAAATCCAAGTTTAACTGTACGTCCATCTGAATCTCTTGAGCATTTATAATTATAATCTACTTTTTTATCTCCGTACCCTAAAGGATGGGCGTTTAAAGAGCTTGGTATAATAATTGCTAAAATTATTATTAAAAATTTCTTCATAAATATCCTGACACAATTTTCAGTATTTTATTTAGGAATATTCTATGACACAGCTGTGACACAATCCATTTAGAATTTCGGAAATTTTACTAGCTTATTTGCAAGGTTGTGTTCATTTTACGGGCAGAAAGGTACGTGCGTCAGGCTCATAACCTGAAGGTCGTAGGTTCAAATCCTACCCCCGCAACCAATCACACCAACGCTTTTTTAATTTAAGTTAGTTGCAGAAGTTTTTCTGAACACATCCTGAACACAATAGTTCAAGCTTTTATAGGCCTATAAAAAATTCTGTTGATAATAGATCCAATTAAAGAAGTTAAGCTTAATACCACAAAAGTAAAGATTGCTCCGAACATCGTTAAAAATTTTATAGAAGGTTTATTAACCTGATTGCTTTCTTCAATTTGCCTACGAAGCTCTTCGCTTTCTTTCTCCAAAATTTGATTTTTCAACATCTCTTTCTCTAATTTGATTTTCTCATTTGTTTTAATCAAATCTATAATTAATGCCTTGCTTGTTTTATTTTCTTCTATAACTTTTTCTGCCATCAATTTTAGCTTCTCGTTTTGAGCTCTTAATACTTCATTTTTATTTTTTACTTCTTCTACTGCTTTTTTTAATTCTTCAATTTCTTTTAGATCTTTATCTTGATCTTGAGTAATGGAACTTAAATCAATTTTTGAAGAGTCAGATTTTGTCTCAAGCTTTGCAGTTTTAACTTTACCAAACTTTTTGGTTAATGAAACAGCCGCAATTTGATTAATTAATCCATCTTCATTTCCGTACATTAAATCTAAGTCGAAATTAAAACCTTTAGCTTCTTTGTTTAAAGTAAGGCCTGCATAATAACCTACTGTGGAATTATCTGCTGGAGAAGCTGGCAAACTATCATCATCTTTTATGATATCAATATTATTATTTAAGTTATGATTTAAGCTTACACCAACATAAGGTCTGATGATAAAACCTTTACCAAGTTCTTCATTATATTTAACCTCAAACCCTCCACTTAATACCTGTTCAATAGCTTCATCCACAGACAAATCACCATCGCTAAAACTAGATAAATAATCTGGAAATCTTTGCAGTCCTAAAGTCGATTGAACGCTTAAGTTAAGTGAAGCATCTTCGCTTGTTTGTATTTCTTTATCTATTTTACCATTAATCGCCAGAAACTCGCTTAGTAAATTAGTTTTTACTGTAGTGGTAGAATCTGAATCATAGTCGGTAAGATCTAAATCGTTAAGCCCTATCATAGGTGAGAAAGATACTTTTAGTCCGTTCTTAGTAAAAACGTTCTTTAATCCTAAAGCGAAATTTCCTCCACCTAAAAATTCTCCATTATCAAAATCGCCATGATGTTTGCTGTAGCCTAAAAAAATATTGCTGGTTATGTTTCCCCAATTAATTGGGCTCAATTGTCCCACGACACCTGCCATGCTTCCTTTGTACATGTTTTCTCTTTTTACGTTGCTGTAAAATACTCTAAAGAACTTATCTTCTGGTTCAACTCCATCAATGTAGTTTGCAGCACTGAATAAACCTTTTAATTTCGTTGCAACATTTTCACTTCGATATTTTGCATTATTGCTTACAACTTCAAGACCTTCATCAATGACTAAGTATCCATTTGTTTCAGAATTATCTGCATCAGCTACTTGGGAACTATCTTGTATTGTATAAGTATCATTTCCACAAAGATTATTAGTAATGTTTAGACTGGGTTTGTTATGAATTTCTATAGTTGTGTCTTGTGTCATGCTACATCCCAAATACACTGTGGTATTCGCAGCTGCATTATTAAAATCAACTTCTCCTGTAAATGTTGGGGCGCCATCAACATAAATTTTTGTGCCTGTTACGCCATTTTTAACTTCGATTGAGTGTTGTGTACCAGATGCAGTTATGGTTCCTTTGTTAGTGATTGTTGTATCATCAGCATCAATCTGTATCGCAGCTGTTGAGCCAGTGGTGTTGGTAGCTAGAATACTTCCCCCACTATAATTAGTAATAGTTGTTCCTGATGAGGTGTTAGCCACTTTTACAGAAGCTTTAGCTGCAGATATAGTTCCATAGTTATATACCTCTGTATTTTCCCCATCATCAGAGTCTGAACCCCATATTAATATTCCGTTAGCGCCATCAGTTTTAATTGTACCTCCAGACCGATTGGTGATTTTATTATTATCTCCCGACTTAATATTAATTGCCTTCGCGTCTTCGCCGTAAATAGTTCCGTAGTTATCTACTGTCCAATTATCTCCTGAGCTTATAAATATCGCCTGGTCCACACCTTGAATAGTACCAGTGCTGTTATTAGTGACTGTAACTGTGTCAGAGGTTGCTCCTAAAATAGCACCACTATTATCGACATCTCTGTAAATTGTTCCTGAATTAGTGATCGTAACATTTTCTGCACTGTTAGTTTGTAAATTAATACGAATAGTACTTTCTGTAGTATGCACACCTTCATCAAGAACAAATACATCATTATCTTCACACACATATGTTGTGGTGTCAGGACTGGCTTCAGTTCCAGTAATATCTCCTGATGCTTGATTACAATCAGCGGCATAAGCTTTTCCACTGAAAAGCAAACCCAGAACTACAAGTGCCAAAATTTTTTTCATGAACACAATTCTCTCACTTTTTTTCTGCAAAGTCTACGAACACATCCTGAACACATTACGCGGATTTTTTGAAATATTTATCTAGATTATTTGCAAGGGTGTGTTAATTTTACAGGCAGAAAGGTACGTGCGTCAGGCTCATAACCTGAAGGTCGTAGGTTCAAATCCTACCCCCGCAACCAAACTTGTCGATACCTTAATTTTTTAACGCCGGGAATACTGGATTAACTTTCAAAAATAATCTTTGATACTCTTGTTTAATGCACTTGTTTGAAAAATAAATAATGTTTTTTGATTCCACAATTTTTTTAGCTTCTTCATTTTGAATTCCATACTGCAACCAAAAAGCTTTTGCTCCAATTCTTGCGGTCTCTTCAGCTATCTTTGGAGCTTCTTCAGCTGGACGGAATACATCAACTATATCTACTGGTATTTTAATATCATTTAATTTAGAAACTACGGTTTCTCCATGTATTTTTTCTCCCGCAGAAAATGGGTTAACTGGTATAACTTTATAACCAAATTCTTGCATATATTGCATTACAATAGTTGAAGGTCTTCTCCTTACATTTGTAGATACTTCTTTTTTAATTGAACTTACTCCAACCATAGCAATCGTTTTGGATTCTTCTAGAGTTTTTTTTATCAATTCATCTTCAGCCATTTATTTATTCTTCCAATTTGGTTTTCTTTTTTCTAAAAAAGCTGAAATGCCTTCTTCCGCATCAAGCTCCATTGCATTTTTAGTCATGATTTCACTCGTATACTTGTAAGCTTTGCTTATTGGCATTTCTAACTGTTTATAAAAAGCTTTTTTACCTATTTTAATTGTAAGATTTGATTTTGAAGCAATTTTTTTTGCTAACTTTAAAACTTCTTCTTCTAATTCTGAAATAGAATAATAATCATTTATTAATCCAATCTCCTTAGCGTATTTTGCATTTATAGGATCACCGGTTAGTAACATTTTCATTGTTTTCTTCCTGCTGACTTTTCTGCTAACTGCCACCATAGGTGTGCTGCAAAACAATCCGATGTTTACCCCGGGTGTAGCAAATATTGCATCGTCTGAACTAACTGCAAGGTCGCAACTTGCTACCAATTGACAGCCAGCAGCAAAAGCTGCTCCGTGGACCTTAGCTATAACTGGTTTTCTGCCTTCAATAATTTCCATCATTAATTTTGAACATGAATTAAATAATTTTTTATACTTAGGTTTATTTTTTAAAGATCGAATTTCTTTTAAATCGTGACCTGCACTAAATCCTTTTCCTGCGCCTTCTATAATTATAACTTTAGTTTTATTGTCGCTATTTAGACTTTTAAAAATATCTATTAAAGATTTTATATTTTTTGAGGACAAAGCATTATAATTGCTCGAGTCATTTATTTTGATTCGAGATATACCCTCGTCTAGAAATGTTAGAATAATATTTGAATTTTCTTTCATAAGTCAAACTTTCTCATTTTTTTATGAATAAGTCATCCATTTGATTATAGATAAATTAACAATAAAAACGTATAAGTAATTATACTGATGTTTAATAAACTTGAAATTCTAATAATAATAATTGCCATTCTACTAGCATTTTATTTTGTGATTTCTCTTGGAGCTGGAAAAAGCAAAAATCTGAATTCATCGGCAAAAATAGGAAGATATTTATTTGGAGTTCGTATTCTAATTGGAATTATTGCCATAGTTTCGCTAATTTTTTGGTTATTAATGTAAAATTATGAAATATAGATATGAGTACGACAGTATAGGAAAAATTAAAGTTCCAAATAACAAGTATTGGGGAGCATCAACGCAGAGATCAAACATCCATTTTGATATAGGTGATTTTTTAGTAAGACCAATTGTTATTAAATCAATTGCGATGATTAAAAAAGCTGCCGCAATAGTAAACACAAAAAATAAAAATATTGAAAAAAAATTAAGTAAGGCAATTATAAGCGCTTCTAATGAAGTCATAGCTGGAAAGTTGAATGATCATTTTCCACTTAAAGTTTGGCAAACAGGATCTGGTACACAAACTAATATGAACGTTAATGAAGTTATAGCAAATAGGGCCAACGAAATACTTGGATTTAGATTAGGTAGTAAAAAACCGGTGCATCCAAATGATCATGTTAATAAATCTCAATCAACTAACGATGTATTCCCTACAGCAATGCATATGGCGATAGCAATAAGAGCAAAAGGAAAATTAATACCTTCTCTTAAATTATTGAATAAAGAATTAGAAAAAAAATCCAAACAATTTAAAAAAATTATAAAAGTAGGAAGAACACATCTTCAAGACGCTACACCCATTACGCTTGGACAAGAATTTTCTGGATATACTTCACAATTAAGCAAGTGCATTAAAAGAATAGAGATAGCTCTAGAAGAAATTTATTTTTTAGCTCAAGGAGGAACGGCTGTCGGTACAGGCTTAAATACCAAAAAAGGTTTTGATAAAAAAATAGTATCCGAATTAAGAAAAATTACTAAATTGCCTTTTAAACCTGCATCAAATAAATTTGCAGCATTAGCAGCGCATGATGCAATTGTTAACTTCTCTGGAACAATGAACACAACTGCAGTTTGTTTAATGAAAATTGCAAACGATATTAGATTTTTAGGATCTGGACCTAGAGCAGGATATGGGGAATTAATTTTACCAGAAAACGAACCGGGATCTTCTATTATGCCTGGAAAAATAAATCCAACACAATGTGAGGCGGTAACTATGGTTTGCGTTAAAGTAATTGGAAATCACAATGGTATAACTATGGCGGGTTCTCATGGCCATTTTGAATTAAATGTATTCAAACCACTAATCATCCATAACATTCTACAATCTATTCATATAATGGCAGATTCTTCAAAAAGCTTTGCCAACTACTGTATTAAAGGATTAAAAGCAGACAAAGAAAGAATTAAAAAATTATTAGATAATTCTTTAATGCTCGTAACTGCACTTTCACCAAAAATTGGATATGACAATGCAGCAATAATTGCAAAAAAGGCATTTAAAAATAAAACTACTTTGAAAGAGGAAGCTATTAAATCTGGACTCATAAAGGCTAGTGAATATGATAAAATTGTAAATCCTAAAAAAATGATAAAACCAGAATAAATTAATTCATCTCACTCGCTCGTTATAGATTTAATAAAAACCTTTAGCTTTCGAAAATCAAACAAATCATCGTAATCATTTGATAACATTAAATCATTAAATTCTTGTTCTATAAAATTTAAATCTTCTGTATTTAATTTATCATTGTGTGATATTTCATAAAAACTACTTCTCACGTTTCGAAAATCAAAATTACCTGAAATAAATAAATTGGAAGGAATTTTCTTTTTTTTATAAATACCAAATTTGCTTATGAATTTTTTTTGATTATCAACATAAACGTTACTTTCGTATTTAAAGTTGCTAGTATTTTTTTCATTATTAATCTTACCTGTGATATCAGCTGCGCCAAGCTTACCTAAATTGACCAAAAATCTTTCTACTAAAATGCCTCCATTAGTAAATACTATCTGTGATTCAAAAGATTTTGCCAAATTATTACTTGAATACACTTTTTCTGAAGAAATATTTAATTTTCCATTTATTTTTTTATTTAAATTAAATAAATTTTTTTGATTTTTTTTGTCTAAAGCAAGAAAATAATTGCATAATTTGGTAAAATTAATGCTGCTTAAATCTATATCTATATCAAAGTTGAAATAAGGTGATATCTCAATTTCACCTTCCACTTGTCCATCAGAAAAAGTATTTTTTATATTTGACTTCTTTATTATTATTTTATTGTCTTTGTAACTAGCAAAACCAGCAAATCTATTTTTATCTTTTTTTATAAAAACATTACCAGTTAGTTCATTTTCTTTCTTTGTGGGATGTAAAAAATTGGCTTTTGTCAATATATTCATATTTGACATTTTTAATATAATGTCAGAGGAAGTTCTGTTATCTATTTTTTTGTTTTGCAAACTAAAATAAATATTATCATTCAAAAATTTACCATTTAACTCCATCTCCTTGGATTTTTCCTTGAATAATAAATTTAAATTTACGTCGTTTATTGTTGATACATAATCATTATCATTAAATAAAATGATTTTGCCTTTATTAAAATCCACTGGATAAAAATTATTTATATCTGTAAAAATATTTTTATATTTTTTAGAATTTTTTAATTCAATATTTACTTGAAAATTTTTTAATTCTATTTTTTTGTATTTATGTTTTTCTTTAGCTAATAAATTCTTAATGGATAGTTTAATAATTATATTATCAGCTTTTGCCAAAGTTCTTTTCTTTTTTTCAAAAATTTCATTTATAACTACATTGCTTAGTTTTATTCTTGGTGTGGGGTAAAACTTATAGTTAACTTTTCCTTGTATTAAGCATTCAAAGTTATTTTTTTTACATATAATGTTTTGAAAGCTAGATTTGTCATAATTGTACAGTGTGGGTATAGCTATGTATAAGAATGTAAAAAAAACAATTGCAGCTGGAAGATGAAAAAGTAAAAAATTTGAATTTCTAAAATTTATTTTATTTATCCGACTGAAATTATATATTTTTATGCCTATTATTTTAAAAAGCTTTAGAAAGCTAGATTTATCAAAATGGACATATTTATAAGCATTTTTAAAATTAGACATTCCAATTTCAATAAATTTGAAAAGTTTTGAAAAATTATATCTTGGAAAATTGATTTTTTTAAAAATTGTGGGAAACTTGAACCTTTTAAAATTGATATATTTCATTAATTTAATTAAAAATAGTAAAATGTAAATTTCATGAAAATTATCAAAGAAAATTATTTAAGCAACCTTAATAATAAACAAAATGAAGCGGTAATAAATCCGGATGGTCCTTGTTTGATTGTTGCTGGAGCAGGATCTGGCAAAACTAAAGTATTAACATCAAGGGTAATACACATTATCAAAGAAAAAAAGGCCTGGCCCAACCAAATTCTCTGTGTAACTTTTACAAATAAAGCTGCCAAAGAAATGCAAAAAAGAATCGCAAGTTTTTTGGAAGAAAAAATATCATCATTGCCCTGGCTAGGCACCTTTCATTCCGTTAGTGCAAAAATATTACGACGACATGCTGAAGCTGTAGGTTTAAATTCTCGTTTCACAATTATCGATCAAGAAGATCAACTAAGATTGATAAAAAATATTTGTAAGGCTGAAAACATAGATGTAAAAAAAATATCTCCTCAATTTATTTTAGCTTTTATTAATCAATGGAAAAACAAAGGTATGTTACCTAAAAATGTAATAATTAAAAAAGGAGTGCCTCTGGAAAGAGCAATACTAAATGTTTATAAATTTTACCAAGAAAGACTTAAAATTTTAAATTCATGTGACTTTGGTGACCTAATTTTACATTGTGTTACTATTTTTGAAAATGAACCAGATATATTAGAATTATATATAAATAATTTTAAATATGTACTTGTTGATGAATATCAAGACTCGAACTATATCCAAAGCAAATGGCTTTACTTGTTGGCCAAAAAAAACAACAACATTTGTTGTGTCGGTGATGATGATCAATCAATCTATAGTTGGAGAGGGGCAGAAATAAGAAATTTTTTAGATTTTAGTAAAATATTCAAAGGAACAAAAATTATTAAACTTGAACAAAATTACCGCTCAACACAAAACATATTAAGTGCTGCGTCAGGATTAATATCAAAAAATAATGATAGATTGGGAAAAAAGCTATGGACTGACAGCAAAGATGGTGAGTTGATTAAGCTTGCTTGTTATAAAAATGGAAGGGAAGAAGCAACGGGAGTCAGTGATATTATTGAACAAAAACTAAAGAAAAAATATTCATTAAATAATATATCTATTCTGGTTAGAGCAATTTTTCAAACAAGAGAATTTGAAGAAAGATTTTTAAAAATTGGAATAGGCTATAGAGTCATTGGTGGAACCAAATTTTATGAAAGAGCTGAAATTAAAGACAGTGTTGCATTTTTAAGAATAGTGAACCAAAAAAATGATGATTTAGCTTTTGAGCGTATAATCAATGTTCCAAAAAGATCTATTGGAGATAGTTCAGTAAAACAAATATACGAATGGGGTAGAAAAAACAAAAAATCTTTAGAAGATTCAGCGATAGAACTTTTGCAACAAAATAAAATTAAACCAAAAACAAAAATAGGATTAGTTAAAATATTAAATTTATTTAACAAGTGGAGATTAGATTTAAGGAAAAAAAAACATTATGAGTTAATGGAGATAATATTGGATGAGTCTGGCTATTCCAAAATGTTAAAAGATAAAAAAGATTTAGAAAGCGAAGGTAGGTTGGAAAATTTAAAAGAATTAATAAGAGGAATGCATGAATTTGATAATTTGCAAGGATTTTTAGAACACGTAGCCTTAGCAACCTCCATAGATCAGGATTGGAATGGACAAAAAGTTAATTTGATGACAATGCATGCTGCAAAAGGATTAGAGTTTGATGTAGTTTTTTTACCAGGATGGGAAGAAGGTTTATTCCCACACCAAAAATCTTTAGAGGAAAAAGGAGATCTGGCTTTAGAAGAAGAAAGAAGATTGGCTTATGTAGGTATTACAAGAGCTAAAAAAGAATCTTTTATATCTTTTGTTATGAACAGAATGTATCGTGGAGAATGGGTCGATTCTTTGGCCTCAAGATTTATTGAAGAACTTCCAGAAAAAAATATAGAAAAAGAAGAAATGAAAGAACAAAATAATGAAGATTTCTTTTTCAACCAAGATATAGATTATAATGAGGGTGTTAGAAGTCCTGGTTGGGCAAGATTACAGAAAAATAAATTAAAGAGAATTAAGTGAATAAGATAAAAAAACTAAGAAAATTTTTTACGCCATCTATGATTGATGGTTATTTAGTGCCAAAAAATGACGATTATTTTAACGAATATGTTAGAGAATCTGACGATAGATTAAAATTTATTTCGAATTTTTCTGGCTCAGCCGGTTTCGCTGTTATTTTGAAAAATAAAAATTATCTATTTGTTGATGGAAGATACACAATACAAGCTAAGATTCAATCGGGCAAAAAATTTAAAGTAATTACAATACCTAACAAATTTCCTAAAGATGTATTAAAAACTAAAAAAAAAATTAAGATTGGTTTTGATCCAAAATTACACAGTGAAAAACAATTAAATTTTCTTTTTAATATTAAAAATATTATTCTTAAACCTATAAATAAAAATTTAGTTGATGCGATTTGGGCAAGAAAACCACAAAACTTGTTTAAACCTTTTTTTTCTCTTTCTGTAAAAGATTCTGGCCAAAATTCTCAAATAAAAATAAAAAAAGTTAAAAATTTCCTTTTAAAAAATAAAATCGATTATTTATTAGTTACTGCGCCAGAAAATGTAGCATGGATTTTAAATATTAGGGGTTTCGACTCTGCATTTTCTCCAATACCAAATGCAAGATTATTAATAAATAATAAAGGTGAAGTAGATTTGTTTGCACAAATTGAAAAGTTAAAAAAAATAAGAAAAAATTTTTCTAAAAAAATAAAATTTTACGATGAAAATCATCTAGAAAAAAAATTAAGAAACCTGCGAAGAAATAAAATTTGGCTAGATAACTTGTCATGTTCAATACGTTATAAAAATTTACTAAATAAAAAAAACAAAATTACTGAAAAAATAGATCCAATTTACTTTTTTAAATCTATTAAAAATTCTACAGAAATAAAAAATATGATAAAAAGTCATACGCTTGACGGTGTTGCTTTAACGAAATTTTTATTTTGGCTAAAGAAAAATTTTAAAAAGAAAAAAATTACTGAAATTTCTGCTGAAAAAAAACTTGAAAGTTTTAGAAAAATTAATAAGAACTATAAATTTCCAAGCTTTAGTACAATTTCAGGTGCTGGACCAAATAGCGCTATAATTCATTACAAAGCATCGGATAAATCAAATAGAACATTAAAAAAGGGCGATATTTATTTGGTAGATTCTGGTGGCCAGTATTCTTTTGGTACAACTGACGTTACCAGAACCATTTCTTTAGATAATAATTCTAAATTTGTGAAAGAAATTTTTACTCGTGTTTTAAAAGGCCACATTGCGGTATCAGAATATAAAATAACTAAAAATTCTAATGGATCAGATATTGATAGAGACGCGAGAAAGCCCCTAAATAAAATTAAGTTAGATTATCCACATGGCACTGGTCATGGCGTCGGATATTTTTTAAATGTACACGAAGGGCCCCAGTCATTTTCAAAAAATAATAGAATAAATTTGAAACCTGGAATGATTATATCAAATGAACCAGGATATTATAAAGAAGGAAAGTTTGGAATTAGAATAGAGAATTTAGTTTATATCAAAAAAAACAAATTTGAAGAATTAACATTAGCTCCAATAGAAAAAGATTTAATCAAGAAAAAACTGCTAAATGAAAAAGAGATAAATTGGTTAAATAAATATCACGCAAAAGTAAAAAAAAATTTATTTAAATTTATGAATCTAGAGGAAAAGTCTAATTTAATTGATGCTTGCTCGCCTATTTAATAAAGCATACCAATTATTTTCATCAAGAATTTTAATTTTCAATTGTTCTGCCTTTTCAATTTTTTTTGGAGTTGGTTTAGAATCTCCAACTACTAAATAATCTAATTTTTTACTAGCAGTACCTAAGACTTTTCCACCTTCTTTTTCCACCAGCACCTTTGCTTCAGCTCTGCTCATTTTGCTTAGGCCTCCTGTAAACATGATTGCTTTACCGTAAAAAATACCAGATTTGCTTGTTTTATAATCGGTAACGTTTAATTTTTTTATTAAATTTGAAACAGTATTTAAATTACTAGAGCTTGAAAAAAAAGTTTCCAATGATTTAATTTGGGTTTCTCCAATACCGTCTAACTCTATAAGGTGATTTAAAATTTTTTTCCGTTTTTCTTTATTAAAAAGTTCCTCAAATTTTTTAATATTTAGGAAATATTTAGCTAAGATTTTAGCATTCTCCTGGCCTATGTGCCTTATTCCTATGGCAAAAATTAATTTATCTAATGATATTTTCTGCGATTTTTTAATAGATTTTTCTAAATTGGAAGCAGATAAATCCCCCCAGCCATCTAAATTAGATATTTTTTTAAAATTCAAATTAAATATGTCTGATGGGTACTTTATCATATTTAAATCCCAAAAATTTTGAATTATCTTTTTTCCAAATCCATCAATGTTTAATGCCTCTTTTGATACAAAATGTTTTAATTTTTCTTTCAAAATTTCTCTGCAATTGAATTTTAGATCTGGGCATCTCGTTACTGCATCTTTTTTCTTAGTGGTGTAATTAAATTCTTTTACTGTTTTTGAACCGCATGAAGGGCATTTGTCTGGAAATTTAAATTTTTTTCCATTTTTATTTCTTTTTCTTTTATCAACATATAAAACTTGCGGAATAACATCTCCTGCTCTTTGAATACATACAGTGTCACCTACTCTTATATCTTTTCTATTTATTTCATCCTCATTATGTAAAGTAGCGTTTGATACAACAACTCCTCCAACATTTATTGGTTCTATTTTAGCAACTGGAGTCAATGCTCCTGTGCGTCCAACTTGTATTTCAATATTTTTAATTATTGAAAATCCTTTTTCTGAGGAAAATTTATGTGCAATAGCCCATCTTGGAGAATTGGAAACAGACCCTAATCTGTTTTGCAATTCTATACTATCTACCTTGTAAACCAATCCATCCAAATCATAATCAATATTTAATCTTTGATTTTCTATTTCTTTATGATTTTTTTCTATTTCTTCTATAGTGCTTACAAGCTTATTAAGAGAATTTGTATTAAAACCCCATTCTTTTAGTAATTCTAAATATTCTGATTGTTTCTTAAAATTTTTTGGTTCAACAATTCCAAAACCGTACGCAACAAATTTTAAAGGTATTTTTTTTGTTTCGTTAGGATCCTTTTGTCTTAAAGAACCTCCTGCTGCATTTCTGGGATTTGCAAATTGCTTTGTAATTTTTTTAAAGTCTAACTTGGATATATAGACTTCTCCTCTTACATCTAAAACTTTTGGAAAATTAGGTTTTTGAATTTTTTTAGGAATATCTTGAATTGTTTTTAAATTATTAGTTATATCTTCTCCAGTTTTTCCATCACCACGTGACAAACCAAGTGTAAAAATTCCATCTAAATATTTTAATGATGCTGAAATTCCATCAATTTTTGGTTCAGCAGAAAAAACTATTTCTTCAGAATCTTTTATGTTTAAAAAATTTCTAATTTTTTTTAAAAAATCTTTAATATTCTCCTTAGAAAAAGCATTTGAAAGCGATAGCATAGGGACATCATGAGCAACTTTTTTAAATTTATCTGAAGGTTTATAACCAACTTTTATGCTGGGCGAATTTTCATTTTTTAAATATTTATACTTTTTTTCAAGATCTAAAATTTCTCTTTTCAACTTATCATAATCTTGATCAGAGATAATTGGATTGTCATTTTCAAAATATGCTTTATCGTATTTCTTAAGATCTATTATTTTTTTAATATAAAATTTTTCAATTTCTTTTTTTTGCATGAATTTTACTGGAATAAGTCTTTTATTTTTTTTCTTATAAGACCCCCTTTTTTTTGTTTTTTTATTTTTTTAGGTTTGTATTTTTTATTAAACACCTTGTAGCTCTTTTTATACCAGTCTCCCGACTGATAGTTATATCCAAGTATTGATGCCGCCTGTTTTGCTTCATCTATAAGCCCAAGTCTATAATATACTTCAACTAATCTATGCAAAGCTTCTTCTACAAAAACAGTTTTGTCATATTTTTCTACAACTGTCTTAAGTCTATTTAAAGCAGGAATCCATTTTTTTGTTTTCATATAATATCTTGCTATTGACATTTCCTTTGCCGCTAATTGATCTATAATTAAATCAATTTTAAATCTTGCGTCAGTAGCATAATCAGTGTTGGGATAAGTTTTCATTATGAATTCAAATTTTTCTTTTGCTTTTAATAGTGGCCTTAAATCTTTTTTCTCATCCAATATTTGTTCGTAATAACAAATAGAAATTAAATAATGAGCATATGGTACATTTTCATCAGCAGGATAATTGTTGATATATCTCTCAAGACCAAAGATTGCTTGAGAATAAGAATTTCTATTATAATCAGAATAAGCAATCATTAAACTTGCTTTGGCTGCCCATTTACTTTGTGGAACTAATCCTTCTACAATTTCAAATTTTTTTGCTGCATAAAAAGCATCTCCTTCATCTAAAGCTTTTACTCCTTCTGCGTAAATCTGTATTGCCTTTTCTTCATCGGTGGGTTCAGATACAACTACCTCTTGATTTTTTTTTGAACATGAAAATGCCAAAAAAATTGATATTAACAAAATTAACGAAATTCTAAACATTTTAGATAAAGTATCATTTTACCAAAATATTTAACTATTACAATTTTCTTTGTTATTATTTATCTACGCATTGACGGCTATAGGACTTTCGTATCTGCCATCTTTATGATTTTTTTCTTTTTCCTCTAAAATTTCAAACTCCCAGTTTGATTTGTCTGAAAAAAAACTTTTTAACAAGGTATTTGTAAGCTGGTGTCCGCCTTGTGAACTCTTGATATGACCAAAGACTCTATAACCAGAAAGCATTATGTCTCCTAAGCAGTCTAGTATTTTGTGTTCTACAAACTCATTTCTATGTCTAAGTCCACCATCGTTTAATATTTTGTTTTCTTTAACAACTATAGCATTTTCTAAAGAACCACCCTTGGCTAGACCTAGGCTTCTTATTTTATCAATGTCTTCGTACAGACAAAATGTCCTTGAATTATATATTGAGGTTAAATCTCCATTGCTTAATTTAAACTCTCTTCTTCTGGTTCTAATTAAAGGATTTTTATAAACTACCTCAAAGTCAATTATTAAATCTTTTTGCAGGGGTTCAATAGAAATATATTTTGATCCATCTTTTATTTCAACTTTCTTAAGAACTTTTATATATTTTCTTAAATATTTTTGTTCATTCGTGCCAACTGATTTTATAGATTCAACAAAATCAAAAGAAGAACCATCCAGTATTGGAATTTCTGGAGCATCAATCTCAACAATAACATTGTCTACCCCTTCGCCATAAAAAGCCGCCATTAAATGTTCTATTGTTGAAATGGAAACGCCATGTTTATTTGTTATTGTTGTACATAATGCAGTTGAGCTAACATTTTTATAATTAGCCTCAATTAAATTTTTACTATCTTCAATATCTGTTCTCTTAAATATTATACCGGTGTTGTCATCTGCGGGTTTCAAATAAAGATTTGCTTTTATACCATTGTGTAAACCCACACCTTCAAGTTGAATATGATCTCTTATAGTTCTTTGTAAGTCTTTTGGCATAATTTAATTGTTGTTAGCATATACAAAAGCCAATACTGCTTTGAAGACAATTTATGTTACTAAAAACTACAATCTAATCTAATTAACTTTTTCTAAAAATTTTTGCAAAAAAACCCATCTTTTCAACATCTTTAGCTCGAATTTCGGGAATGGCTTCAGTTTCCCAACCGTCTCTAATTATCTTTATAGCACCTATACATGAAATAAATTTTGATTCCAAATTCATTTGATCATTAACATAATGTTTATTTTCTTTTTTTACATTTGTACCAAAAAAAATAGCAAAATATTTCTCTATATTTAAAAGATTTGATCCTCCGCCAGTAATTAATAAATTTATTCCTGTATTTAAATTGAATCCAGGCACAACTAGCTGTTTTTTTAATTTATCTATAATTTCATTTAATCTTGCATTTACCACATCTATAATTAATTTTTTACTTATTTTTCTATAGCTCGACTTAATAAAATAAATTTTTTTTAGACATTCATTTTCATCAAAAAGTTTTTTATTATCATTTTTAAATGAAAAATCAATTTCTTTAATTATTTTTTCTGATTCATCCAAATTTAGTGAACATACTTTAGAAATATCTTTTATTATATGATTCATTCCAATTGGAAAAGTAGATGAATGAACAAGAGCAAAATTTTTAAATAGACCAAAACTAGTTTTTTCGAAACCCAAATCTACTAAAGCTGAACCAAATTCAAGCTCCTTAGAATTTAATAATTGCGCTCCCAATGAAAAAATACGTGAAATTAACCTTTCAACCTCAATATCACAATCAATAAATGCTTGATTAATATTTTTTAAATTATTTTTTGGTATTGTAATAAAAGTAATTTCGTGAGTTAAAAAGTCAGCATAAACCCCTATTGGTTCTTCAACAAATGTTTTTCCATCCACAACATAATTGTAGTTAAAAATATGAATTATAGATTGTTTTTTATCATTAAGAATTAATTGTTTTTTTGCCTCTTTTAATAAAAAATCAATGTCATCTTTATGAATTTTGGATCCATCAATTTTTTTATTTTTAGAAAGTTTGGTACACAAAAAATCAGGTTGTTCAAAAATTACGTTAATTTTTTTAAGTGATAGATTGGCTTCTTTTTCTGCGTTGCTTATACAGGATCTTATTGCGTTCGAAGCTTTAGATAAATTTACTACAACATCATTATGAAAACCTTCGGATGGAACCATTGAAGTTGATAGCACTTGCGTTCCACTATCATTAATTTTAAAAATTACACATTTTATATTTATATTACCTAACTCAATTATTCCTATTGGATTGTCACTACTCATTATTCTACTATTATCTTACCTTCAACCCTTAAATCAATGATATTATAATTTTTAAAATCTTCACGATTTAATAATTCGATAGATTTAATAATTGCATTACTAATATTTTTTTCAGGAAATTTTATTGTTTTGTTATCTAAAGTCTGTAAATCCCATCTGTCTATTTGAAAATAATAGTAATTTTTTATTACATTTGTAGGAAAATTATTTTTTACTAATTTGTCAAAAAAAATTAAAAAGTTCTTTTCAGCATCTTCGCCAAAAACGCTCGGCAATTTTATAAAAACCATATTGTCTCTAAAAGGAATTAAATTAGAAGAACTATCAATAAAATATTTTGCCTTATCTTTAAAAACTATCGCAATAGGTTTTGTTTCATTAATACTAATTATTAGCGTATTGGGGTATTTTTTCTGAACTTCAATATTTTTTAAAAAGTAAATTCCTTCTAAAGGTTTCTCTATATCTCTTTTTTTAATAAAAAATATATTTTTTTCATACACATTGTCTAATTTTTTTTTTATCTGATTTATGCTTATTAAGCTATTGTTTTTTATTTCTAGATTTTTTACTTTAAATAATGTGTTATTTTTTTTTGAATCTAAATCTAGCTCTACTGGATTGTAGGTTGATAAAAAAACAAGTAATACTAGAAATAAAACGATTCTATAAAATTTTTTCATCTATTATTGCTAGCGTCTTTAGCCATCCAATCGATTAGATCTTCAAATTTTATTCCACAATAATCTGCAATTTCAGGAACAAGAGACAATTTGGTCATTCCGGGCTGGGTGTTTGTTTCCAACAAATAAAATTTATTTTTAAAAAATCTAAAATCAGATCGAGTAATACCCCTACAACCTAATATTTTATGAGCTTTTCTAGCCAACATAAGTACTTCATTATATTTTTTTGGAGAAAGTGCTGCTGGCATAACATGTTTTGTTTTTGCTTTTGAAGAGTATTTTGCTTTGTAATCATAAAATTCTCTTGAAGGAACCAACTCAATTGCTCCAAGAGGTTTTTTTCCCATAATCGCAGCTTGTATTTCTTTTCCAGGAATGTATTCCTCAATTAAAATTTTATCATATTCTTTTTTTAATTTGTTGTAGTTTTTTTTAAATTGTAAATTATTTTTACAAATATACACCCCCAAACTTGAACCCTCATCATTTGGTTTTATTACAATTGGAAATTTAATTTTTTTAACTTTCATTTGTTTTCTTAAGTTTTTTTTGTAATTTTTATTCAATAAAAAATACTTTGGTGTTTTGATTTTATTTTTTTTAAACAAAATTCTGGACATTTCTTTATCCATTGCCAAACTAGATGACAAAACTCCAGAATGTGTGTAGGGAATTTTAATAAACTCTAAAATGCTTTGAATAAATCCATCTTCACCATATTGGCCATGAAGTGCATTAAAAACTAATTTGGGCTTTATTTTTTTTATCCTATCAACAAAATTACCTTTAGCATCTATTTCTTTAACTTTATAACCTTTTTTTTTTAAGGCTGCCGCGCAAGCTTTTCCTGTTAACAAACTTATTTTTCTCTCTCCAGAAATACCCCCCATTAAAACAACAATTATATTTTTCATACTTTGTTTCCTATTATTTCAATTTCTAATTCGAGTTTAATGCCGGTAGTTTTTAAAACTTTGCTTTTAACCTTATGAATTAATTCTTCTAAATCTTTTGAGCTTGCGTTTCCCTTGTTAACAAAAAAGTTACAATGTTTTTCAGAAATACAAGCATCACCTACTTTCATGCCCACACAACCAGAATTTTTTATAAGCAACCAAGCTTTATTGTTTATTGGATTTTTAAAAGTGCTTCCACATGTTTTTATTTTAGATGGTTGATCTTTTTTTTTTTGCTCAACCAATTTATTTATTTTTTTTTTTATTTTATCACTTTGATTTTTTTCTCCTCTAAAGGTAGCGCTAATCAAAATTAAACTTTTATCTAAATTGCAATTTCTATAAGAAAATTTTATATCTGAAGAATATATTACTCTCATTCTTCCCATTAGATCCATGACCTGCACAGAAATTAAAATTTTGGATATATCTTCACCATAACAACCTGAATTCATTCTAACTCCACCTCCAATTGTGCCTGGTATACAAGATAAAAATTCAAATCCAGATATAGAATTCTGAAAGGCAAAATTTGAAACATTTTTGTCATACGCTGAAGCTCCAGCAATAATTGTGTTGTGATCAAACATAGAAAGATGTGAAAAAGATTTTCCAAATTTAATTACTATTCCATCAAATCCCTTGTCTCTTATTATTGTGTTTGAACCAGCTCCTAAAATTTTAATTTTATTTGGTCCTTTTAAATTTTTTAAAAAAAAAGATAATTCGTTTAAATTTTTTGGTTTAAACAAAACTTTTGCCGGTCCTCCCAAATTAAACCAAGAATATTTTGAAAGATTTTCATTAAACAATATTTTGCCTGAAAAATTTTTTTTTATTATTTTAATTTGTTTTTCTAAGCTCATTGTAATTCAACGCCAATTTCTCTTATCCAATTAGAAATACTTCCTGCTCCAGTACAAATAACCATTTCATTTTCAATTAAATTTTTTTTAAAATAATTTTTTAATTCCTCTTTATTTTTTATATTTACTACCTGAATTCTTGATTTTTTCGAAATTAACTTGGAAAAATTTTCCTGGCTGAAATTATTAGTTGGTTTTTCTCCAGCTGAATATACCGGGCAAAGAACAACCGCATCACAAAATTTAAATGATGAGGCAAATTCCTTTTTAAGAGATTTTACTCTTGTATACCTGTGTGGTTGAAAGACACATATTATTTTTCTATCTTTATGAACCTGTCTAGCGCTGCTTATAACCGCTCTGATTTCAGTAGGATGATGAGCATAGTCATCGTAAAATTCTCTTTTATCAACCTCAAAAACTTTTGTGAATCTTCTTTGTATTCCTAAAAACTTTCTTAACGCATCTTTTATTTTGCTAATTTTAATTCCAAGATTTAATGCAATGGCAATTGATGCGGTAGCATTAGTAACATTGTGATCGCCAATTAAATTAACAACTATATCTTTTATGAAAGTTGTTTTGCTTGTTGGAAATTTTATTTTTAAATCAAAAGTTGAAAATTTTTTTTTTTTCCTAACATTTATAATTTGATAATTTGATAATTTGTTAAATCCATAAGTTAAAAAATTCCGTGTTTTGCATTTTTTTAATAAAGATTCTAGATTTTTATTATCAATACAAATAAGTGACTTACCAAATGATGGGGTCTTTTCAATAAAGCTGGAAAAACTTTTTTTTAGATTTTGATAACTTTTATAATAATCTAAATGTTCCTTATCTAAATTGGTAACGATGGAATAAGTTATGGGAAGTTTTAAAAAACTTCCGTCGGATTCATCAGATTCAATCACAGCCCAATCTCCTTTTCCTAGTTGAGCATTATTTTTAAGTGAATTGATGACTCCTCCATTAATAACTGTTGGGTCTAACCCGGACTTAACAAGAATATTAGCTATTAAGGATGTGGTTGTAGTTTTTCCATGCGAACCTGTAATTACAATATTTTTTTTTAAAGCGACCACATTTGCAAGCATTTCTCCTCTTTTAAAAATCGGTAGTTTTTTATTTTTTGCTGCTATTAACTCAACATTATTATTTTTAACTGCGGAAGAAATTACAATCATAGTAGCTTTGTTTAGATTTTTTTTACTATGACCAATTTTAATTTTCATTCCTAACTTTATTAACCTGTCTGTATTTTTGTTTTCATTTAAATCGCTACCTTGTATGGCAAAACCCATATTGTGCATTATCTGGGCAAGACCGCTCATTCCTATTCCGCCTACACCGATAAAATGAATTATTTCATTACTTGCAATATTAATTTTCATTTTTCAAATAAGTTCGTTAATTTTATTTTCTATGTTGCTATATACGTTTCTATTATAGTTTTTTTTCATATTTTCTCGAGTATTCTCTAATTTATTTTTATTTTTTATAATTTCTACAATCAAATTAAATAAATTTTTATTGTTAAAATTTTTTTGATCTAAAAGCCAACAGCACCCCAAATCCTCGTAATATTTTGCATTTAAATATTGGTGATTATCTACTGAATTAGGAAGTGGCACAGCTATAAACGGGGTACAGGTATGCATCAATTCAGCTGTTGTTGAAGCCCCACATCTGCTTATTGCCAGATTTGAGGATAGTATAAGTTTTAAAATCTCTTTATCAAATTCAAATACGTAGTTTTTTATATTATTTTTATTATAAAAATCAGTTAATAATTTTTGCTGTTCTGCAATACATTGCTGAACAATTTCAATTTTATATCCTGATTCATAGATCATTTTTACAGTCTCAGGAATTACATCACCAAATACCTTAGCTCCTTGACTTCCTCCTAAAACCAGAATAGAAAAATTTTCTCTTGCTTTTTTTTTTTCAAAAGGTGAAAAATTAATTATATTTTTGTTTAAAATTGAACCAACCTCATAAGCTTTATGTTTATATTTTTCTGGAAAATCCTTCATTGTTTTTTTTGCTAAAAGAATTTTTTTTGAATAGAAAGATAAGTGTTTGTTGGCTCGACCAAGTATCATATTATTTTCATATATAATTAAAGGTAAGTTAAAAAATCGAGAAGCAAAAGAAATAGGATATGATACATAACCTCCCAAACCAAATATTAAATCTGGCCTTTCCTTTCTTAATATAAAAATTGATCTAATAATTGAAAAAAAAATCGATAAATATGAAAAAAATTTTTTAAAAAAAATCTTATTAGTTGGGCTATCTATATTAAGCACATATGATTTAAATTTTGAGTTATACTTAACAAAATTATTTCCCCTCTTGTCAGTCACTAATACAACCTTATAATTTTTATCAAAAAAATGTTGCATTAGATTAATTGCCGGAAATATGTGACCACCAGTTCCTCCACCAGAAAAAATTATTTTTTTGCTCATTCTAATAATTTCTACTAAAATCCTTTCTAGTAAAATTTAAAATTATCCCAGCAATTACCGAACTACCAATCAAAGATGAACCTCCATAGCTTAAAAACGGCAACGTCATACCTGTTGTTGGAAATAATCTACTATTAACACCTATATGAATAAATGTCTGGATAATTAAGATAGAAACTAAACCTACCAAAGCTAGTTTTATAAAATCATTATTACCTGAAAAAATTTTATTTAATACTCTGTACCCAATAAATAAAAATATTAAAACAATAAATAATACAAAAATTGCTCCAAACTCTTCTGAAATAACAGCTATAATATAATCTGTATGTGCCTCAGGAACCTTGTCTTTTAAAATACCTTCGCCCATTCCTTGACCTGTCAGACCTCCTTGTTTAATAGCTTCTAAGGCTTTTTGTGATTGAAAACTGTCTCCTGATTTAGGATCCAAAAATGTTTTAATTCTTAAAACAACATAACCAAATTTTTCTGGTAGAAAAAATATTAATAGAGCTAACATAATTATAAATACGACTGCTAATATGGACAAGACCAGCATATTAAAACCTGATACAAAAATCATAGTAATCCAAGATAAGGTTAGTAATAAACTTTGACCAAGATCTGGTTGATTAACTAAAATTATTATTATTAGAAGTAGAACTAAAAATGAATAAAAATACCTTCTATAGATATACACCTGCTCGTTTAAAACTATAATCTTTGCAATAAAAATTACAAATAAAGGCTTTAGTAATTCAACTGGTTGAAATCTAGGAAAGGGTTCTAAATTTATCCATCTTCTCGAACCTTTGATTTCAATTCCAAAAAAAAGTGTTAAAAAAAGTAAAAAAATTGAAATGAAAAACAAATAAGTCAGGATCTTTATCAATCTTTCTTTGTCTTGAATTGAAATCAAAAAAATCAAAAATAATGAAATAAAAACAAAAATTAGATGTTTGACAAAAAAGAAATATGTTTGTTTATTCATTTTTTCAGATATTACTGAGGTTGTGGAAGAAAAAGAAAAAAAAAGTCCTAAAAACAAAAGAAAAATAAACAAAAATAAAATTTGTCTATCAATATTTCTCCACCATTTAGCTATTTTACCAGTATTATCTCTACCAAAATTAAGCATTTATCCTCTGTTAAACTTTTTTAATATTAACTTTTTATAACAGCTGCCCCTCTCTTCAAAATTTTTAAATTGATCATAAGATGCAGCGGCAGGGCTTAATAAAATAGTTATTTTTTTATTAGCTATATGGCTTGTATCTTTAAAAATTGAAATTACAGCATTATTTAAAGTCTTACATAATTTAAATTTCAATTTTCCTTTTAAATTTCTTTTAAAACTTTTCATATATTTTCCAATAATATATGTTTTGATAATATTTTTTTTAATTCCTTTAAATTGAAATTTATCTCCTGACTTTGGAAGTCCACCCACAATCCAAAAAATATTTTTATTACTTTTTAACGCAAACTTTGTTGCTTCAAAACTTGTAGCTTTAGAATCGTTAATAAAAATTTTATTATTTTTTTTATAAAATATTTCATGTCTATGGTTCAATCCTTTAAAAGATTTGAGAGAATTAATTAAAAATTTTTCATTTATTTTTAAAATTTTTGATAGAGCATAAACAAAACTCATATTTTCTTCATTTGTTTCTGATTTTAAATAATCATTTTCTATTTTGTTTTTTATCTTATTATATCTTTCTAAACTCACAAATTTTAGTCTACTTTTATATTTTTCTTTTTTAAATTTCTTTAAAAGAAAATTATTATTTATAAATGCATAATTATTTCTTTTTTGTTTTGAAAAAATTTTAAATTTAGAATCAATATAGTTTTTATAAGAACTATGCCAGTCTAGATGGTCCTTCGTGATATTTAATATTATTGCATAATCCGGTTTAATATACTGAGAGTAAGACAATTGAAATGATGATGCTTCAATAATTACTACCGGTTTATTTTTTAAATTCAAATCTAAAACTGGTTTTCCTATATTCCCTCCTAAACTTACATTTATATTTTTCTTTCTTAGTACGTGCTCAAGTATTTTGCATGTTGTTGATTTGCCGTTAGTACCTGTTACAACAATTGTTTTTATATTTTTATCGGAAAGATATAAAAGGTCGAGATCTGTTATGATCTTCCCCCTGTTCTCAATAAGTTTTTTCTTTAGTCGTGCTGTTTTTAAACTTACGCCGGGACTTAATATTATATAATCACATAAGTCTAAATATTTTGAAAAAATTTTTTCTTTTTCTAAATCCGTTTCTCCTACTTGGGTTTCATTAAAGATTCTTCTGGAGGGATTGTCGTCCCAAACACGATAGTTTTTAAAATTTTTTCTATTAAAATAGTTAACAACAGACATGCCTGTTTTTCCAAGTCCATAAATACAGACCAAATGAAGTTTTCTTTGCAAAATTGGTGAACCCATCAACTATCTCAATTTTAATGTAGCTAATCCTACCAATGCTAAAATTATAGATATAATCCAAAATCTTATTACAACTGTAGATTCGGCCCACCCTTTTTTTTCAAAATGATGATGAAGAGGAGCCATCATAAACACTCTTTTTCCGGTAAGTTTAAAAGAAATTACTTGAATAATTACTGAAGCTGTTTCAAGCACAAACAGACCTCCAATAATTGCTAAAACTATTTCATGTTTTGCAATTATGCTTACAGCTCCCAATGAACCTCCTAAAGACAAAGATCCAGTATCTCCCATAAAAATTTTTGCTGGTGGAGCATTAAACCATAAAAAACCTAAACACGATCCAACTATCGAACCACAAAAAATAGAAGCTTCTCCAACATCTGGGATATAAGGTATTTGTAAATAGTCTGAAAAAACCGTATTGCCAACAACATAACAAATTAGAGTGAAAGATAATGCTACTAGCATAACTGGAACTGTAGCCAGCCCATCTAAACCGTCTGTTAAATTTACAGCATTTGAAGAACCAACAATAATAAAAATCGAAAAAGGAATAAAAAATAATCCTAAATGAATAGTCACGTTTTTAAAAAAAGGAAAATAAAGATTCTCAAGATGATCATTATTTCCAAATTTTATTAATAGGTACATTGCAATTATTGAAATTACAATTTGTAAAATAATTTTTTTTCCTGAAGAAATGCCGTTAGAATTATTATATTTAATTTTCAAATAATCATCTAAAGCTCCAAGTAAACCAAAACTTGTCGCCACCATTAATAAAACCCAAATAAAAGGATTTTTTAAATCAGCCCACAACAAAGTCCCAAAAAGAATTCCAACCAAAATAAGAATGCCTCCCATTGTAGGTGTTCCTATCTTTTTAACTATATGGCCTATAGGACCATCGTCTCTTATAGGTCCAGTGATTTTATGAGATTGAATAAATTTAATAAAAGGTCCGCCAATTAAAAAAACAATTATCATAGAAGACATAACAGAAAGTCCGGTTCTAAAAGTTAAATATCGAAACACATTAAGTGCAGAAAATTCTTCAACAAGAGAGATTAGTAAATTATAAAGCATTTGTTTTTCCTATTTTAATATTTTTTGAAAATTGATTCATACCTGTTGCATTTGATCCTTTTACCATAAGTAAATCGTGATTGTGTAAAATTTTTCTGAAATGATCATATGCTTCATCAAGATTTTTAAATATCTTACCTTTTTTATCCGTGGATAAATAATCAAAAGTTTCTTTTATATGCTTTCCATAAACAAATACTTTGTCTATGTCACTTTTATTAATAGTCGTTGATAACAACCTGTGAAATTCTTTTGTTTTTTTTCCAAGTTCTAACATATCGCCCAGGAAAGCCAATTTTCTACTGTTTTTATTCTTATCGTAATGACTCATATTTTTAATTGCGGATATCATAGATAGTGGATTTGCATTGTAGCTTTCGTCAATAAATTTAAATTTTTTATTAAATTTTTTAACAATTTTAATATCACCTCTTCCTTCAGGAATTTTAAAATTGGTAAATATTTTTTTAATATTATTTAAATTTAAATCTAAAATATATAATATTGAAATACAGGCTAAAAAATTATTTATAAAATTA
>CACITE010000013.1 GCA_902589505.1 uncultured Pelagibacteraceae bacterium
TTGCTTGCTCTAGTCTTTTTATAATTTCTTCGGGAACATCCACGCCAAATAAATTATCATTCATCCATTTCGCACTTTTTGCAGAAGCAAAAGGGCCTAAGCCAATTATAAATGATGTTTTTTCTAATATTCCGGAATCTTCTAAAACTTTCATATATTCTTCTAGCTTTTTTGCTTCAAAAACATATTGGGTTTGAAAAAAATCAACACCATTATTAATTTTTCCTAAAATCTTTTCAGTATTCGGTTTTCCTTTTGAGGGAACTTCAGCGCCCCCAATAAATAATTTAGGTGCAGGTTCAATAGTTCTTCCTGATGGAAATTTTTTATCTTTTCTCATCATATTTGCTGTTGTAACCAATGTTGCGCTGTCAATGTCCTTAGCTGGTTTTGTTTCCGGTTGATCTCCTACCTTTGGGTCATCTCCTGATAAACAAAGAATATTATGAACACCTAATGCTGAGGCGCCAACTAAGTCACCTTGAATAGCTAATCTATTTCGATCGCGAACTGTTAATTGTAATATTGGATCAATATCATTTTGAGCAAGAATAATGGCAGCGGTGAGTGCGGACATATGTACTTTTGCTCCAGGACTATCAGTAACATTTATAGCATCAGCAATGTCTTTTAATGGTTTAATTTTATTTAAAAGAACCTCTTTGTCAGAAGCATCAGGTGGAGTTGTTTCAGCAGTAAATATAAAATTACCTGAGTGTATTTTTTTATGAAGTGGACTTTGATATTCCATATTTTTTTTCTAAAGATTTAAACTAAAGGCGAAAAAACTAGCATAAATAGTTTATTAACTCTATTTTAAAATCATTGCATTCTACTAATTGCTAATTTATTCTATACCTATCAAGGCGATACATAACTCATCGTATTTGCGAAAGCGGGATCGGTCGACTTAAGTTTTTTAAGGAGTTGCTGATGAAATTTGGATATTTCTGTAACATTACTAATTGGAAAAAAAGACCATACACTGAAATTTTGGATAATGCTCGAGACATAGCGGTTTATTGTGATAAAAATAATTGGAATTCTATTTGGTTCACCGAACATCATTTTAACCATGAAGGTATGGAATCTACCCCTAATCCTTTAATGATTTGTACAGATGTCGCTGCAAGAACAAAACAAATAAGATTGGGCCAAGCCTGTAATGTTATTACTTTTTGGAACCCAATAAGATTAGCCGAAGACATTGCTGTATTAGATCATCTTTCTAAAGGAAGAGTTGAGGTTGGAATTGGTAGAGGAGTGTATGGAAGGGAAGCCGTTCATATGAATATAGAAGCGGATTTAAAAGATCAGACAAAAAATAAAAAATTATTTCAAGAAACATTGATCGTAATGAAAAAAGCTTGGACTGAAAAGTTTTTTGGTCATAAAGGAGAATTTTATACTTACCCTGCCCCTGACTTCGTGTGGCAGCATGATATGAGCCCTCCTGATGAAGATTTTATAGATTTAAAAACAAATAAAATAAAAAAAATTAGTGTAATACCTAAACCATATCAAAAACCTCATCCTCCTTTGTGGCAGGTGGTAGACTCTACTGGATCTATTGAATGGGCAGCAAAAAATGGAATTAATTGTATAATGTGGATACCTACTGTTAAAACTTTAAAAAATAGATTTGAAATTTATAAAAACGCAAAATCTGAAACAGAAAAAAGAGATGTATCAATGGGAGAAGGAATTTCCTTAGTTAGAGATATGTTTGTTGCAGAAACAATGGAAGATGCAAAAAAGTTAGCTGGAGAGCAGATGGTAAACTATATGAGATGGGTTTGTCATTGGAGAGGTTTGGGAAATCATATGGATCCTAATGAAGAACTTCCTCAAACTAAAGGAAAATTAGATCTATTAAATTATGATTTTTTGCATAAAAGAAATATGTTGTTTGGTACACCTGATTATGTAGTTGAAAAAATCAAAGAATTACAATCAGAACTTAACCTTCAAAATTTACAAGTTTGGTCTAACATGCCTGGTGTAAAACACGAGGATGCCATGAGAAGTATTAAATTGTTTAATGATGAGGTTATTCCAAAAATAAACTCGTTAAAGACTGAAGTAAAGGAGGCAAGTTAATAATGGATTTAAATTTAAGAAAAATCACAAAATTTGTTGATAAAACATTTATCGAAGGTGGTAAAAAAGCAAAGACACCTGTTCTGCTTGTTTCCGTTGCTGCAGTAATAAAAAATCCTTGGATTGACAAAGGTTTTGTTGAAGACTTAAAACCAGAAATACTCGCCTTAGCTCCAAAGCTCGGAGATATTTTAGTTCCTGAATTAATTAAAGAAATAGGCTCGGGAAAAAAAATTTTAGCATATGGTAAAGCAGGAGTGGTAGGCTTAAAAGGAGAAATCGAACATGCTTCGGCCTTCATACACACTTTAAGATTTGGAAATAAATTTAGAGACGCCGTAGATGGCACTTCTTATTTAAGTTTTACAAATACAAGAGGTCCTGCAGGATGTAAAATTTCTATACCCATGATGCATAAAACTGACAGCGGATTGAGACCTTATTACTTAACTCATGAATTTAATATTCAAGATGCTCCATGTGATGACGAAATTGTAGTTGCTATCGGAGGATCTCCGGGAGGAAGAGCGCACGCTAGAACCGGAGATAGATACCAAGATATGAAAGAAATGGGAATCAAAAATCCTAAATAAATTTAATGTTAGACAAAATTGATTCTTTTGGTACGTCTTATTCTTTAAAAAAAATTAATGAAAAAAAACCAATCGTATTCATACATGGTGTTGGACTATGTAAAGAAATTTGGTATCCACAAATCGATTTTTTTAAAGATTATAATACCCTTACATATGACTTATTAGGTCATGGAAAAACTCCTTTAAAAAAATCCAAAGTTTATTTTGAAGATTTTTCTAAACAATTGGCTAGATTAATTAATGAATTAAATTTTGATAAAATCCATTTAGTCGGTTTTTCATTGGGAGCTTTAATAGCTAGGCATTTTGCTTCTGAGCATAATAATAAACTCAGTTCATTAATATTGCATGGCTCCATATACAAACGAACTGAAGATCAAATAAGAGTTGTTAAAAACAGATATGAAGTAGCAAAAATGAACAAACCAGCTTCAAAACAAGCTGCTTTGAGAAGATGGTTGTCAGAAGATTTTTTAAAAAAAAATCCTGACATTTATAAGAAAATATACACAATTTTAGAGAAAAATAAGCGTTTAGATTTTTTAAAATGTTATGAAATTTTTGTTAACTATACTGATGATGACAAAATGCTAAAAAAAATTAATGTTAATACCCTTATAACTACCGGAGAAAATGATGTAGGCTCTACTCCTGAAATGTCCAAAAATTTGAGTAAAATAGTTGGAGGAAGTAAGTTTGTTGAAATAAAGAAGGGAAAACATCTCTGTAGTATAGAATGCGCTGAAGATGTTAATATCACATTTAAAAAATTTATAGATCAACATAATGACTAAACTCAAAGAATATAAAATGTATATCAATGGCTCATGGGTAGATGCTGAAAATAAAAAAACTTTTGAAAGTTTAAATCCAGAAAATAATGAACCGTGGGCTGTCGTTCCTGAAGCAAGTACTAAAGATGTAAATAAAGCAGTTGAAGCAGCTCAAAAAGCTTTTGAAGGAAAATGGCCAAAATTAATGCCGAGAGAAAGAGCTAATTATTTAAAAGCCATTGCAAATGAATTAAGAAAGAACGCTGAAATTTTAGGAAAAATTGAAACAATTGATACTGGAAAACTTTTTAGAGAAACTAAAACTCAAGCAAACTATATAGCAGAATATTACGATTACTTTGCTGGCCTAGCAGATAAAGTTGAAGGAACTGTTTTACCGATTGATAAACCTGATATGCAAGTCATTACTACTAGAGAGCCTATTGGTGTCATTGCAGCAATTATTCCTTGGAACTCACAAATGTTATTAACCGCCGTAAAACTTGCTCCAGCTTTAGCTATGGGAAACACAGTTGTAATTAAATCCTCTGAATTAGCGCCAGCAACTATGTTTGAATTTGCAAAATTAATTGAAAAAACTGGAATACCAAAAGGAGTTGTAAATGTTGTGTCTGGATTTGGTGAGCCCTGTGGAAAAGCTTTAACCACTCATAAAAATGTTGAAAGAATTGCTTTTACTGGAGGACCAGAAACAGCAAGACACATTATTAAAAATTCTGCAGAAAACTTGTCACAAGTTAGTTTAGAATTGGGAGGTAAAAGTCCTGTTGCTGTATTTGAAGATGCAGACCAAGAAAATGCATTAAATGGAATTACCGCCGGTATTTTTGGAGCAAGCGGTCAAAGCTGTATAGCTGGATCCAGGTTGTACTTACAGAAAAATATATACGATAATTTTTTAGATAAATTGGTTAGTCGTGCTAAAAAAATAAAATTGGGAGATCCAATGAGCCCTGATACACAAATGGGTCCTTTGAGTAGTTTAAAACAACTAGAAATAATAGAAAAAAATATAAAACTTACTATTGATCAAGGCGGAAAAATAAAATGCGGAGGTAAAAGACATAGTTTATCAAATAAAGGTTATTATTTTCCAGCCACAATAATTGAATGTGAAAATCACAATCTTCCTACAGCTGAAAATGAGTTGTTTGGTCCAATTTTATCAGTAATGAAATTTGAAACAGAAGAAGAGGTCATTAATAAAATGAACGATAATCAATATGGTTTATCATCCGGAGTTTATACAAAAGATTTAGGAAGAGGTTTAAGAGTTTCAAAAGCAATACGCGCAGGAATCACATTTGTAAATACTTATAGATTAATATCACCTTCTGCTCCCTTTGGTGGAATGAAAGACAGTGGATATGGCAAAGAAGCCGGAATTGAATCAATAAAAGATTACACAAGAATTAAAACCACTTGGTTTAATACCTCTGATAAACCCATGTCAGACCCATTTACAATGGGATAATTTAGTTAAATTTAAAATTCATTATATAGTCACTTCCTGAAATAGCAGACTTATAATGAGCATCTATTCTAGGTAAAACTCTATTAAAGAAAAAATTAGCAGTTTCAATTTTATCTTTGAAAAACTTTTTATTATTATTTAATTCTTTATAACTAACACCTAAGATTTTAAGCCAAGAGTATCCTAATGCAATAAAGCCTAGTACTTTTAAATAATCATTGCAGGCTGCACTGACATCGTTCTTAGAGTCTTTCATTCTTTCTTTAATCCAGTGAGTAAAATTTAGTGTTATTTTTAAATATTCTTCTAATTTTTCAGCTAATGGTTTTATGCTTTTTTGATTTTTATTTTTTTTGATTTCTACTTCAATTAATTTAACGTAACGCCCTACAATATCTTTATCTTTGTTAATAAGTTTTCGAAAAACTAAGTCAATTGCTTGAATTGAATTTGTTCCTTCATATATTGGTGTAATTCTATTGTCTCTGTAAAGTTGTTCTATTCCTTGATCTTTTGTATAACCATATCCACCAAAAATTTGCATGGCTTCACTAGTGATTTCCATTCCCATATCACTAAATAATGATTTAACAACCGGTGTCATTAAAGAAACAAAGTCTAAAGCTTCTTCTTTAATTTTATTGTCTTTATGATGCAAACTAACTTCGGTTTGTTGGGCTAACCAAAAACTTAAAGCTCTTTCGCCTTCTATAATTGATTTCATATTTAATAATGATCTTCTGATATCAGCATGATCAATAATTAGATCTGCTCCATTTTTTGTTTTGCTACTATGAGATTTTCCTTGTTTTCTCTCCTTTGAATAATTTAAAGCATTTTGATATGCTATTTCAGATAATCCCAATCCTTGAAGTCCCACAACAATTCTTTCCAGATTCATCATGGTGAACATTGAGCTTAGCCCTTTATTTTTTGGTCCAATCATGTGTCCAGAAGCATTATCAAAATTTAAAACACATGTGGCGGATCCTCTAATTCCCATTTTACTTTCAATTGAATTGGTAGAAACACCATTTCTTGTACCTAGAGTGCCATCTTCTTTCACTTGAACTTTTGGAACTAAAAATAAGCTAATTCCTTTTGTTCCTGAGGGTGCATCTGGAGTTCTTGCGAGGACTAGATGAATAATATTTTCGGTTAGATCTTGATCACCTGAAGTAATAAAAATTTTTTGACCAGTTATTTTATAAGTGCCATCTGATTGTTTTACAGCTTTTGTTTTTAATAACCCTAAATCTGTCCCGCATACTGGCTCCGTTAGACACATTGTTCCACTCCAAGTGCCTTTAACCATATTAGGAAGAAACTTTTTCTTTATTGAATCATCTCCATGACGATGTATGCAATTATATGCTCCAATACTAAGTTCACTATAAAGTTTAAAAGAAAGACTGGCCGCAGAAAGCATTTCATCAAAGAATGAGCTGATAGTTTTTGGGATTCCTTGACCGCCATATTCTGGATCACAAGATAAAGAAACCCACCCATCATCAATAAATTTTTTATAAGCTTCTTTATATCCTGGTGGAGTTCTTACCACTCCATTTTCCAATTTAGCAGGGGTATCATCACCAGCTTTGGCTAATGGTAATATAAGATTTTCGGTTAGCTTAGCTGCTTGTTCCAAAATATCTTTTGCAAGATCAGGATTAACTTCTTTATATTTTTCAAGTGAATTATAATGAGAATTATCTCTCAACTTCTCGAAGAGAAACATCATATCATTTACTGGAGCCTTGTAAGTTGCCATTAGTTCACCAAAGGTTTTCCTGTTGAAAGTGTATGTTTTATTCTAGCTTGAGTTTTTTCCATTTGAATTAATTGAACAAATACTTCTAACTCTAAAGCATACATATCATCTTCGGATAATTCTTTATTAATAGTTGTGTTACCTCCACTTAATACAAAAGCTAATTTTTTTCCAACTTCCATTCCATGCTCCAAAATTTTCTTTTCTTTGAAAAGTTTTTCAAGTGTTTGAAACATTTTACCTCTAACTTGGCTTCCTGATAACTTAAAAGTTGGTTTTTTTGGAGGTTTATACCCATCTTTTTTCTCATTTATTAAATCTTGAGAAACTGAAAGTAACTTATTTCTATTCATAATATTTTTATCTTTCTCTAGCAAAAACTTAAAGGGCATTGCTTCTATTGGTGAATTGGCTGTCTTACCGTAACCAATAATATCAAATACTTTTTGTGGAGCAAAATCAGGGTCTTTTTTAGCTTCTTGAGTTTGCATCCATCTCCACAACATATTAGTAGTTCCTCCTCCAGCGGGTATTAAGCCTACTAGTGTTTCTACTAATCCTGTAACTATATTGGCATGTGCAACTACGTAATCACTTTGTACTAAAACTTCAAAACCTCCACCTAAAGCTAAGCCTGAGGGTGCGGAAACAACTACATTATTAGAATATTTTAATTGTTTGCAGGTCATCTGAAAATGATGAATAAACTTTTCTATAGCTTTCCAATTTTTTTCTTTTGCAAAGTCCATAACATAATTTAAATTAACGCCTGCTGAAAATTGCATTCCCTCATTAATAATGATCATGTTTTTATCAGATGCTTTTTTTAATGCATCCATTGAATCGTAATCCAAAGTATTGGCTTTCGTATTAAATTCTACAATTTTGTAATCTTTGTGTTCATATATAATAGCTGATTTATTATCTTTATTAATTTTTGCTAATTGTTTTACTTTTCCTAAAGTTTCCAAATTTGTATAAATTTGCCTTTTTCCATAAAAATTATTATTTTTTTTATCATAGAGTTTTTTAATAAATTCGTTTGTTTTTAATTGATTATCTTTTTCTACAAAAAATTTTACGCCCAGTTCTTCAAGCATCTCGAATGGACCTTTCGTCCAATTAAAACCAAGTCTCATGGCTTCATCTATATTATTATAATCTTTGGTTACATTAGGGATTAAAGAAGATGCATAAAGAATAATTTTTGAAATAACTGACCATGCATATTTCCCATATTTATCATTTCTTGATACAAGTTTTTTTATGTCAATTTTATCATCAATACTTAGATCAATTTTTTCTGCAGGAAAATATTTTGTTAAATTGTAACTTAATGCCTCAAGTACCTTTGGTCCTCCTCCAGTTCTGTTCATTCTATAGAATCCTCCTTTACCTTTTCTTCCTGTAAAACCTCTATTTACCATTTCTTTTATGAAAGGAATTTCTTGAGCAACTAAATGAAAGCTGTCAGACTTGGGAAGCTCTTTTTTAAAACTTTTTAAAACATCTAGCATTAAATCTATGCCGATTAAATCATAAAGACCGAAAACTCCTGTTTTTGGTATTCCCATTGGTCTTCCAAAAATCGCATCTGCCTCTTCTATACTTAATTTCATTTTAATAGCTTCGGTCATTGCAACCTGCAGAGCATACACTCCGACTCTATTTCCTAAAAATCCAGGTGTGTCTTTACAAATAATTACACCTTTTCCTAAACTATTTTCACAAAAATCTTTCAGAAAATTTATTTTATTTATATCATTATTGGTTTCACTAACTATTTCCAGTAAACCCATATATCGAACTGGATTAAAAAAATGTGTAATACAAAAATCCTTTTTATCTTGCATTGACATTTTTGATGATAAAACTTTTAAAGGAATGGTGGATGTATTCGATGAAATTATAGATTCTTTTTTTCTGTTTTTTAATATTTTTTCATAAATTTTATGCTTTACATCAATTCTTTCAACTACCGCTTCTACTATCCAATCTGCTTTTTTTACAATTTCAAAATTTTCGTCTATGTTGCCAATTCTAATATTATTTATTTTTGATTTATCTATTAAGAGAGGTGGTTTAGATTCAAAAATTCTTTTTTTAGCTTTTTCAGAAATTTCAGTTTTTAAATCTAATAGTGTAACAGGAATATTGGCATTGCATAATTGTGCAGCAATACCACTACCCATTGTTCCTGAGCCAATGACTACAACATTTTTTATTTTCATTGGACTAGATATTATTTAAGTTTTGAAATTATTGCATCACCCATTTGTGAAGTGGATACTTCTTTTTTGCCCTTTGATAAAATATCTTTAGTTCTTAAACCATCATCAAGAACTTTTTGAACTGCCTGATCTAAGTTATCAGCTTCCTTGTCTAAATCTAAAGAATATTTTAGGGCCATAGAAAAACTAAGAATTGTTGCAATTGGATTCGCTTTTCCTTTTCCAGCAATATCAGGGGCTGATCCATGCACCGGCTCATACATGGATCTCATTTTTCCATTTTTGTCTCTTGCTCCTAATGAAGCGGATGGTAATAATCCTAAAGATCCAGTTAACATAGCTGCTTCATCAGACAATATATCTCCAAATAAATTATCAGTTACAATTACATCGAATTGTTTTGGTTCTCTTAATAATTGCATAGCGCAATTATCTGCAAGCATATGTTTTAATTCAATATTAGGATATTCTTTGTCTTTTAGCTTTTGAACCTCTTCTCTCCAAAGAACACCTGATTCCATAACATTTGATTTTTCGCAAGATGTAACTTTTTTATTTCTTTTTTGCGCCAATTCAAAAGCTACTTTAGCGACTCTGATAATTTCACTACTTGTATATGTATGAGTATTAATACCTTTTCTTTCTCCATTTTCTATAGGTTTTATACCTCTTGGTTCACCAAAATATATTCCGCCTGTAAGCTCTCTAACAATCATTATGTCAAGACCAGATACTATTTCAGGTTTTAAGCTTGATGAATCAACCAGTTGTTTAAAACAAATTGCTGGTCTAAGATTTGCAAAAAGTTTTAATTCTTTTCTCAATTTCAAAAGTGCCCTCTCAGGCCTTTTTGAAAATTCTAAATTATCCCATTCAGGCCCACCTACAGCTCCCAAGATTACAGCTTCGGACTCCAAAGCTTTATAAAAAACCTCATCAGTAATTGGTTTTTTGTGTTTTTCATAAGAGGCACCTCCTACTAAATCTTCTTCAATTTGAAAATCTAAGGATTTTTTTTTATTAAACCAATTAATAATTTTTTTAACTTCAGCAACTACCTCTGGTCCTATTCCATCTCCAGGCAATAATAAAATCTTTCTTTTTTTTGTTTTAATCATTTTAATTTATCCAGGGCTTATTTTTTTTAATTTTTTCTTCATAAGAAGATATTTTATCTGACTTCTCTAAAGACAAAGCAATATCGTCTAAACCATTTAAAAGGCAATTTTTTTTAAATGAATCAAGTTCAAAACTTATTATTTGATTTCCAAATTTAATTTCCTGCTTTTCAAGATTTATTTCTATGTTTTCTTTTCTTTTTGAATATTGAATAAGTTCTTCAATTTTTTTTTCATTTAAAGTAATTGGTAACATACCATTTTTAAAGCAGTTGTTATAAAAAATATCAGCAAAGCTTGCGCTTATTATGCATTTAATTCCAAAGTCTAAAAGAGCCCAAGGAGCATGTTCTCTTGACGACCCACATCCAAAATTTTTTCCTGTTATTAATATTGATGATTTATTATAAGGTTCTTGATTTAAAATAAATTCTTTAATCTTTTTTCCAGTTTCATCATAACGCATTTCATAAAATAAACTTTTCCCAAGTCCGGTTCTTTTGATAGTTTTTAAAAATTGTTTTGGAATAATCATATCAGTATCCACATTGATCATTTTAAGATTTGCGGGTATTCCTTTTAAAATTCTAAATTTATCCATATTAATCCCTAAATTTTCTCACATCGCTTAAGTAACCGGTAATTGCTGCCGCAGCTGCCATGGCCGGACTTAGCAAATGTGTTCTTCCCGCACGACCTTGTCTCCCCTCAAAATTTCTATTTGATGTAGATGCACATCTTTCTTTTGGATTAAGTTTGTCTGCATTCATAGCCAAACACATTGAACACCCAGGTTCTCTCCATTCAAATCCCGCATCCTTAAATACTTTATCAATTCCTTCTCCCTCAGCTTGTTCCTTTACAAGACCTGACCCTGGCACAACGATAGCGTTTACGTGTTCAGCAAGTTTTTTCCCTTTTAAAATTTTTGCAGCTTCTCTTAAATCTCCAATTCTTCCATTAGTGCAGCTTCCAATAAAAATTTTATCAATTTTTATATCTGTTATTTTTGTATTTGGTTTAAGCCCCATATAATCAAGAGATCTCTTCATTGATGCTTTTTTATCCAAATCTTTTTCTTTATCTGGATCTGGAATATTATCTGTAATAGAAACAACATCTTGAGGAGAAGTTCCCCAAGTTACCATTGGACTTATACTATCTCCTTTTATTTCTACTTCTTTATCAAATTTAGCGTTTACGTCAGTTTTAAGTTTGCCCCAATACTCTACCGCCATATCCCAATTTGATTTTTTAGGAGACATGGGTTTATTTTTTAAATATTGAATCGTTTTTTCGTCTGGAGCAATTAAACCAGCACGAGCCCCAGCCTCAATTGACATGTTGCAGATTGTCATGCGTTGTTCGATATTTAGATTATCTATAACGGACCCAGCATATTCAATTACCATACCAGTTCCACCAGCTGTGCCTATTCTACCAATAGTTTGTAAAATTACATCCTTTGAAGTAACACCCGTTGATAAATTTCCTGATATATTCACTCTAAAATTTTTTGATTTTTTTTGGATTAAAGTCTGAGTTGCTAAAACATGTTCAACTTCTGAAGTTCCAATACCAAAAGCTAATGCACCGAACGCCCCATGTGTAGCTGTATGGCTGTCTCCGCAAACTATAACTGTACCAGGTTGTGTAAATCCTTGTTCTGGGCCAATAATATGAACAATACCTTGTCTTTTGTCTCGAATATCAAAAAGTTCTATACCAAATTCTTTACAATTTTTTTCAAGCGCTTCTACTTGAATTTTTGATTCCTTGTCATCAATACCTCTATTACGATTAGTTGTAGGCACATTATGATCAGCAACAGCCAGAGTGAGATTTGGCTTCCTTACTTTTCTCTTTGTTAACCTTAAACCTTCAAAAGCTTGAGGGCTTGTAACTTCGTGAATAAGATGTCTATCAACATACAATAAAGATGTGCCATCATCCTGCGTATGAACTACATGTTCATTCCAAATTTTGTCATAAATTGTTTGGGGCATTTGTGTAGAAAAAATTATTTTTTCTTTGTCTTTAATTTTTTTTGATGTTCTTCTTTTGATACACCTTTGTCTTTATTAAGATTATCTTCTTTTTTTTGAGACTCTGTTTTTGATACTTCAACTACTTTTTGTGTCTCCATTGGAGAAGCTTCATTTTCGATATCTTTTTCTGAAATGTCTACGCCAATTTTTTTCTTTATTTTTTCAGAAATTCTTGCAGATTTTCCTTTTCTTTCTCTCAAATAATATAATTTAGCTCTTTTAACTTGGCCAGACCTAATCACCTTGATAGAGTTAATTATAGAACTGTATAGTGCAAAAGTTCTTTCCACACCTTCACCAAATGAAACCTTTCTAACTGTAAAGGAAGAATTAATACTTCTATTTTTCCTTGCTATACAAACTCCTTCAAAATACTGGATTCTTTCTCTCTTACCCTCAGCAATCCTAACACCAACCTTAATAGTATCACCAGCAAAAAAATCTGGAATCTTTTTTTTTGTTAATATTTTCTTTACACTATCTCTGTTTATTTCTTCTATATTTTTCATTTATCTTTTTTGTATTTTTTCCACAAATCATCACGTCGGCGTCGTGTTATATCCTCTGATTGAGATAAACGCCAGTCTTTAATTTTGGCATGATCTCCGCTTAATAAGACCTCTGGAACATCTTTTTTTTCCCATTTTTGTGGTTTTGTATACTGCGGATACTCTAACAAATTTCTTTCAAAAGTTTCTTCAGCTAATGAATTAGAGTTTCCAAGTACCCCGGGTATTAATCTTACTGTAGCATCAATTATAACAAAAGCTCCTATTTCACCACCTGATAAAACAAAATCTCCTATACTGATTTCTTCAATATTTCTTGTTTCCAGCAATCTTTGATCAATACCCTCAAAGTGACCACATACAATATTTATATTTTTATTAAATATTTTCTTTGCATAATTTTGATCAAATTTTTTTCCTTTTGGTGAAAGATAAAAAATTGGCTCATTCTCATTAGCGACTTTTTTATCTAAAGCATTAGCAATAACATCGGCTCTCATCAACATGCCACTACCTCCTCCAAATGGAGTGTCATCCACAGTTTTGTGTTTATCTTTGGCGTAATCTCTAATATTCACTACTTCTAATGACCATATTTTTTTATCCATAGCCTTTTTATATATACCGACACCTAACGGTCCTGGAAATAACTCAGGGTATAAAGTAAATACTTTTACTTTCCACATTTAATTCTTCTTTGTTTCAGTTTTAGGATTTTCTTTTTTAGGTTCAGCTTTTGGTTCTGCTGCTTTAGGCGCTTCTTTTTTAGGTTCAGCTTTTGGTTCTTCTTTTTCTTTTTTTCTCTCTTTTTTAGGAATAGCCTTTAATGGATTATTTCCTTTTGGTGGCATTGGAAGAATTTGAGCTTCTCCTAATAATCTAGAAACTCTTACTGTTGGTTTAGCACCTTTGCTAATCCAATGTTTTATTCTTTCTACTTCTAATTTAATTCTTTCTTTTTTTGTTTTTGGTAATAGTGGATTGTAGAAACCAACTTTCTCAATGAATCTTCCATCTCTTGGAAATCTGCTATCCGCAACTACAATTTTGTATACTGGTCTTTTTTTTGCTCCACCTAAAGATAATCTAATTTTTAGCATATAATTTATTTTCCTTTATTTTAGTTGATTAAAAATTTCTGGAGGTATTCCTCCTTTGGTGTCTCCTTTAGACATTTTTTTCATCATATTGGTCATCATTTTAAATTGCTTTAGCAATTTATTTGTAGTGGAAGAATCTACTCCTGCGCCACTAGAAATTCTTTTTTTTCTTGAAGAGTTAATGATTTTTGGGTTCATTCTTTCTTCTTTTGTCATAGATAAAATTATTGCCTCGTTAATCTTAATGATATTTTCATCAATATTTGCATTATCCATTTGTTTTTTTATTTTAGATACACCAGGTAACATAGTTAAAACTCCTTCCATACCTCCCATTTTTTTCATTTGTCTAAGTTGATTTAAATAATCCTCCATAGAGAAAGAGCCTGACTTTAAATTTTCTTCAGTTTTTTTAATATTTTCCTGATCAAGATCCTGAGAAGCTTTCTCTACAAGAGAGACTATGTCTCCCATTCCTAAAATTCTGTTTGCTATTCTATCAGGGTAGAAAATATCTAGTTGGTCAATTTTTTCACCTGTTCCGATGAATTTAATAGGAGTGTTCGTAACATATTTCATGCTAAGAGCTGCTCCACCTCTTCCATCGCCATCAACTCTAGTTAAAATTATACCAGTTAAATCTACTGCTTTTTTAAATTGCTCTGCAATATTTACAGCAGCTTGACCTGTAAGAGAATCGGCAACCAAAATTGTTTCTACCGGGTTTACTTGAGATTTAATTTCTTTAATTTCATTCATCATAGCAAGATCAATTTGAGTTCTACCAGCAGTGTCAAAAATTATTACGTCGCTACCTCCTATAGATGCAGCATTAAGTGCACGTTTTACTATATCTAATGGTAATTGATCTTTTATTATGGGTAATGTTTGTATTAAATTTTTTTCACCCAATACATTTAACTGCTCTTGTGCGGCTGGCCTATAAACGTCCAAACTAACCATTAGTGATTTTTTTTTATTATTTTTTTCTAAGTATTTTGCTAGCTTTGCTGCGGTTGTTGTTTTTCCTGAGCCTTGCAAGCCAACAAGCATAAAGCAAGCTGGTGGAACGGTATTTAAATTTAAATCAGATTTACTGTCGCCTAAAATTTTTACAATCTCATCATAAACGACTTTGACTATCATTTGACCAGGAGTCGTTGATTTTATTATCTTCTGACCAATCGCATTTGGTTTAATATTTTTTATTAATTCTTTTGCTACAGGCAATGCAACATCTGCTTCTAATAAGGCAAGGCGTATATTTCGTAAACCTTCTTCTACTTGAGTCTCGTTAAGCGAAGGAGCTTTTTTTAAATTACTAAATATTTCTTCAAGTTTACTTGTTAAATTTTCAAACATATTTATTTATTCCAACAAAAATTGCACTAGTGGGCGAACCCTCGCTGACTAGTGTCGATCCCTTTGTTTCCAAAGGCACCGCAAAGACTTAATTTTGCGGGAATAGTGAGCAAACTACATATTGAGGTTCAAAAAGTCAACAAATAAAGATAAAACTGAAACTATGAATAAATTAGCAGCATATAAAATGGATGGCTTGGGTAACGATTTTATTATAATCGACAAAAGAAACAAATCTGTTTCCCTTACTAAAGAACAAATCGTTAAAATTTCAGATAGAAAAAATATTGGATGTGACCAAGTAATTTTTATTGAAAATGATGAAAATAGTAACGCTTTCTTGAAATTTTATAACTCTGATGGAGGAGAGATTTCAGCATGTGGTAATGGTGTCAGATGTATTGCTTATTTGTTAATGAAGGAAAATAATAATAAAAAAATATCATTAAGAACTAAAGTTGGAATTTTGCAAGCCGAATTAAATAGCAAAAATTTAGTATGTGTAAATATGGGTCAACCAAATTTCGAATGGGATAAAATACCATTGATAAAAAAAATGAATAATAAAAATTTAGAAATAAAAATCAGAGATGTAGACGAAAAAGAAATTACAGGTGGTTTTTCTTTAAGTATAGGAAATCCTCATGTTATTTTTTTTGTAGAAGATTTTAACAAATTTAATTTAAGAAAAATTGGTCCTAAAATTGAAAATCATAGTTATTTTCCTGAAAAGTGTAATGTAACCTTAGCTAGTATTAAAAATAAAGATCATGTGAAAGTAAAAGTTTGGGAACGCGGAGTTGGCTTAACCAAAGCTTGCGGGACCGCGGCATGTGCCACCGCAGTGTCCGGCGCTGTTTTAAATTTAAGTGAAAGATGTGTAAATATTGAATTCTCTGAAGGGTTATTAAACATTGATTGGAAAAAAGATAATAATATTTACATGACTGGAAAGGTTTCGGAAGTAAAACAAATTATAATTAATATTTAACTATGAGCATTTTTGATAAATTTAAGTTAGGTTTAAGTAAAAGTTCAAAGAGTTTTTCTTCTGGTTTAAATGATTTAATTTTTAAAAGAAAAATAGACGAAAACATGCTTGATGAATTAGAAGATTTTTTAATACAATCAGACGTTGGAATTGAATCAGCAAAGGAATTAAGAGAAAAGTTTTCTAATATCAAAATAAATCCTAAAATCTCTGAAAAAGATAAAATTTTTAATATCTTTTCTAATTATGCTGCAGAAATACTGAAACCTCTTGAAAAAAATTTAGAAAATTTAAATAAAAACAAACCATGTGTGATTTTAATAGCAGGAGTTAATGGAGTAGGGAAAACTACCACTATTGGAAAATTAGGTAAAATCTTTAGTCAAAATAATAAGCAGATAGTTTTTGGTGCCGCTGATACCTTTCGGGCTGCCGCAGTAAGTCAAC
>CACITE010000014.1 GCA_902589505.1 uncultured Pelagibacteraceae bacterium
AGCGCAGGAATGAGAGAGGCTTTGATCAATATGAAGCCAAATAAGTTCGAAGATATTATAGCCCTGGTAGCTTTGTACAGACCAGGTCCAATGAGCAATATACCTATTTATAATCAATGTAAGCACGGTGAAAAGAATCCAGACTATTTACATCCAAAACTTAAAAAAATTTTGGAACCCACTTACGGAGTAATAATATATCAGGAACAAGTAATGCAAATTGCCCAAGCACTTTCTGGCTTCTCAGCTGGCGAAGCTGATATTTTGCAAAATGCTATAGGAAAAAAAAAAAGAGCTGAGTTAGAAAAGCAAAAAGAAAGATTTATAAATGGAGCCATAAAGAATGGTATTCCAAAAGAAACAGCAAATTTTATATTTAAAAAGATAGAACCTTTTGCAGAGTATGGTTTCAACAAAAGCCACGCTACAGCATATGCTATGATTGCTTATCAAACAGCATATCTCAAAGTTTATTATCCCAACGAATTTATAGCAGCATCAATGTCAAATGAAATGTCCAACACAGATAAATTAAGTGAATTTTTTGAGGAATTAAAAAGATTAAAAATAAAAGTTCAACGTCCATGTATTAACGAATGTTATCCAGAATTTATTCCAGAAAAAAATATTTTATTTTACGCATTGGGTGCAATAAAAAATGTAGGTTTTGAATCTATTTCACAAGTAGTAGAGGAAAGAAAAACAAACGGGAAATTTAAATCAATAAGTGATTTTATTAATAGAGTTAATCCCAAAAATATAAACAAACTTCAGTTAGAAGGTTTAGTAAAAGCCGGTGCATTTGATGCTATTTTTTCAAACAGGAAAGTTCTTTTTGACAATATAACTAATATTATCCAAAATTCTAAAACTATATATGAAAATAGGGTTCAAAATCAGTCAAGTTTATTTTCTGACGAAAGTCAAAAAGTTTCATATTTGATGAAAGAAAAAAGTTCTTCTAATTGGCCAAATAATGAAATGCTATCAAAAGAATTTGAATCAGTTGGTTTTTATTTATCAAATCATCCTTTAAGTGATTACAAAGATGCATTGAATCAACATAAAACAAAGTTATTTAAAGATTTTGATACATGTGATGATAAAGAGGGTTTTGTTGCTGGCACAATTATGTCAATAAAAGAAAAAAAGACTTCAAAGGGTACACCTTTTGCAATAATAAAATTTAGTGATCAAAGCCAAGTATTTGAGCTATTTCTTTTTTCCGAAATGTTAGAAAAAAATAGAATAAAATTAATTGAAGGCAAATCATTCCTATTAACTATCATGAAAGATAAAGAAAATAAGGATAATAGATTTAGAAGAATGAATATTAGAAAAATTACGAGTTTAGAAGAAATAACAAATTTAAACTATACAAACGTTTATATTGAACTGTATACAGCTGATAGTTTGGAAAAGTTATATGAAAGTATTAAAGAAAAAGGAAACTCTAAAATAAAAATATCTATTGATGAAAAAGACAAGAAATACTTATTTGAATTAGGTCAAAAAAGGAAATTTAATTACGAAACATTAAAAAACCTTAACAAAGAGCCTTATATAAAGAAAATAAGTATTTAATTCGTATTGAATTTTATCTTTGTTAAATGTAGAACATCAGTCTTAAAATACGCACACAGTTTTTGGTTGAGAAACCTCCGGTCCTTAATTGGAAAGAAATTGTGGTGGAATAACCGGTTAAATATATGACGATACCTACTATTACTATAAAACAACTGCTGGAAGCAGGAGTTCATTTAGGACACAGAACATTTAGATGGAATCCAAAAATGAGCAAGTATATTTTTGGCTCAAAAAATTCAATACACATTATTGATCTAGTACAAACACTTGAAATGGCAAATGTAGCATTAAACGAAATACATAAGTGTATTTCATCTGGTGGAAAAATATTATTTGTTTCAACAAAAAAACAGGCTACAGAAACAATAGCAAATTTAGCAAAAGCTACGTCCCAATATTATGTTAATCATAGATGGCTTGGTGGGATGTTAACAAATTGGCATACGATCTCTAACTCCATAAAAAGATTAAAAAAACTAACTTCAGATTTAAAAAAAGAAAACACAGGATTTACAAAAAAAGAAAATCTAAAAATGGGTATTCAAAGAGATAAGCTAGATAGATCACTTGGTGGAATAGCAGATATGAAAAAAATACCAAACATGATTTTTATTGTAGATACAAATGTTGAAGAGCTGGCGGTAAAAGAAGCAATAAGATTAAACATTCCAATAGTTGCAATCGTTGACACAAACTCAGATCCAACAGGTATCAATTTTCCAATACCAGGTAATGATGATGCAAGAAGATCTATAAATCTATATTGTGAACTCGTTAAGCAAACAATATTAGATGCTCAGAAAAATATATCAAAGTCAGCTGTGGATGAAGTTGATAAAAAAGAAAAAGAAGGTTTCGTTAATAAAAAAAAAGAAACAGAAAAAGAAGAAAAAAAAGATAATATTAAAAAAGAAACTTCTAAAAAGAAAAGTAAATTAAAAACAGTAAAAAAAATATCAAAAACTATACTATCCAAAGTAAAATCACTGACAGCTAAAAAAACTGAAAAATAATTTTTTATGGCATCTGATCTAGATAAAGTTAAAAAATTAAGAGAACTTACAGGAGTCGGCTTTAAAGACTGTAAGATAGCCATTGATGAAAACGGTGGTGACATTGAAAAATCTATAGAATTTTTAAGAAAAAAAGGAATAGCTAAGGCAAGCAAGAAAATGGAACGTGTAGCTGCTGACGGTTTAATTTGTATATCAGAAAATGAAAATAAGTTTTCAATAGTAGAAATAAATAGTGAAACTGACTTCGTTGCAAAAAATAACGAGTTTATAAAATTTGTTGAAGAAATATCTGACTTAGCCTTGTCAAATTCTGGAAATAAAGAAAAAATGTTGAATTCAAAAATGAAAAATCAAATAGTTGTAAAAGATAATTTAATTAACCTAATTTCAAAAATTGGAGAAAAAATTTCAATTAGAAGAATTGACTCTTTTAATGAAAGTGAATTATTGAATTTTTCCTATATGCATTCTGCTGTTAAAAAAAATTTAGGAAAAATTGGAGTTCTTCTTAGTTTGAAGTCACCAAAATCAAAAAGTGAGCTTTCTGAACTAGGAAAACAATTGTCTATGCATATAGCTGCACTTTCACCTTTGTCTATAGATAAAAGTGATCTCGATAAAAATATTTTGAATAAAGAGAAAGAAATAATTACTGAAGAATTAAAAAATAGTGGGAAAGATTCAAAAATTGCAGAAAAGATTGCTTTGGGTAAGTTAAATAAATTTGTTAACGATAATACACTTTTAAATCAAGAGTGGATTATTGAACCAAAGAAAAAAGTAAAAGATGTTTTAAAAAATGCTGCTGGAAATGATAGTATCGAAGTTGTAAGATTTGTCAGATATAAGGTGGGAGAGGGGGTTTAATAGAATAATGTCTTCAGATGAAAAAATAAATAATTGCAAATCTAAAATGAAAAAAGCATTTGATATTTTTGTAAGTGATTTGAGTTCTTTAAGAACTGGGCGAGCAAATGTTTCAATGTTAGATATAGTAAAAGTAGATGTCTATGGTCAAAAAATGTCAGTAAATCAACTTGCTACTATATCTGTACCAGAAGCAAGACTTCTTACCGTTCAGGTTTGGGATCAAAACAATGTTTCATTAATTGATGCAGCAATAAAAAAATCAAATCTTGGTATTAATCCACAAATTGATGGTCAGTTAATGAGAATACCAGTGCCAAGTTTAAATGAAGAAAGAAGAAACGAACTTAAAAAAATTATGGGTGGGCTAGCTGAAAAATCTAAAGTTTCAATTAGAAATATAAGACGTGAAGCAAATGATTTATTAAAAAAAGATCTAAAAGATAAATCAATTGGTGAAGATGAGTATAAGAATGCAGAAAAGAAAATTCAAAATTTAACTGATAATCAAATATCCGAATTAGAAAAGAAATTGCAACAAAAAGAAAAAGAAATAATGACTGTATGAACCAATTAAACCATGTTGCTATAATTATGGATGGAAATGGGCGATGGGGTTTGAAAAAAAACAAAACAAGGAATTATGGTCATTTAAAAGGTATTGAGACTGTTGAAACTGTTATCAAAACATCAATAAAAAACAAAATACCATTTCTAACTTTATACACTTTTTCCACAGAAAATTGGAGAAGACCAAAAGGTGAAATAAACTTTTTGTTTGATTTAATTAGAAAATCATTAAAAAAAAAATTAAAAAAAATTATAAAACAAGGGATCAAGGTAAATGTTATAGGAAGCAATAAAGGTTTACCTAAGGATATTAAAAAAACAGTAAAATTTATTCAAAACAAAACATTAAGAAACAAATCTATAACATTAAATCTGGCTTTAAATTATGGGTCTAAGGAAGAGATAATTAATGCATTTAAACGCCTTTCACTAAAAAAAAATACAAAAATAACAATTAATAACTTTGAAAATAATCTTTACACTAAAAATATACCAGATCCTGAAATTTTAATAAGAACCGGAGGAACAAGAAGATTAAGCAATTTTTTATTATGGCAGTTAGCCTATACAGAAATATTTTTTGTAGATAAGTTATGGCCAGATTTTAATGAAAACGATTACAATAAAATTATAAACAAGTTCTATAATATTAAAAGAAACTTTGGAAAAATATGACAAATTTTCAAAAGAGAATTATAACATCAATCATTATTTTACCTTTATCAATTTTTTTTATTGTAAAAGGAGGGTATTTACTTACACTTTTTTTAATTTTTGTTCTTTTTGCTGGAATTCACGAATTGTATTCCGTGTTTAAAAGAAAAAAATCTATAATATTTTTATCTTTAATTTTAATTTTATCTCTTCTTTCAATATATTATCTTAAAGAAAATTCTTGGTACTTTCTCTATTTGGCTTTAGTAGTTTCCATAAGTTCTGATGTAGGAGGTTATATTTTTGGAAAAGTTTTTAAGTGGAAAAAATTAACCAAAATAAGCCCCAAAAAAACTTTCTCAGGAGTTTTTGGTTCTTATTTTTTATCAATTTTAGGTGTGCTTATTTATAGAGAAATTTATTTACAAAATTATCTTAGCCTTGATGTAGCTATTAATTTTAGAATTTTATTTTTAACCATAATTTTTTCCACCACAGCCCAGATTGGTGATCTAATAATTTCATATTTTAAAAGATTAGAAAAAATTAAAGATACGGGAAAAATTTTACCAGGGCACGGAGGTATATTTGATCGTATCGATGGTTTAATGTTTGTTTCTATATTGGCGGCCATTTTGAAGCTTACTAATTTTTAAGATATGAAAAAAAAAATTGCTATACTTGGTTCAACAGGTTCGATTGGAAAATCTACTTTAGAGGTAATTAAAAAAGATAAAAAAAATTTTGATATTATTTTGCTCACTGCAAATAATAGCTATAAAAAACTAATTCAACAGGCAAAGGAGTTTAAGGCAAAAAATGTTTTGATTAGAAATAAAAAATTTTATATTAAAGTAAAAAATTCATTTCGTAATAGTAAAACTAAAGTTTTTTCTGGTGATGTTTCTATAAAAAAAATTGTTTCAAAAAAATTAGATTACACAATTTCTGCTGTAGTTGGATTAGCTGGATTACAACCGACAATTGATGCTATTAAAATTAGTAAGATTGTTGCAATTGCTAATAAAGAAACGATAATTTGCGGTTGGCAAATTTTATCAAAGGCGTTAAAAAAATACAAAACCAAAGTAGTACCTGTCGATTCTGAACATTTTTCTATTATGGAGCTCACTAAAGAAAATAGTAACAATGATATAAGCGAAATAATTATTACTGCATCAGGCGGACCGTTTCTTAAAACACCAATCAAAAATTTGAAAAAAATTAAACCCAAACAAGCCATCAAACATCCAAATTGGAAAATGGGAAAAAAAATTTCTGTAGATTCGGCTAATATGATGAATAAAGTTTTTGAAGTAGTGGAGGCTTCTAAATTATTTAACTTTGATAAATCAAAATATAAAATAATGATACATCCTCAATCATATGTGCATTCTATAATACGTTTTAAAAATGGTTTAATAAAAATGATTTTATATAGAACTGATATGAAGATACCAATTTCAAATATTATTAACGGATCAAAAAATAACACTATTAAAGAGTCAAATATTAACATTAAAAATTTAAATAATTTAAATTTTCAAAAAATTAACACAAAAAAATTTCCATCCATCAAACTTCTTCACAAGTTCTTTACATTGGGACCCTCTACTCCCATAATAATTAATGCAGCCAATGAAGTGTTAGTCGATTTGTTTTTAAAGGGAAAAATCGAGTTTTTGGACATAGTCAAAGTAATAAATAAGATTTTGAGGGGTAAAGACTTTAAGAAATATGCTAGAAGAAAGCCTAGCTCTATAAAAGTTATAAAAATGGCTGATAATTGGGCTAGATTGAAAACAATTAACATGTGTGTAATATAACTTTAATGTCATTTTTTAGAAAAATATTTATTCTTTTTATTTTATTCACGTCACTTGCGAGTTTTAATGCAAACGCGGAGATAGTTAATAAAGTTGATGTTCAAGGAAACGAAAGAATTTCTTCGGAAACTATAATTATATTTGGTGATGTAATTGTAGGTAAAAATTATGAAAGAAATGATGTTAGTTCATTAATAAAAAAATTATACGAAACTGGTTATTTTTCTAATATTTCTGTTGAGTTAATAAACAATATATTAACTATAATAGTAGAGGAAAATCCCATTATTAATTCGTTAACATTCAAAGGTGAGAAAGCAGAAAAATATACTGAAAAAATTACTGAGATACTTTCTCTGAGAGAAAAAACTTCTTTTATAAACAGCAATGTTAAACATGATGTAAACCAAATAAAATCTTTTTATAGAATGCTGGGTTATTATTTTGTTAAAATTGACGCAGAGGTTGAAAAGTTAGAAAAGAATAAAGTTAATATAATTTACACAATTGACAAAGGTGATAAAGCTAAAATCTCGAAAATTTATTTTTTAGGTGATAAAAAAATTAGGGACAAAAAACTTAGAGATGTTATTGTATCCCAAGAAGCTAAATTTTGGAAATTCATATCTCGTAACGTATATTTAAATCAAGAGCTGGTAGAATTAGATAAGAGACTATTAATAAATTATTATAGAAACAAAGGTTATTACGAAGTTGATGTTAGCTCAAGTAATGTTGAGTATTCAGAAGGCGAAGGTTTTATTTTATCCTATACTATTAACGCTGGCGAAAGATATACATTTAAGAAAATTTTTGCTGATATTGATCCAGCTCTAGACAAAAGTGCATTTCACTCATTAGAATCAGATTTTAATAAATTGGTTGGTGCATACTATTCACAAAGAAAACTAAATAAAGTGCTAGAAAAAATCGATAAATTAAGTGAACAAAAAGAACTACAATTTATTAATCACAAAGTTGTTGAAACTTTAGATGGAAATGGTGTTGATATTAAAATTAATATTTATGAAGGTGAAAAATTCATTATAGAAAGAATTAATATAGTTGGAAACACAGTTACAAATGATAGCGTTATTAGAGCCGAACTTCTAGTAGATGAAGGTGATCCATTTAGTGAACTTTTAGTTAATAAGTCAGTTAATGAAATTAAATCTAGAAATATTTTTGGAAAAGTAGAACAAAAAACACTACCTGGTTCTGAAGATGGTCTCAAAGTTTTAGAAATAAGTGTCGAAGAAAAAGCAACTGGTGAAGTTATGGCTGGTGCCGGTGTTGGTACTGAAGGTACAAGTTTTCAATTTGCAATTACTGAAAACAACTGGTTAGGACGTGGAATAAGTCTTCAAAGCTCTGCCAACCTATCAGCGGAAAGTGTAAGTGGCTCACTTAGAGTTACGAATCCAAATTATAATTTTACTGGTAATGCAGTTACTTCATCCTTAACTCTTGCCTCAACAGACAGATCAGAAACCACAGGTTATAGCAGTAAAAATACTGGTTTTTCTTTCGGAACAAGTTTTGAACAATATGAAAACATATTCTTTTCGCCAGAGCTTTCAGTAACCCATGAAAGTATCGATGCTGAAAGTACTGCTTCAGCAAGTATTAGAGAAATGGATGGTACATATTTTAACTCAGATTTAATTTATGCAATAACACTCGATAAAAGAAATCAGAGTTTTCAACCAACCGAAGGTTACCGAACGAGTTTTTCTCAAACAATACCTATAATTCAGGATACCTCATCAATAAAAAATGGTTTAGATATAAGTGCTTATCATGATTTTTCAGAAGATGTAATTGGAGCGCTTAGATTCTCCGCAAGAACAATCCATGGTATAGACGATGATGTAAGACTAACTAATAGATTATTTATACCTTCAAGAAAACTTAGGGGTTTTGTAAGAGGAAAAATTGGACCTAAAGACGGGTTGGATTGGATAGGAGGAAATTATACGACGGCTGTAACTGCAGAAGCTCAATTACCTAATCTTTTGCCCGAATCCTATAGAACTGATTTTAGTGTGTTTTTAGATGCAGGAAATATTTGGGGAGTCGATTACAGTAACAATGTAGATGAATCGAATGAAATAAGATCATCAGTAGGTGTTGGAGCTAATGTGTGGACCCCTGTCGGACCTCTTAGTTGGACTTTTGCACAAGATTTAACTAAAGCTGGAAGCGATCAAACAGAGACATTTAATTTTAGATTGGGCACAACATTCTAAATGAAATATTTAGTAAAATTTTTTGTAGTTACATTTTTTGTTTTTACAAGTACACATTCTTTTGCTGAGCAATTAGTAGTAGTTTTAGATTTAAAATATGTATTGAATAACAGCAAAGCAGGAAAGGGTGCTCAGGAATATTTAAAAAAGACTTTTAATGATAATGCTAAAAAATTTACTAATATGGAAAAAGAGCTAAAAAAAGAAGAGAACGATCTATTAGCAAAAAAAACTATTTTAAGTAAAGAAGAGTATGCTAAAAAAAGTGACGCTCTTAGAAAAAAGGTTATTGATTATCAGTCAGCGAGAAGAGCATCTTTAGATAAAATTGCTACACAAAGGGCCAAATCAAGAGAAAAACTTATGAAAAGAATTGAACCTATTTTGGATACCTATATAAAAGAAAATCAAGTTTCCATAGTAATTGATAAGAAAAATATGTTAGGTGGTTTAAATAAATACGACATCACACAAATTATTATTGAAAAACTTAATAAAGAGCTTCCATCAATAAAAATAGAATAATATGTCAGAAAATCAGTTTTTTGATAAAAAGGGTCCTTTCCCTTTAAAAGAAATCCTTAATACCATTGGTTATAGTGGAAATTTTTCTAAAGAAAATGATTTTAAGATACATGGTTTTACATCATTAGATAATGCTTGTGAAAAAGATCTGACTTTTTTAAATTCGAGCAAATACCAGAATTTATCTTTAAAAACTAATGCTGCGGCCTGTATTACATCACCAAATCTTTCTAAATTTCTTCCAGAAAAATGTATTAAATTAAATGTAAAAAACGTCTTATTTGCAGTAACAAAAGCATCTAAAATGTTTTATCCAAATGCTGATATGGATCTTCCTGATAAAAATTTAATTAAAGCTGAAGATCTTAAGAAAATCTATCCAAATGTAAAATTTGGTCAAAATGTTTTAATAGGAAAAAATGTAAAAATAGGAAAAAACTCTTTTATTGGTAGCAATTGTATAATTGAAAGTAATGTGATTTTAGGTGAAGGTTGTATTTTGGGTTCCTTTGTTACTATAAAAAATTCAATAATATCAAATGAAGTTCATATTCAAGATGGTGCGAAAATTGGCGTAAAAGGTTTCGGATTTATACCAGCTAAAGATAAAAATATTCGCTCTCCACATATTGGTAAAGTAATATTAGAAGATTATGTTGAAATAGGTTCTAATTGTACTATAGACAGAGGTTCACTTACTGATACTGTTATTGGAAAAAATACATTCCTAGATAACCAAGTTCATGTAGCACATAATGTTAAAATAGGTAAGAACTGTATGATAGCAGGTCAAGTTGGATTTGCAGGTAGCTCGACTATTGGAAACAATGTTGTAATAGGTGGACAGGCAGGGATATCTGGTCATCTAAAAATTGGAAACAATGTTAAAATTGGTGGTGGCAGTGGTGTAATAAATGATATTTCTGATAATCAGCAGGTCATGGGATATCCAGCAGTATCACTAAAAGAATTTGTTAGACTGAGAAAAAAATAAATGAGTGATTCAATAGATAAAAAAAAAATTGAAAGTTTATTGCCACATAGAGAACCTATGTTGTTGATTGATAGATTGATAAATATTGTTCATTTAAAATCTGCTACTGCTATAGTTAATGTAAAAAAAACATCATTTTTTGTTCAAGGACACTTTCCCGGCCAACCTGTTATGCCAGGAGTATTAATAGTTGAGGCTTTTGGACAAGCAGCTGCCGCTTTAACTGCATATGGAGTTGATCCAAAAGAATATGAAAATAAATTGGTATATTTAATGAATGTCGAAAAAGCTAGGTTTAGAAATCCAGTTTTACCTGATTGTGAACTTCATTTAGAAATCGAAGCAGTTAGATCTCATGGTCGTGTTTGGAAATATAAGGGTCAAGCTAAAGTTAATGGAAAAGTAATGGCAGATGCCCAATGGGCCGCTACTATAGTTGATAGGAACAAATGATTCATAAATCTAGCTTCATAGACAAGAGTGCAAAAATTAGCAAGAACGTCAAAATCGGTCCTTTTTGTTATATAGGTCCAAAAGTTCAAATTAATGAAAATGTCGAATTAATTTCAAATGTTCATATTGAGGGTAATACAAAAATAGGTAAAGGAACAAAGATTTTCCCTTTTGCTTGTATAGGAACTCAACCACAAGATTTAAAATATAAAGGCGAATTAAATAGTTTAGAAATTGGAGAAAATAACACCATAAGAGAATATGTAACAGTTAATCCAGGAACTCAAGGTGGGGGAGGAAAGACTACTATAGGAAATAATTGTTTATTCATGATTTCATCCCACGTAGCTCATGATTGTAAAATTGGAAATGATGTGGTGGTTGCAAACAATGTTCCTTTAGGTGGACATGTAACAATAGAAGATTCCGTTGTAATCGGTGGAAATTCTGCGGTTCAACAATTTACAAGAATAGGCAGATTGGCAATGATAGGTGGTATGACCGGTGTATTAAAAGACGTAATTCCATTTGGCTTATCTTTTGGAAATAGAAATTATTTAAGAGGTATAAATCTAATAGGTCTAAAAAGAAAAAAATATGAAAATAAAAAAATAATGGAGTTAGATTCCGCGTTTAAAAAAATATTTTCTTCAAAAAATCTTCACGAAAATTTAAGTAAAATTAATGGAGAGTATAAAGGAAACAGTTTAGTAGAAGAGGTCATAACATTTATATCAAAGGATAAGAAAAGACCTATCTGTACTCCTAATTCTGAATAATGATTGGTTTAATTTTTGGAGAAACAAATTTTCCAATTCAAATTTTAAAAAAGATAAAAAAAAAGAATCATAAATATTTAATTATTGATTTAACTAACGGAAAATTCAAAAATGACAAAAATTCCTACAAAGTTTCCATCGGTCAATTTGGTAAAATTATCAAAATACTCAAAGATAATAGATGCAAAAAAGTATTGTTTGCTGGAAAGGTTAAAAGACCAAATCTTTCTAAACTTAGATTAGATTTAAAAGGTATTTATTATATTCCAAGAATTATAAAAAGTTCTAAGCTAGGTGATGCTGCTATATTAAAAGAAATTATAAAAATATTAAAACAGGAGAGAATTAGAACATTAAGTTCATTAACATTTAATCCTGAATTAACTTTAAAAAAAGGAAATTATTCAAAAATTAAACCCAATAAAGATGATAAAATTGATATTAAAAAAGCTATTGAAATGCTAAGTAAATTAGGAAAATACAACTTTAGTCAAGGCGTTGTTGTTAGAAATAAAAAAGTCGTTGCTATCGAAGGAAGTGATGGCACTCAAAAAATGCTTAGAAAATGCAAAAGTAATAAATTTATAAATAAAGGCGTCCTAGTAAAATTTCCTAAAAAAAAACAAGATTTAAGAATAGATTTACCTACCGTAGGAATAAAAACTATTATTCAATGTAAAACAGCAGGGTTAAAAGGTGTAGTTTTAAAAAGTAAGTTAAATATTTTACTAGATCGAAAAAAATGCATTAGTTTTGCCGATAAAAACAAAATGTTTATTACAGTAAAATGAAAAAAATATTTGTATTAACTGGCGAACCATCAGGAGATAAATTAGCTTCAAAAGTTGTTGCTCAACTAAAAAACTCAAGATCTGATATTGAATATTTATCTGTTGGTGGTGAACATTTAAAAGCTTTAGGTATTAAATCGCTTTACGATCTAAATGAAGTTACCTATCTTGGATTTACAGAAGTTTTATTAAATATTTTAAAAATCAAAAGAAAAATAAACAAAACAGTAAATGAAATAATCAAATTTGAACCTGATATATTATTTTCTGTAGACAGTCCTGATTTTACCTTGCGCGTTGTCGAAGAAGTAAAAAAAAAGAAACCAAATATAAAAACAATTCATTTTGTAGCGCCACAAGTTTGGATATGGAGAGAAGGTAGAGTTAAGCGACTTAAATCCTACTTAGATCATGTTTTATTATTGTTTCCTTTCGAAAAAAAATACTTTGATAAAGAGAATATTAAATCAACCTTTACCGGACATCCTTTGTTAGACCAAGACAACACGAGCAAAGTCGATATAAGTCAAATTATTAAAGATAAAAAAAAGATTTTTTCTATTTATCCTGGAAGCAGATTATCAGAAATTAATATTTTAACGCCTATATTATTTGAATTTATTAAAATGATGAATGAAAAATATAAAGATTTATTTTTTGTTTTTCATTCTACCAAAGCGCATGTTCAATTAATACAAAATCTTTTACTTAAAGAAGGTTTTAAAAATTGTGATGCAATTGGAGATGAGAAAATTAAATCTCATATACTTAAATCATCTATATTTGCTGTAGCAAAATCTGGAACTATCTCATTAGAAATTTGCAATTGTAAAATACCGTCAATAATTATTTATAAAATGGGCATCATTAACTTTTTTATTGTAAAAATGCTAGTCAAGGTAAAATTTGCAAATATTATTAATATTGCTGCTAATGAAGAAGTAATTCCCGAATTATTGCAAAACAGTTGCAATTCAAAGAATATTTATAATACAGTTGATAAACTTTTAAGTGATAAGAATGCTTTAAAAAACCAAGTAAGTAAATCACAAGAAATTATTAAAAACTTTAAAACTGAAAAATCTTCTGATATTGCAAGTTCAGTTATAGAAAGCTATTTATAATTATTTAATCTTTTTATAACTACATCCTTGTTAAGTGAAAGAATGATGTTGTAGATACCTGGGCCAAATTTTGACCCAGTTAAAAGTATTCTTAAGGGTTGTCCCACGCCTTTTAAATTAGTTTTATGTTTACTAATTAATCCATTAACAGTTTTTTCGAGATTTTCTTTAGTTATTTTTGACATCTTTTCAAATTCATCGAGAAAGTCTTTTATAATATTTTTGGATGAATTATCTATGAGCTTAGAATCTTCAGGTGATATTTGTATATTATCTTGAATGATATAGAGGGAGTTATTGTAAATATCTTCAAGTGTTTTTGCCTTATTCTTTAAAAAATTCATAGAGTTTATAAGCAAACTTTCTTTAGATTGATCAATATTTTTTTTAAATTTTTGAGAATAATTTTTTAAAAGTTTAAACAATTCTTTTTCATCAGTATGTTTAATATAGTGTTCATTTAAGGAAAGTATTCTAGATATATCTAATTTGGATGGTGATTTTCCAATACCCTTTAAATCAAAAAGTTTTATACTTTCATCTAGGTTAAAAATTTCTTTATCTTTATGAGACCATCCTAGGCGTAGAAGATAATTTCTTAATGCTTCTGATAAAATTCCAATCTTAATATAATCATCTATAGTAGAAGCCTTGTCTCTTTTAGAAAGTTTGGATCCTTTTTCACTATGGATAAGTGGTATATGAGCAAACTCAGGAACACCCCACTTCATTGCTTCATAGATTTGTTTTTGTTTAAAAGTATTTATTTTATGATCATCGCCTCTTATTACGTGCGTAATTTTCATTAGATGATCGTCAACCACAGCTGATAATTGATAAGTTGGAGATCCGTCTTGTCTTAAAATAACAAAATCTTCGATGATTGAGTTTGTAATATTAATTTCACCTTGAACAAGGTCTTTAACAGTTGAGTCTCCAGAAATTTTACTTTTAAATCTAATTACAGGTTTAATACTCTTTGGTATTTCAATATTTTTAGGATCCCTCCACTTTCTATTGTAAACATAAGGTATTCCTTTTTTCTTGCATTTTTCTTTTTGTTCTTTAATTTCTTCTTCAGAGCAATAACATTTGTAAGCGTAACCTTTTTTTAAAAGTTCCTCTGCAACTTCTTTATGCTTATTTATATTTTTTGATTGAATATATTCTTTATCATCATGATTTATGCCAATCCAATTAAGTGAATCTATAATTTGTTTTTTATATTCTTCTTTAGATCTTTCTTTATCTGTATCTTCAATTCTTAAATAAAATTTACCTTTATTATTTTTTGAGTATAACCAATTAAAAAGAGCCGTTCTAATTCCTCCTATATGAAGAGGACCAGTAGGAGATGGAGCAAATCTAGTTGCTACTGTACTCATATAAATTATTATTAGACTATTTTATTGGAAGTTTCTATACAAAGATACCAATACACCTTGAACTTTGACTCTGTCAGGGCCAAATATCTTAGTTTCGTATCGTTTGTTTGCACTTTCTAACGCAACCACTTTGCCTTTTCTTCTTAATCTTTTAAGCATCGCTTCATGATCGTCAATTAAAGCAACTACTATTTGTCCATTGTTAGCTGTATTAGCTTTTTTAACAATTACAGTATCTCCGTCATTTATTCCTGCTTCAATCATAGAATCACCCGAAACTTTTAATCCAAAATGTTCCCCGTTTTTACTAAGCTCTTCTGGTATAGCAACTCTGCTAACTTCATTTTGTATTGCTTCGATTGGAGTTCCGGCAGCTATTTTGCCTAATATAGGAATTTCATGCACACTTTTTTTCTTAATATTTTCTGAATCTAGTCCACCTTTTATTACACTAGGTGAAAAAGAGTTATAAATATCATTTGCGCTAGCTGTTTCAGGAAGTTTTAATACTTCCAATGCTCTAGCTTTATGAGCCAGTCTTTTTATAAATCCCCTTTCTTCAAGGGCTGAAATAAGTCTATGAATTCCTGATTTTGATTTCAAACTTAAAGAATTTTTCATTTCTTCATACGATGGAGATACTCCAGAAGATCTAATCTTCTTATTTATAAATAAAAGCAAGTTTCTTTGTTTTTTTGTTAGCATAGAACAAATATCGTACATTTATTGTTCTATAAAAGTTCTTCTGATTTAACAACCCATTAAAAGTCAATAAAATTGCGGCTTATTTAATCAAAGAACTGAAAAAATTGGATTTTTATCTAAGTTCTTCAATAGTGATTCACCAATCAGAAAAGTTTTAATTTTAGTTTTGTTAGTAATTTCTAAAAGCTCTTCTTTTGTTTTAATTCCACTTTCAGAAATAAAAGGACCT
>CACITE010000015.1 GCA_902589505.1 uncultured Pelagibacteraceae bacterium
ATCTTTTTGCTTTTTCTATTACCATTTCAGCTACTGCTACGTGCCTAGCTGCCGGCTCATCAAAAGTTGAACTTATTACCTCTCCTTTTACTGATCTTTGCATATCAGTTACTTCTTCCGGCCTTTCGTCTATAAGTAAAACCATTAAATAACATTCTGGATGATTCTTTGCTATTGAATGAGCAATATTTTGTAAAATAATAGTCTTACCTGCTTTTGGAGGTGAAATAATCAATGACCTTTGTCCTTTCCCAATAGGACTTACAAGATCAATCAGTCGAGCAGTAAGATCAGGTTTTTTTTCAATTTTTTCTGTCTCAATTTCCATTCTTAATTGTTTGTCAGGATATAATGGTGTTAAATTATCGAAAGCAATTTTGTTTCTAGCTTTTTCGGGATTATCAAAATTTATTTTATCTACTTTTAACAAAGCAAAATATCTTTCTTGATCTTTAGGAGCTCTTATTTCCCCTTCAACAGAATCTCCTGTTCTTAAACCAAATTTTCTTATTTGACTTGGACTAACATAAATATCGTCCGGGCCTGGTAAATAATTGGATTCAATGGCTCTTAAAAAACCAAATCCATCCTGTAAAACTTCAAGTACTCCTCCACCTGTAATTTGCTCATTTTTTTGTGCCAATTTTTTTAAAATTGCAAATAAAATTTCCTGTTTTCTTAAAGTGCTTGGATTCTCTATTTCAAGTTTTTCAGCTTGTAAAATAAGCTCTGCAGGTGTTTTCTTTTTAAGTTCTTCTAAGTTCATATGTGTGGGTGTTTATTATTGAGAAACGTACAGTCAATATAATAGCTTTTTATTAAATTACAAGCCTCATAATGGTTTAAAAACAACGACTAGAACTATACCTATCAGCAAAACAGTAGGTATTTCGTTGATTATCCTATAAAATTTAGAGGAATAAGAATTATTATTTTCGGCAAATTTTCTTAAACATTGGAACAAAAAGAAATGGTAAATGGTTAATATAATCACAAAAACTAACTTTAACTGAAGCCAGAAAGAACTAAAATTTTCCATGCCAATCGTATGAATTAGCAAGATTCCAAATATCCAAGATAAGATCATGGAAGGATTCATAATGTAAATAAAAAGTCTTCTTTCCATCACCTTAAAAGTAGACATCATATCTTCAGATTTATTATCCCGAACAGCCTCGCTATGATAAACAAATATTCTGGGTAAATATAATAGCCCCGCCATCCAAGAAATCACGGCTATTAGATGAATTGATTTAAATAATAAGTATGTATTCATTAATTTATTTTTTGAATTTCATTTCCATTTACACATTTATAACCAATGTGTTCTAGTTTAAGTTTTTCACATGTTTTTTTAGTTTTTCTTAATTCGTCGTAGTAAATTACTTGTGTTTTATAAAGATTTTTAGGGATAAAATCTTCTTTAAAACCTCCTCTGTACAATCCCCACTTCCAATAAGGTTTGGAGCCTTTCATTTTAGTTTTTCCTTGATGATTAAGTTTTAACTCTCCGTTTACCCAAACTTTAAAAAAACCTTTATCCGTTTTGTCTGTCCAATTAACATTAATAATAATATCATTCCATTTACCTAAAACTTCTTTTTCTGATAAAAGTTGCAAAACATTATATTTTGAACCATAGCTTCTTTTTGGTAATTTATTTGGGTTTCCCATTCTATAATCGATACAGAGCCAATATCCACCTACATGATCCCAAAACATAAAAATGGGAAAATCATCTTTTCCATTTGTATGATCTTGATGAAATTGAGAAGCAACAAGCCAGCCACGACCACTAAAATGTTTATGTTCTTTAGGAAAATAAATTGACCACGCATACCAATATTCTCCTGAACTCACTGGATTAATCATAAGCTCCCATCTTTCTGCATCATTTTTACAATCGCTATACCCTCCTTTGCTTTTACCACAATCACCAGGCCTAACTTCAAACTTCATGCTCGTTTCTCCTGCTCTTACAGGATGGCCGCCTTCTACATTAACTTTTTTAAATCCATATTTTTTTTTGTGAGATACTGAAGAAACTTTAGCTTTTAAACCTATTCCCAAATCTTTTGAAAGTGAAACGTTTTTTGCTTCAGAAGGGTTAACAATAAAAAAGGAAAAAAATAAAATTCCTAAAAATTTTTTCATTTTACAAAGATTCCTTCCTGATAATCATTTACAGCCTCTAGTATTTCCGCTTTTGTGTTCATAACAAAAGGTCCGCCTCTTGCTATAGGTTCTCCAATTGGCTTTCCTGATATGAGAAGAAATTTAGCTTTTGTTAATGATTTAATTTTTAATTCTTCTCCTTTAGTTAATAAAATCAAATTTGAGTCTTTGATATTTGCGTGTGGCTTGTCTCCAAGTTTTATTTCTCCTTTAACAAGATAGACAAATGAATTATGGCCAGAAGGAAGATTAATATTAAATTCTTTATTTTTATTTAGCTCTATATCAAAATATATAGGTTCTACATTATGTTTCTTTATCGGGCCTTCGGCGTTTTCAAACTTGCCAGCTATCACTTTAATAGTTTTTTCATCATCTTGATGCACGCTCATTTTATTTGCATCAATATAATGGTACTCAGGTTTACTCATTTTTAATTTTGCCGGCATGTTAATCCATAGTTGGAAGCCATGAAGTTTTCCTTCTTTCATAGCAGGCATTTCTGAATGAATAATACCACTGCCGGTTTTCATCCACTGGACATCTCCAGCCGTCATTCTTCCTTGACCTCCTGTGCTATCTTTGTGTTCGAAATCTCCAGCTAACATATAAGTAACTGTTTCAATTCCTCTATGTGGGTGGGGTGGAAAACCTGCAATATAATCCTCTTTGTTCTCTGATCCAAATTCATCTAACATTAAAAAAGGGTCAAAATAATTCGGTTCAATTCCAATGCTTCTTTTTAATTTTACGCCAGCACCATCTGATGTTGATATTGGTTTTATAATTTTTTCTACTTCAGCTCCTAAAAGTTTTTTCATTTAAAATTTTCCTATTTTTTTAGCATCTTTATAAAAAATTTTAGATAATTCTTCATTTGCTTTATTCTTTAATATCATGTCATTTTTATTCATCAGTTCAATTGGTCTTTTTGTATGCTCGTGAAATTTAAATGTGTCTTTTCCTCTTGCTTGCTGAACATAAACTTTACCAACAACTTGATCCACGTTAGTTCCTATATAGCTTTGAATAACAAAACCAATTCTTCTTTGGTTACTTTTGTTAGGACCAGATCCATGAACTATCATTGGATGATGAAGAGATAATTGACCAGCCTTAAGTATATTTGGTGTTGTCTTTTCAATTGGAACATTTTGCACGGTTTGGCCACGTGTTAATAAATTATTTTTATCATATGTATCTTTATGATCTTTAATTTTTTCTTTATGCGATCCAGACCACATTCTCATACATCCGTTTTTTTCATTAGCATCGGTAATTGCAAGCCATGCTGTTACCCAGTTATAAGGTTCGAAACCAATATATTTTGCATCTTGATGCCAACTCACAAATCCTTTTTTGTCTGGATCTTTTATAAACAAAGTAGTGCCGCCAACTAAAATATCTTTTCCGATAATGCTTTCGACCGCATCCAAAATTTTAGGATTGTGACAAACCTCATCAAAAACAGGAGATATATAATGAACATTATTTCTTCCTAATCCAACTAGTTCATCTGGCCATTTTTTTTCAATATATTCAATTTCTTCTTTTATCTTTTTTACTTCTTCTAAAGACAAAGCATTGATAGGAGCAATAAATCCATTATCTTTATAATCTTTAATTTGTTCTGAATTTAATAAACTCATTTTTCATATAATTTTTTTATTTTATCTCTAAATTCATCATCTACTGTAAATGAACAACCACTTTGAGTATGTGTAGTCGTCCCAGTTTTATGATATTCGTTTAAATGATTAAGAAATTCCTTTAAATCAACTTCAAGTGATTTTCCATTATTATCTTTTAAAATAGTTTTTTTCATTTTAAAACCTATTTAATTGCCACACACGGGCATTTTGAATATTTATTTGGACACATCACAGATGAAACAAAATTTTCTCTTGTTGCTTTTTGCAAAACTAACTCTGCAAGGCCCTTTATAAAATTTTCCTCTATTCCTAATGCTGGTACTCTTTTATAAAAACTACAACCATTTTTTTCTGCTAATTTTTTATATTCAATATCTAATTCTACTAAAGTTTCTGAATGTTCTGAAACAAAGGCTACAGGAACTATGACGATCCCCTTTTTTTCTTTAGAATATTTTATAATTATTTCATCTGTAGATGGTCCAATCCATTTAAGTGGGCCCACACGACTTTGATAGCATATTATATGATCTAGGTTTTCATTAGTTAATTTTGTCATTATTCCTTCTACGGTTTTCTCTACCTGCCATTGGTAAGGATCACCTTTTTTAATTTTATTTTTTGGCAAACCATGGGCAGAAAAAAGTAATTTAAAATTCTTATTTTCTAAATTTTTTATTGTTTTTTTAATAAGACTTGCATGTGACTCTAAAAAGTAATTTTCTGTAGGATAACAACAAATAGTTTTAGTTTTAACTTTATAACTTTCTCTTTTACATAAATCATTCCATTCTTTTATAGAAGAGCCTGATGTTGATGCCGAATATTGAGGATAAAGAGGTAAAAGTATTATTTCTTCAGGATTATATTCTTTAACTTCTTTTATTACGTTTTCAGCTCGTGGATGCCAACAACGCATAATAACAAAACATTTATAATCTCCTTTTTTTAATAAATTATTTTCTAAACTTTTCGCTTGCACTTGAGTGAGCTCAAGTATTGGTGATCTGTTTCCAATCTCTCTATAAATATTTTTTGCTATAGGGGCTCTTCTTTTTGAAATTAATTTTGCTAGCGGATATCTAAAAATCGTTGGGATGCTAATTATTGCTGGGTCGTTAAATAGGTTAAAAAGAAATGGTTCTACGCTTTCCGGTTTATCTGGTCCTCCTAGATTAAACAGAATTATTGCTTTTCTCATTTTATTTTTTATTTCTAGCAAGCTGGATAATATATTCGATTGTCTCTGGTTTTATTTCAGGTAAAACTCCGTGACCTAGATTAAATATATAAGGATAGTCTTTGAATATGTTTAGATAATTTTCGGTGCTTTTTTTTATTTTTTCTTTATCTTCTAATAATATTTTTGGATCCAATCCTCCTTGTATAGGTAAACCATTTAATTTTTCTTTTATCCATTTGGGGTCAACTTCATAATCTATACTGATACAGTCAGGTTTTACTACTGAACAAAAATCAATATAATTTTTTCCTATCCCTTTCGGAAAACAAATTACTGGAATTTTTTTTGATTTGATATGCTCTACAATTTTTGAAGTTGGAACATAGCAATACTTTGTAAGTTTATTTTTAGGTAAAAGGCCGGCCCAAGAATCAAAAATTTGTATTATATTAGCTCCAGCTTCAATCTGTTTATCGACATGCAAGCATATCATTTCTTCTATTTTTTTTAATAGAGGGTTAATTAAAGATTCATTATTTATTTTATCAAAATTAAAATTGTTTTTTGGAGACTCTTTGTTTAACATGTATAATAGCAAGGTCCAAGGTGCACCGGCGAATCCTATAAGTTCTTTTTGGGTTAGATTATTTTTTACTTTTTCTATTCCTTTATAAACTGGTAATAATTTTTCAATAAACTCTTTTGGATCTGTATTAATTATATTTTCTAAATTTATATCTCCTAAAATTGGACCTGCTCCTTTTTTAAATTCTACTTTTTGACCTAAACCAAATGGTACCATTAATATATCTGAGAAAATTATAGCAGCATCAAGATCGAATCTTTTTAGTGGTTGTAAAGTTATTTCACTTACTAGGTTAGAATTTAAACATAATTTAATAAAGTCAGGGTTTTTTTTTCTTATTTCTCTAAATTCAGGTAAATACCTACCTGCCTGTCTCATAAACCATATAGGTGTATAAGATGTATTATGTTTTGTAATTAAATTACTAAGGATATCTTTCATTAATATATTATCTATATAAGTTAATTGTATTATTAGTCCTTGTTAATAGTGGTATTAATTAGTTGTGTACAGTTTATCCATAAGATCTGGTATTAATATATATAATTAGCTATTGATTTAATTACATATGCTACATTTTGTTAAATATTATAATATTTTGTTAATATTTTACTAACATTATAACTTACTTAATTTATTGTTGATTTATCTTAACAATATTAACTTTATTAAAATAAAATATGTATTTTTGTTTATATTATAATTTATTAACAGCTCTATGAACAAGATTTACCAAATTTATCAAGTGTCTGATTCTACTGGAGAAACCCTAGATAGAATTTTTTTGGCAGTTAAAGCTCAATTTTCTAATTTTATTTCTAAAACAATACATCACTCATTTACAAGAACTAAAAACCAAATTGATAGTATTATTTCTAAATCTAAAAAAGAAAATAATGTAATAATTTTATATACAATTGTTGATAATAATTTAGCCCAATATATGGAAACAGAGGCAAAAAAAAATAATATTCCATGTTTTGAGGTTTTAGGAAGTTTAATATCTGATTTTTCTAAATTACTAAAACAAAAAGCTAGCCGTATACCAAGCGGCCAACATATTCTAGACGACGATTATTATAAAAGGATTGAAGCTGTCCAATTTACAATAACACATGATGATGGAAAAATTATTTCTGATTTAAATAATTCAGATGTAGTTTTAGTTGGCATAAGCAGAACAAGCAAAACACCTACATCAATATATTTGGCAAACAGAGGTTATAAAGTAGCGAATATTCCTATAATACCAAATAAAAATATACCCTCAGAATTAATTAATAGTTCAAAAAAAACTTGTATTATTGGTCTAGTGTGTGATGCAACTAGATTGTCTGATGTTAGAAGAAATAGAGTGCAATCTATGCATGAAGACAGGCCAGGGGATTACACAAATAAAGAAAAAATTTTAACAGAACTAGAAAGTTCAAAAAAACTATTTAAAAAATATAATTGGCCAACAATAGATGTGACGAGAAAATCTGTAGAAGAAACCGCTGCATCAATTATTAAAATATTAGACATACTGAATTCTAAATGATCAATAATATTATTCTCGCATCTGCTAGTGGAGTAAGAAAAATTATTTTAAATAAAAATGGAATTAATTGTGAGGTAATACCTTCAAATATTGATGAAGATCAAATTAAAGAATCTTTAATTAGAGAAAAAGCTACGCCCAGAATGATATCAAAAAATCTTGCAGAATTAAAAGCTAATAAAATTAGTCAAAAAAAAAATGATAGGTTTGTTTTGGGAGCAGATAGTGTAATTGATTTAAATGGAGAGTTAATTTCAAAACCAAAAAGTAGAGGAGAGGCAGAAAGTATTCTTCAAAAATTAAATGGCCAAAAACATCAATTAATAAGTTCTGTATGTATTTCTAAAAATGGTTCTATGATTTGGAATCATACAGATGATTCAACTTTAACAATGAAACAACTTAATTTAGACGAAATTAGATCATATTTAGAAAAGATAAATGATAAAGAACTATTTGCTTACGGCGTTTATCAGATCGAGGCCGATGGAAGATCGCTGTTCTCAAAAATCGAAGGAGATGAGAACACTATAATGGGTTTACCGGTAAAACAAATAAAGGATTATTTAAATACTATAAAATGAAAAAATATTTAGTTATAGGAAATCCAATTGAACATTCCCTCTCTCCAATATTGCACAGTTATTGGTTTAAACAATATAATGTAGAAGCCCAATATGAAAAAAAAAAATTATTGGACAAAAATTTAAAAGATATAATTACCGATTTAAGGAGTGATAAAATTTCAGGCGCAAATGTAACAGTCCCCTTTAAAAAATCTATTATACCTTTTTTAGATGGACTGACCGTTGAAGCAACAAAAACACAATCTGTAAATACAATATTTAAGGTTAATAATGAAATACGCGGTCACAATACAGATATAGGAGGCTTTGTTAAATCTCTTGATCAATTAAAATTTAAAACAGCAGGAAAAAAGGCTTTTATACTAGGAGCTGGCGGTGTTACTTCATCAATTATTTTCGCATTAAATGGTATGGGAGTATCAAAAATATTTGTAAGTAATAGAACTAAAGAAAAAGCAGAAGAATTAAAAAAATTATTTCCTAAAATAGAAATTTTAGATTGGGGCAAAAAACCTCCAGAGTTTGATATAGTTGTGAATACTACAAGTATTGGTTTAAAGGAAAATGAAAAAATAGAATTAGATTTTAGCAATTATAAAGATAAGCTTTTTTATGATTTAATATACAATCCTTCCCAAACTAAATTCTTGTTAGATGCGCAAAAATTTAAAAATATAATCAAAAATGGTTTAGAAATGTTTGTCTACCAAGCACAAGAGTCCTTTGAAATATGGCACGGTTTTGCGCCAGAGGTGAATGTGAAAATATATTCGATTTTACGTAAATGATTAAAATAGGCATTGTAGGTTCGTTAGCGTCGGGAAAAACAACAGTAGCAAAATTGATGTCTCACAATAGACATCCTATTTTTAGCGCTGATAAAACAGTAAAAGCTTTTTATAAAAAAAAATTTTTTATAAATAAGGTTAAAAAAGAATTTAATTTTAAAAATACTAGGAATCTAAAAAATAAAATTAAAAATCTTATAAAAAAAGATAAAAAAATACTCAAAACATTGGAATTGATTATTCATCCTTTGGTTAGGAGGGAAATGAAAATATTTATGAAAAGGAAAAAAAATAGTAAAATTTCAATTTTTGAAATTCCACTTTTAATTGAAAGTAAGCTTACAAGATATTTTGATTTAATAGTTTTTGTTGGGGCTAAAAAAAATATTAGGTTAAGAAGATATGTTGAAAAAGGAGGAAATAAAAAGATATTCACAATTTTAGAAAAAAGACAAAGTAAACCAAGTAAAAAGATAAAAATTAGTGATCATGTGATTTATAATAATAAATCTATAAAGATTTTAAAAAAAAATGTAAAAAAAACTATAAAGAAAATTTTATTATATGATTGAAATAATTCTTGATACCGAGACAACTGGATTGTCTACTAAGGAAAAGCATAGGGTGGTAGAAATTGGTTGTATTGAACTTAATAATCAGATTCCAACAAATAATATTTTCCACAAATATATAAATCCTCAAAGAACCGTTTCAGAAGATGCTTATAAGGTGCATGGTTACTCCGATGAATTTTTGTCAAATAAGGAAACATTTTCAGAAATATCTGAAGAATTTATAAATTTTATAAAAGGAAAAAAATTAATTATTCATAATGCGCCCTTTGATTTATCCTTCTTAAATTATGAATTGAAGCTTATAAATCAAAAAGAAATTGAAAAGAAATACGTCGTAGATACTTTAGAAATGGCCAGGGCCAAATTTCCTGGATCACAAAATTCACTAGATGCTTTATGTAAGAAATTTAATATTGATAATTCACGGAGGGAAAAACATAGTGCTCTCATTGACTGTCATTTACTCAAAGAGGTTTATATTAATCTTTTAGATCAAAAAGAGCCTAAATTAAATTTTGAAAATTATGGAGTTGTAGATAAAAAAATAAATTATCAAACTAATGTTAAAAATAATATATTAAGAAAAATTATAAAACCGAACGAAGATGAATTAAAGCAACATAAAAAATATCTTCAACAAAATCTTTCAAAAAATAATTACAATTAACTTTTACTTTTTTCATTATATAGTTTTTCAAAATTTACTTCTTTGTCTATTTTTAACTCCTTAATTCCAGCCTGTTTAAATAAATAAACAAAAACATCATGTAAAGTTGGATAAACTTCTTGTGGAACCTTTACCAAAACAATTTTTTTTATTTCTTCTTTAGCTGCTAAATTATCTTCAATAGTGACTAAAGTAGCTAAATTAATTTCACATAGCATTTTGTGCTTTACATCTTGATTTGGTGAAAGTCTTAGTATGGTATTTACTTCAATAATATTTTCTTTAAATGGTTTACTATTAATATCAAATTTTAAGTTATAATTTAGAATTTCTTTTTCTATCATAACAAAAGTTTTAGCATCGGGAATTTCGAAGGAAATGTCTTTTATAAATTTTGATATAATTTTATAACTCATCTATATATCCTTATCATTTTTGTTATTTTGAATTTCTTCACTAGACCCTTCGATGATGTCATCATTTTTGTTAAATTTTTTTTTTTTAAATTTAGATGAAAAGAATAAGATAAAATATTTTCTTGTGAAAGGTATAATTAATAAAAATCCAATTAAATCTGTTAAAAATCCAGGAATTATAAGTAGTAATGCAGCAACAGCTAAAGCTGCACCAGATATAATTTCATATATAGGTATTTCATTTTTTATTAATTGATTAAAACCAGATCTTATTGCATTTAATCCAGCTAATCTTGCGAAGTAAACTCCTGTTACTGCGGTAAATAAAATTAAAAAAATTGTATTAAATGCCCCAATTATACCACCGACTTTAATCATCAGATAAATTTCTATTAAAGGTATTCCTATGATAAAGATAATAACTGCGTTCATTTATCGTTCTAAATATATTTGCATACTATAGTAATAAAGTATTATAATCAAAGTTCATATGGGAAATCAGTTTGGTTTTATAGATATAATTTTGTTAGCAATGTTTGCTGGGTTTATTATTTTAAGGCTTAGAAATATCCTAGGAAGAAAAACAGGTCACCAAGGAAGACCAACGCAAAGGTATTTTCCTAGAGGCATGGAAGTGCTTAAAGATATTGAAAATAATGAAGCCATAAAAACAGGAAATGTCGATGAAGAAGTTAAAAAAACTTTTTTAAAAGGGGCTAATATTGCGTACGAACAAATAATCACATCTTTCGCAAAAGGCGAGAAAAAAATATTAAAAAATTTATTAGGAAAAAAAATGTACGAAGATTTTTCTGAAGTTATAGAAGAAAGAAAAAAAAAAGAACTTAAATATGAAACAACTTTTATAGGAATTAAATCTTCCAAAATATTAGAATTTAATAAAATTGAAAATATTTATAAAGTATCTGTAAATTTTGTAAGTGAAATTATTACTTGTGTAAAAGATAAAAATGATAAAGTAATCGAAGGAGATCCGGACACAATTAAAACAGTTAATGATGTTTGGAAATTTTCAAAAAATATGTGGAGCCATAATCCTACTTGGTATTTAATCGAGACATCAAATAAATAGTGAAAAAAAAGTTTTTTGTTAAGCCTAAAGATAAAAAGGATTGGATAGCCTTTACAAAAAAAATGGATGATATTCCCATTAAGGAATCAGATTTTTCGACTAGCAATATTCCAAAAAAAAATAAAAAGATAGATTTACATGGATTATCTTTAGATAATGCTAACAAAGAAGTTAAAAAATTTATAATTAATGCTTTCGATAATGGATATGAAAAACTTTTGATCGTAACAGGCAAGGGTTTGAGGTCAAAGTTTCAAGAAAATCCCTATGTTTCAGATAAATTAAGCGTCCTAAAGCACTCTGTTCCTGAATATATAAAAAATAATGGCGAATTAATTGATAAAATAAGTAAGATATCTAGAGCTGACCAAAAAGATGGAGGTGACGGAGCATTGTATATTCATTTAAAAAAAAATAAAAATTTATAAAATGAATTTTGAAAGATCTGTATCTTTAGCAAGTTCCCCAAGATTTTTTGTTACATAGTTGCTGTCTATAATAATTTTTTCCCCGCCCCTATCTGTGGCAGTAAAACTAATTTCATCAAGAACCTTTTCAATAATAGTGTGTAGTCTTCTTGCCCCAATATTTTCTATACTAGAATTAATTTCAGTTGCTAATTTTGCTATTGTTTCGATCCCATCTTTTGTAAAATCTAGATTTACATTTTCTGTTTGTAAAAGTGCTTTATACTGTTTAATTAAACTATTGTCTGGTTCTTCTAAAATTTTTATAAAATCATCACTAGTTAATGCGCTTAATTCAACTCTTATTGGTAATCTTCCTTGTAATTCAGGTAATAAGTCTGACGGTTTTGCTAATTGAAAAGCACCGGAAGCAATAAATAAAATGTGATCAGTTTTTACTGGACCATGTTTTGTGCTAACAGTTGTTCCTTCTATTAGTGGAAGCAAATCTCTTTGTACTCCTTCTCTAGAAACATCACCGCCAATACGATCACCTCTTGCTGAAACTTTGTCAATTTCATCTAAAAAAACTATTCCATTATTTTCAGTTGAAACTTTTGCAGATTTAATGATTGCATCCTGTTCAATCATTTTATCTGATTCTTCCGCAATTAAAATTTCATGAGATTCTTTTACTGTCATTTTTTTCTTTTTACCTTTCTTCATGCCCTTGCCCAACATTTCTGATATATTAATCATTCCAACATTAGCTCCAGGCATTCCGGGTATTTCGAAACTTGGCATATTTTGTGCTTCATTAACCTCAATTTCGATTGGATTACTATCAAGATCTCCGTTTCTTAATCTTTTTCTAAAACTTTCCCTAGTTGCTACACTTGCTTTATTTCCTACAAGGGCATTTAATACACGCTCCTCTGCAGCCTGCTGTGCTTTTGCATGTACTTTCTTTCTCATTCTTTCTTTTTCTATAGCTATTGATATTTCTAATAAATCTCTAATTATTTGTTCTACATCACGGCCGACATACCCCACTTCTGTAAATCTTGTTGCTTCAACTTTTATAAAAGGTGCTTCAGCTAGTTTAGAAAGTCTTCTCGAAATTTCTGTTTTTCCAACACCTGTGGGACCTATCATAAGGATATTTTTCGGCAAAACTTCATCTTTCATTTCACCCTTCAAAGCTTGTCTTCTCCACCTATTTCTAAGTGCTATTGCTACAGCCCTTTTGGCAGCTTTCTGACCAATCACGTACCTATCTAATTCAGATACTATTTCTCTTGGAGATAAGGATGAAACAACGGACTTATCATCTTTGTCTGATTTAGAATCTCTTTTATGCAGTGATGTTATATTCGTTTTTTGTTTCATAAAAATTATATTTTTTCTAAGGTGATATTATTGTTAGTGAACACACAAATTTCAGATGCTACTTGAATCGATTTTTTTGCAATTTCTTCTGCAGACATTTTAGTATCCATCAGTACTTTTGCTGCGGCCAAAGCATAATTGCCTCCCGAACCTATACCGATAATACCCTCTTCTGGTTCAAGAACATCGCCAGTTCCTGATATAATAAAACTTTTCTCTTTATCGGCTATAGCCATTAGAGCTTCCAATCTTCTTAAATATTTATCCGTTCTCCAATCTTTTGCTAACTCTACAGCTGCTCTAGTAAGATTGCCTGCGTGTTTTTCTAATTTAGCTTCTAACCTTTCAAATAAGGTCAGAGCATCTGCAGTTGATCCTGCAAAACCTGCTATAACGTTTCTTTTGTCAATTTTTCTTACTTTTTTTGCAGTACTTTTTATTACTGTGTTTCCCAGACTAACTTGTCCATCTCCAGCCACAACTACATCTTTTCCTTTTCTAATAAGAACAATTGTTGTTCCGTGCCAGTTTGAGTTATTGCTCATAGTACTTGATTATGTGGAGATTTATTTGATTTCTTCAAGATCAAAAGTCCATTTTATTGATATATTATTGAATTATTTATATACCCTGTTATGACAGAGGCGCTAAATGGTGAGAAAAGCTAAAATAAACAGAAAAACCAAAGAGACTTCTATAGCTGTAGAAGCAAATATTGATGGGCAGGGCTCTAATAAAATAGACACAAAAATAGGATTTCTTAATCACATGCTAGAAACACTTTCAAAGCATTCTTTAATTGATTTAAAGTTATTAGCAAAAGGGGACACGCATATTGATTTACATCACACAACAGAAGATACAGGTATTGCTGTAGGCGAATGTATTAAAAAGGCACTTAAATCATCAAAAGGAATTAGAAGATTTGCTCATGCTTTAATACCTATGGACGAAACTTTAACAAGAGTTTCCATAGATATTTCTAATAGACCTTATTTAATTTGGAAGGTTAATTTAAAGGTAGAAAAATTAGGAGAGATGGACACAGAACTTTTTAAAGAATGGTTTCAAGCTTTTTCACAAGCAGCTGGAATTACACTGCACATTGAAAATATTTACGGCGATAATAGTCATCATATTATTGAATCGTGTTTTAAAGGACTAGCACGCGCACTTAGAGAAGCCTTGGAAATTGATAAAAGAATTAAAAACAAAATTCCTTCAACAAAAGGAACTCTATAATTAAAAAATGATTATATTCCCTGCAATTGATATTAAAGGGGGAAAATGTGTAAGACTTTTAAAAGGTGATTTTAATAAAATTACACAATACGACAAATCTCCTATAGATCAAGCACACGAATTTTTTGATTTAGGTTTTAGCAATATTCATATTGTTGATTTGGATGCTGCCCTAATGAAAAATCATGTCAATGAAAGTATTGTAAAAGAAATAAGTAAAATAAGTAAAATTAAAATTCAAATTGGTGGAGGAATAAGATCTTTAGACCATATAAAAAAATTATTGGATTTTGGTATCGATAAAGTTGTAATTGGCACTGCTGCTGTAGAAAATATTAATTTTCTTAAAATTGCTTGTGAAAAATTTAGTAATAAGATTGCATTGTCAATTGATGTTCGCAAAGGATATATAGCATTGTCAGGATGGAAAAAACAAACAGATATTTTGGCTTCTGATTTTATTAAAAAAATTAAAGATATAAATATTTCGAGAATAATTTATACAGATATAGATAGAGATGGAACAAAGTCTGGTCCTAACATTAAAGAAACGGCAAATATAGCAAATTTAATAGAAGTACCTGTTGTTATTTCAGGAGGCGTTGCATCAATTAATGATGTTTTGGATGTGAAAAAAAATCAACACTCAAATATTGAGGGTATTATTATAGGTAAATCAATTTATGATGGTAATATTGATATTAAAAAACTTAGTAAAATAATTTAAATGTTAAAAAAGAGAATCATACCCTGTTTAGATATTAATAACGGCAGAGTAGTGAAAGGAATAAATTTTGTAGATTTAGTTGATGCTGGCGATCCTGCTGAACAGGCAAAGATATATAATGACAGTGGTGCAGATG
>CACITE010000016.1 GCA_902589505.1 uncultured Pelagibacteraceae bacterium
AAATTAAACGAAGATTTATAATTTTAATATGATGCAAAAATATAGATTAGATAAAGGCGGATATATAAATAGAGATAAAAAAATTTCTTTTAAATTTAATGGAAAAAAATATTTTGGGTACCAAGGAGATACTTTAGCATCAGCCTTGTTAGCAAATGGAATTCATTTGGTTGGAAGAAGTTTTAAATATCATAGACCAAGAGGATTTATAGGAGCTGGTGTAGACGAACCTAATGCTAAAGTTCAATTATACAGTGGAGCTAAAACAGAACCAAATGCTGTGGCTACAGAAGTAGAGCTTATTGAAGGATTAGTTGCAAAAAGTCAAAATTGTTTCCCTTCCGTTTCTTTTGATTTTGGTGCAATTAATAATTTTTTGCATAAATTTTTTCCTGCTGGCTTTTATTATAAAACATTTATGTGGCCAAAAAATTTTTGGTATAAAATTTATGAACCAATTATTAGAAGAGCAGCGGGCTTGGGAATAGCCCCATTAAAGCCTGATCCAGATAGATATGAACACAAGTATGAATACTGCGATGTTTTAGTTGTTGGTTCAGGACCTTCAGGATTAGCAAGCGCTTTATCTGCTGCAAAAAATGGAGCAAGGGTCATATTAGCAGAAGACAAAGCAAGATTTGGAGGAAGTTTGCTTACAGATGAAGTGAGCATAGGTAATAAAAAAGGCAAAGATTGGGTTGATGAAACCATAGAGAAATTAAAAACTATGCCTAATGTAACGGTAAAAAATAGATCTCAAGTTTTTGGATATTACGATCATAATATGATGGTGATGTTTGAAAGAACTAGAGATCACATAGAATTGCCTAACAAATACAAACCCAGACAAAGGCTTTGGTACATAAGAGCAAAAGAAGTTATAGCTTCAACAGGATCTATAGAAAGACCTTTGGTTTTTGGAAATAATGATAGACCAGGCATAATGTTAGCTTCAGCAGCCAAAGAATATTTAAAAGTTTATGGAGTTTTAATCGGAAAAAAACCAATTATTTTTACTAATAATGATAGTGCTTACGATGTAGCTATAGATTTTAAAAAAAGTGGTATTAACCCAACAATTATTGATGTTAGAGATAATTCCAATGGTTCAGTTGTTAAAGAAGCAAAAAGTTTAAATATTGATATAAGGTTTTCTCATGCTATTGCTAATGCAAAAGGTTATCTGAGAGTAAATTCCGCTACAGTTGGAAAATTAAATGAAAAAAAATCTAATTACGAAAAATTAGAAGACATTTCTTGTGATTGTATATGTGTTTCTGGAAATTGGACACCAACAGTTCATCTTGCGTCACAATCTGGAAATAAATTAAAATTTAATGAAAAAATTAATTCATTTATACCAAATAAACCACGTCAAAACGAAAGTTCGATAGGATCAGCAAATGGATCCTTTACTTTAAAAAAATCTTTAGAAGAGGGATTTAATAAAGGTTTTGAAATATCAAACAAAATAACAAATAAAAATATTAAAAGTGACATTCCAACTTCCAATGAAAGAAGCAATGACGAACACACTAAATTTTGGTGCATGCCTCTTCCAAAAAATAAACACTATAAAAGGTGTGTTGATTTTCAAAATGATGTTTATGTTTCTGATATAGAATTAGCTATAAGAGAAGGATTTAGATCTATAGAACATGTAAAAAGATACACTACACTTGGCATGGCCACTGATCAGGGAAAAACAAGTAATTTGAATGGTTTACAATTAGTTTCTAATATAGAAAAAAAAATAGTACCAGAAGTAGGACATACTACTTTTAGACCACCTTACACGCCGGTTACCATAGGCGCAATCGTTGGAAGGGAAGTTGGTAAATACTATCGTCCAACAAGAAAATCACCTATGCATCTTTGGCATGAAAAAAATAATGCCATATTTGTAGATGCTGGATTGTGGTTAAGACCTCGTTATTACAAACAAGGAAACGAAACTTTGCAACAAGCCGCAAAGAGAGAAGCGACAAATGTAAGAAACAATGTTGGGTTATGTGATGTAACTTCTCTTGGTAAAATAGATATCAAAGGTAAAGATTCTTCTGAATTTTTAAATAGAATTTATACAAATGCTTGGATGAAATTACCAGTTGGAAAAGCAAGATACGGTGTGATGTTAAGGGAAGATGGTATTGTTTTTGACGATGGTACCACAACAAGAATTTCAGAAAATCACTTTCATATGACAACAACAACCGCTCAAGCAGTTAATGTGTTAGCTCACTTAGAATATTATTTGCAAGTTGTTTGGCCCGAACTTGATGTTAACGTTTTATCTACAACAGAGCAATGGGCGGGAGCAGCTTTAGCGGGTCCTAATTCTAGAAATTTATTAAACAAATTATTCCCAGATAATGATGTTTCTAATGAGGCTTTACCATTTATGGGATTTAAAGAAGCAGATTTGTTTGGTGTTCCTGCTAGAATTTTTCGAATTTCCTTCTCGGGCGAGCTTGCTTACGAAATAAATGTTGAGTCTGGTTATGGAGTTTTTATGTGGGAAAAAATAATGGAGCTAGGAAAAGAAATGGATATCGAACCATATGGAACCGAAGCTCTTTCGACTTTGAGAATAGAAATGGGCCACGTAGCTGGTTCAGAAATTGACGGAAGAACCATACCATACGACCTTTCCCTTGATGGCATGTTAAGTAAGAAAAAGGATTTTATAGGGAAAAGATCTCTAGATAGACAAGGATTTATTGACTCAACCAGAGAAAAGATTGTGGGTGTTGTACCTTTAGATAAAAAAACTATGATTCCCGAAGGATCACATTTAGTAATGGATGAAAATGCCTCATTACCCAATCCAAAACTAGGTCATATCTCAGCTTCTTGTTGGAGTGTAGAACACAACAATCCTTTTTCTTTAGCTATTCTTAAAGATGGAAAAAGAAAAATAGGTGAAAAACTTTATGCTCTTTCACCTTTGAAAAATAAATCTATACAAGTAAAAATAGTGTCCTCACATTATGTGGACCCCAAAGGAGAAAGAGTTAGATCATGACAGCCATTACACCGTTAGAATTTATTCATAAAAAAGGAATTTTTGGCGACCATCACAAAAAAGACGAAAGTGATTTGCTAAATATTACTGAGAAAAAAAAATTAAAAATATTTCAAATAGTAAAATATAAAAAGCAAAGTATTGAATTAAAAAATATAAAAATAGATGAGCTCGACATTCCTTTACAAAATTTAAAAGTAGCAGCCAACAAAGAAACCAGAATTCTATGGAATGCACCAAGAACATGGTTAGTTATTTCTAGTAAAGAAAATATTTTTGAAAATATAAAAAAAAACTGCAATGAAGAAAATTTTGCTATTACAGATATTTCTCATTCTCGTGCAGTGATACAAATCAAAGGTTTGTATGCGAGAGAAATTTTAAAAAAAGGTAGTCCAATTAATTTTAATGAATTTGAAAAAAATAATTGCGCGAGCACTATTTTTCATGGAATTTCCATTTTGATTGACTTAGTTGATGATAATCCAGATACATTTAACGTTTTTACTTTAAGGAGTTTCGGAGAATCTCTCTATCATCATATCACTGATTCAGCATTAGAATTTGGTTATAAAGGATCTTAATTTAAAAATTTTAAACCGTTAAAATTTTAATTAAGTAAATTTTTTATAAAAAATTTTTTGAACATTCCCCTGAACGCTGTCTTATTTCCACCAATGGTATAACCATAAGTAATACATGAAGCATCTATCTTGACGTCCTTGTTCGCCATTCCGTCATCTTCTGTATAGTAATCGGGACATTCATGCCAGGCTTCTAGCTGTTTTTCATATTCAGGTTCATAATTAGCTTCGAATCCATGTCCCCATCCTTTTTTAGTTATTACTTCTATATCCGCTCCATTTGCTTTCATTTTTGCTCCATATTCTTCACATACGTGTGCGTGTGAAGCGTCATCCTTTTTACCATTTACCATCATGATTTTAGTTTCTTTGATTGGTTGAGGATTTCTAAAAAATCCTGACTGGCGACATTCTACAGATCTAGGTAATGAAGCAGCATAATATAAATCTTTACTGATAAGTACATCTCTTATTCGTGTTTCAGCGATTGCAAGTGAATTCATCCCACCTCTTGACCATCCAGTAATTCCAACTTTTTTTATATTAACCCTTGGATCTTTTGACAAATATTCAAGTGTCATAAAAGCATCAATATAAAATGCAAAAGTTGTTACTTGTGCTTGATCAGCCCCTGCACTTATTACATTTCTTCCAGTAAAATTATCTACGAACAATACTGCCATTCCTTTTTTCAACAATTCCTTTGCCATTTGTCTGTTAAATTTAAACCATTCATTGCTAAATAGATAAGCTCCTCCGCTTGCATGATTGAATACTAACATAGGGTATGGTTCTTCACCTTTCTTAGGAAATAAAATTAATGCATCTATTTTGACTGGTGAATTTTTATACGACCCATCTTTTAAACTCATAAATTCATTTGGAAAAGGTCCTGAATTATATGAAGGGATTTTTATTAACTTAGCTGATTTTACTATCCTACCCTTTTTAAAAAATTTCCATAAATCAAATAATGGTGTTGTTCCAGCATACGCAGGACTTGTAATTAATAAACAAAACAGAATTATAAATATTTTTTTCATTTAAAATTTTAAAGTAGATTTTCTTTCCAAAACTTATTGTACTTTTTTTTAAACACTCCCCATTTATTTCCACCTTCGTGAGAACCTGTACCAATACATTTTTCGGCATAGTAAGCGTCCCAGTTTTTTACAAGAAATAATCTTTTATCTTCTTTGAAAAGTTTATGGAATTCTTCTTCAGATTTAACTTCACCATGTTTTATCATAAGATCCATCTGTTCCTTGTTCCAGCTTCCATCATCTTCTGTATAGTAAGGTGGGCAATTATAAAAGGTTTGTGGCTCTTCCTGCCATGAAGCTTTCCAATTACCAAGGAACCCATGGTGCCATCCTTTTTTAACTGTTATTTCTATATCTCCTCCATTTGCTTTAATTTTTTCGCCTTGGATTACACAGTGTTTTGCTAGTGTATAATCATCCTTACCACCTAGAACCAACCAGGTTTTAGTTTCTTTTATCGGCTGAGGATTTCTAAACATTCCTATACTCCAACAATCTGGAGATCTAGGTTGAGCAGCAGCAAAATATAAATCTTTACTCACAATTGCATCTCTTAATCTTTTTTCAGAAATCATAAGTGAAATCATCCCACCTCGTGAATAACCAGAAATACCAACTTTTTTTATATTAATTTTTGGATCTTTTGATAAATGTTCAAGCGCCATAAATGCATCAATATAAGTTGACCAATGTGTTGCTTGTTGCTGATTTGCGTATGTATTTATTACACTTCTTCCAGAAAAATTATCTAAGTACATTACCGCTATTCCCATTTTTAACAATGGCTTTAGTTGAGCTCTATAATGTTTATACCATTTATCCATAAATTCAGCAGGTCCACCGCTTGAATGAGCTATTATTAAAACTGGGAACGGGCCTTCACCCTTGGGATAATGAATTAACGCATCTACCTTGACTGGACGATCTTTATATCGCCCTTCTTTTATTTCCAAATAATCTTCCGCATTATATGATTGAATTTTTATCAACTCAGCATTTTTATGAATTCCATATTTTTCCTTCATTACTTTTAATGGGGATCTAAATCCCGCAAATGCAGTGTTTGCAATTAATAAACAAATTATAATAAGGAATATTTTTTTCATTTTAGAATGTTATGTTTTTTTAAATCCCCCTTTATCTCATCGAGTATAGCGGGATCGTCAATAGTTGCTGGCATTTTATAAGGTTCGTTATCGGCTATTTTCCTCACTGTCCCTCTTAATATTTTACCTGATCTTGTTTTAGGTAATCTTTTTATAACAATTGCAGTTTTAAAAGCTGCGACAGGACCAATTTTTTGTCTAATCATTTGCACACACTCTTTTGAAATATCTTCATGTTTTTTGGTAACACCAGCTTTAAGCGTTAATAATCCAATGGGTAATTGTCCTTTTAATTTATCTGCAATTCCTAAAACTGCGCATTCCGCAACATCTTTATGTTCTGCTAAAACTTCTTCCATGGCACCCGTTGATAATCTATGACCTGCAACATTAATAATGTCATCAGTTCGTGACATAATCCAAACGTAACCATCTTCATCAATGTGTCCAGCGTCATATGTTTGATAATAACCAGGATAGTTTGACATATACGTTTCTTTATATCTTTGATCAGCATTCCAAAGTGTTGGAAAAGTTCCTGGCGGAAGCGGAAGTTTAACAACTACATCTCCCATTTCATTTGGTTTAGCTTGTTTACCATCGCTCTTTAATATTTTTACATCATAACCAGGAACTGGTTTACATGCGGATCCGTATTTTGTTTTTTCTAATCCTATGCCAGTGCAGTTTGCACTAATCGCCCAACTTGTTTCTGTTTGCCACCAGTGGTCAATAACTGGAACTTTTAACAAACCTTCTGCCCATTTTAATGTATCGGGGTCAGCTCTTTCTCCTGCAAGGAATAAAGATTCAAAAGAAGACAAGTCATATTTTTTAAAAAAATTCCCATTAGGGTCTTCTTTCTTAATTGCACGGAATGCTGTAGGAGCTGTGAAAAGTGATTTTACTTTGTGTTCAGAAATAATTCTCCAAAACACTCCAGCATCAGGTGTACCCACAGGTTTTCCTTCAAACAGTACTGTTGTACATCCATGAAACAGGGGAGCATAAACAATGTAAGAGTGACCTACGATCCAACCAATATCACTAGCTGACCACCAAACATCATCTGGATCAATGTTATAAATATTTTTCATTGTCCACTTGAGAGCCACGATATGTCCGCCAATATCTCTGACAATTCCTTTGGGAACCCCCGTTGTACCAGAAGTGTAAAGAATGTAAGCATAGTCGTTTGCATTCATTTCAACACACTCCACAGGTTTCACATTTTTTATTGCATCGCTCCAATCAATTTCATTTTTTTTTAAATCAACTCTAAAATTTTTTCTTTGGTAAATTATACATTTTTCAGGTTTGTGTTTTGCTAACTCAATTGCTTTTTCAAGAAGAGGTTTATATTCAATTGTTCTCCCTGGTTCATAACCACATGATGCTGATAAAATAATTTTTGCTTTTGAATCATCTATTCTGCTAGCAAGCTCATTAGGAGCAAAGCCACCAAAAACTACAGAATGAACTGCTCCAATTCTTCCACATGCAAGCATAGCTACAACGGCTTCTGGAATCATAGGCATGTAAATTATAACTCTGTCTCCTTTTTTTATTCCTTGATTTATTAAAGCTCCTGCAAAAACTGAAACCTGTTCTTTTAATTTTTTATAAGTTATTTTTTTTTGTGAATTTGTTATTGGGCTATCATAAATAATAGCTATCTTTTCTCCATTTCCATTATTAACATGCAGATCAACAGCATTGTAACATGTGTTTGTGGTTCCATCTTGAAACCATTTATAAAAAGGAGGATTGTCTGAATTTAAAATTTTTGATGGTTTTTTATACCAAAAAACTTCTTTTGCCACTTCTGACCAAAAAGTTTCAGAATCATTGATAGATTTTTGATAAATCTCCTTGTATTTTCTAACCATTTGAAAGTCCCCTCAAAGTATTTAAACACATCATTTTATCTATTGCATTATTTTAATTAGCATATATTTAAGTATTTAAATTCATGGCAAAAATTACATATATCGAACACAATGGAAAATCACATAAAGTTGATGTTCCCAAAGATTTAAGTGTTATGGAAGGGGCGATTCAGAATAACATCCCTGGAATTGACGCTGACTGTGGTGGAGCTTGCGCTTGTGCTACATGCCATGTTTATGTTGACGAGAAATGGTTTGATAAAATTGAAAAGAAGAAAGATTCCGAGCAAGACATGCTGGATATGGCTTTCGAACCAAATAAATTTAGTAGGTTGGCTTGTCAAATAACTGTTTCAGATGATTTAGATGGTTTAGTCGTAAAAATGCCATCAAAGCAAGCATAATTAAAATATGATTAAAACAGATGCTGTAGTAATTGGCGCGGGGCCAGTAGGATTGTTTGTGGTACACCAACTAGGTATCATTGGACTAAAAGCAGATGTAATAGATAATTTAGACAAAATAGGAGGTCAGTGCATTGAACTTTATCCAGACAAACCTATTTATGATATTCCCGCTATACCTGAGTGTACAGGAGAAAGCTTAACAAATAGTTTATTAGATCAAATAAAACCTTTTAAACCAAACTTTCATCTAAATGAAAGAGTTCAATCTGTAATTAAAGAAAAAGACTTTTGGAAAGTAACGACAAGTAAAAATAAAAATTTTATTGCTCCTTGCATAATAATTGCTGGCGGGGTTGGATCATTTGAACCTAGAAAATTTGCCGTAACAAATTCAGAAAAATTTGAAAATACTGGAATTTTTTATTCTGTAAAAGATAAAAATTTATTTAAAAATAAGAAGGTTAGTATTTTTGGAGGAGGAGACTCTGCTTTGGATTGGGCAATCGAGTTATCAAAAATCGCAGATATTACTTTAGTTCACAGAAGAAATGAATTTAGGGGAGCGAAACATAGTTCAGAATTGGTTAAAAAACTAGAAAAAGAAGGAAAAATAAAAATTAAAACTCCTTTTCAAATTAATTCTATAGAAGGAAAAAATAAAATAGAGGCTATTAATGTTAAAAGCGAAGAAGGCAAAATAGAAAAAATTGCTACTGATTATGTTTTAGGTTTTTTTGGTTTGATAATGAAACTTGGACCTATTGCTGAATGGGGTTTAAATTTGGATAAAAAAACAATACCTGTAAATACCGAAAATTTTCAAACGAATAAAAAAGGTATTTTTGCAATAGGTGATATTTGCTCATATCCAGGAAAACTTAAATTAATTTTATCAGGATTTCATGAAGGAGCTTTAGCGGCAAGAGCTTGCTTTAAATTAGCAAAACCAAATGAAACATATAGATTTGAATACACCACAACTTCAAAAAGCATGCAGGAAAGATTAGGCGTAAAAAAAAGTGATTGAATTATTTTATGCAAGCACACCTAATGGAAAAAAAATTTCCATTATGCTGGAAGAAATAAAATTTAATTATAAAATAACAGAAATAGATCTTTCCAAGAATGAGCAGTTTAATTCTGATTTTAGAAAAATAAGCCCACTTAGTAAAATACCGGCAATAACCGACCATAATAATAATGTGAGTTTTTTTCAATCAGGCGCTATTTTGATTTACCTAGCAGAACTAAGTGGAAAATTTTACGATAAAGATAATAGAAATCTTATTAATCAGTGGTTAATGGCTCAAATGGGAGATATCGGACCAATGTTAGGTCAACACCATCAGTTTCATCATTATAATCCAGGAAAAAGTAAATTCGGAGAGGAAAGGTATTTTAACATTGCCAAAAGACTTTACAAAGATTTAGATGAACATTTGTCGTTATCAGATTTTTTAGCTGGAAAAAAATATTCTATTGCAGATATAGCAACATTTCCTTGGATAGCTAGACACGACTGGCACGATATTGGTTTAAAAAATTTTAAAAATTTAAGTAGATGGTATGAAAATATTTCAGGGAGAGAAGCTGTAATAAAAGGCTATGATTGTTTAAAAAAAGGTGAAAAAATTCCTAAAATCTAATTTGTCAGTCTGCAAATATTTTTTCATTTTTTTCATGTTTTTCTTGAGCCTCAATTGACAAAGTTGCAATTGGCCGTGCAATTAATCTTTTAAGCCCTATTTCTTCGCCTGTTTCTTCGCAGTAACCATAAGTGTTATTTTCAATTTTTTTAATTGCTTTGTCTATTTTCGACAGCAATTTCATTTGCCTATTTAAAGTTCTCATTTCAACGTTTTTTTCTGTTTGTGAGGCCGCTTGATCAACTATGTCAGGTGATGAAATTTCGTGATCAACATCATTTGTGTATAAACCTTTGCTATTTAATTCAATAATCTCATTTTTCCATTCTATCAATCTTTTTTTAAAATAGGTTTTTTGCTTTTCACACATGTATTTCTCTTTTGAGTTAGGAATGTATTTTTTTGACATTAATCTATATAAGTAAAATTGTTTAGGGCGCAGAGTATATTTGTCTTTTTACGCGTGTCAAGAGACTTAAACTTGTATAAATTTAAGATATGAATTTGAAAAAAATTAACATAAATAAAGCGCTTGCATTTTTTTTATTTTTGCATCTGATTGTTTGGACTTTGGTTCCGAGTTTATCAAATCAAAATTTACCACTGGACACCATAGAAGCATTGGCATGGTCAACTAATTTAGATTGGGGATATGGCAAGCATCCACCTTTCAGTGCGTGGGCTGTAGGATTTATTTATGATATATTTAAAAATCAAGATTGGGCATATTATTTTCTTAGCCAAATATTCGTTATTACGGCTTTTTATGTTATTTTTAAATTTTCAGAAGATTTTTTTAAAAAAAAAATTTTTTGTTTAATTTCAATATTGTTATTAGAAGGCATTTATTTTTACAATTTTACCACACCAGAATTTAATGTGAACGTTTGCCAATTGCCTTTCTGGGCGTTGACAGTATATTATTTATGGGAAGGAATTAAAAACAACAATAGTATCCATTGGTTATTATTTGGATTTTTCGCAGCACTTGGAGTTTTATCAAAATATTTATTTATATATTTGCTTGTGTCAATAGATATATTTTTTATCTATTTACTTTTAAACAAAAAATTTGATTACAAATGTTTAGTTTCGCTTATTAGCTTTTTTCTCGTTATTTCTCTCCATTTAGTCTGGTTAGCGAATAATGATTATACTACGATTACATACGCTATGCACAGAACTGGTATAGAGAATTCAGATTTTATTGACGCTCATTTGTTAAATCCAATAGTATTTTTAGGAAAGCAAATTGGAATATTGTCACCATTTTTTATTATGTTTTTTGTGATGATTTCTAAATTAAAAGCTAAAATTGATTATAAAAATAAAAAATTGGTTTTTTTACTTATTATAAATATTTTTCCTATAATATTAATGTTTTTAACTTCATTGTTGTTTGGCATTAAGATAAGAACTATGTGGATGACGCCTTTTTATTTATTTATTGGCGTTTTATTTATTTATGTATTTCAAAAAGAAGTTGCTATTAAAAAAATTAAATATTTTGTTTTAACATTTTTTATATTTTTCATTTTATCTCCAATAACTTATCTTTATATTTCATTAAACGAAACCAATAAAAGAACCGATTATCCTGGAAAAAAAATCTCAAAAATAGTTCAACAAAAATGGGAAAATAATTTTGTGAATGAAATAGGGTTAGTGGCTGGTGACGAGTGGCATGGAGGAAATTTATCTTATCATATTTCTCCAAGACCAAAATGGGACAATATCCTAGAAGAAAAAAAAACTATATCATTAGAGAAAATTGATGGAGGTTTTGTTATTATTGGTGAAAAAACTGCTTTGAAAAAAATTTGTAGTGGGGTTTTTTTTGAAGTAGAAAACCAAGGAATTTGTATGGTTGGAAAAGTTAAATGAAAAAAATTATAATTTTAGTATCAGTGTATAATGACTGGAAGTCAGCTTTTAAACTCCTAGAAAATATTGATTTGCAAATTGCTAATTGGGATGCTGAGATTTCTGTAATGATAATAAATGATGCTTCAACTGAAATACGAACAGAAACTCAATCAAATTTTAAAAATATAAAATCAATTCGAGTAATGAATATGAAAGAAAACAGAGGTCATGCGAGATGTAATGCAGCAGGTCTAAAATTCTTAACTGAAAATGAAGATTTTGATTATGTGTTTTTAATGGATGGAGATGGTGAAGATCGACCGGAAGAATTGAGCTTGCTTTTTGATAAATCTAAGCAAAATCCTTTAAAAACTGTTACTGCTAACCGAATTAATCGCTCTGAGGGCGCTTTTTTTAAGTTTTTATATAAATGCCACAAAATCCTGACATATGTATTTACGGGCAAGCTAATTAGGTTTGGTAATTATAGCTGCTTACCAAAAAGCGATGCGGTTAAATTAGCTAAAGAATCCTGTATTTGGAGTAGTTTTACTGGCTCTGTTACTAAAATTATACCCGAAAGAACTTCTATACCTTCAATTAGAGGAAAAAGATATTTTGGACCCTCCAAGATGAATTTTTTTAATCTCTTGCTTCATTCTTTCTCTATTATTGCAGTTTTTAAAACTTCTGTAATTTTTCGCTCTATTTTATTTCTATTTTTTTATTTATTCTTTGTTTTTGACCATCTTTCTATTTTTACTTTGTTGCCGGTAGCAATTATTCTTATTTTTGTATTTATTATTTTAATAGTCTCTTTTCGCGAGAGTTCAAAAGGATTAGAAAATTGCTTAAATAATATTGACAATATTGATAATTTAATGAACTCTAATAATAGGTAAAAAATTAAAACAAGCGGTATCAATTTTAGAAGAATAACTTTTTTTAATATTCCATTTTTTTTTTAATCCTGCTTGCGCAATACTTAGAGAAAAACGACCATACTTAATATTAGTATAGTCAATTGCCTTCATTAATTTTGATCTTTTTTCATCATTATTAATTAATGAAAATAAGTTTTTTTTATAAACATCAGTATCATTTAAACCAGAAAGAATTATTCCAGCTTTTTGATATTTATATCCTTTTTTATAAATATATTTTAGCGCAATGAGAGCCTGTTTTACTAATTCAATACTATCGTTGGTTCTGACCGGAAGATCTATATCTTTAGCATTTGCGTAATAATTGTCTTTTTGAAAAGGGCTTGTTCTTATAAAAACTGTTAATTTTTTTGCTGTTTGTCCATCAATTCTTATTTTTTCAGCTGCGTTAAGACAATGTGTTGTTATAGATTCTTTTAAATCTTCTAGTTCTGTAACTTTTTTACCAAAAGATCTTGAAACGCAACAATTTTTTCTTTTTTCCTGGTGAGTTTCTAAAGAATTGCATGAAATTCCTTTTAATTCCATTGCCGTTCGAGATCCAAAAACACTTGTATTTTTTTTTATCCAATTATTGTGAACATTTTTAAGTTGATATGCTGTATTTATTCCATTTTTGATGTAGAATTTAGATAGTTGGCGCCCCACACCCCAAACATCACTTATTTTAATGCCAGAAAGAATTTTATCTATCTGTTTTGAGTTTATTAAATTTACAACTCCAGATTCTTCTTTTTTTGCAATATAGTTGGCGGCCTTACTTAAAGTTTTTGTTGCTGCAATACCAATACTTGTTGGTATACCTGTCCATTTTAAAATAGTTTTTCTAATTTTATTTCCATATTCAAACAAGTCTTCATCTTTGATTGAGGTTAAGTTTAAAAATGCTTCATCAATAGAATAAATTTCTATCTGTGGTGAAAATTGTTTTAGTGTTTTCATAACTCTTCTCGATATATCTCCATATAAAGAAAAATTTGTTGAAAAAACTTTTACATTATTTTTTTCTACTATTTTCTTTACTTTAAAATAAGGTTCTCCCATTTTGATGTCCAAAGCTTTGGCTTCTGTCGATCGAGAAATTACACATCCATCATTGCTTGATAATACGATGACTGGTCTTTTAATTATTGATGGATTAAACAATCTTTCACACGATACATAAAATGAGTTGCAATCTACTAGAGCTATTTTGCTTTTACTATAGAGCATGAATTACGTAAGTTACTACACCCCAAACAAAGACTTCAGGATTTTCGATTAAATTAATTTTATCTTCCAATTTTTTTGATCCAGATGTTAAAAATGATTTATTTTTTTCTTTTATAAAAGTTTTTACCACTAATTCTTCATTAACATTAGCAACTACAGTAGAAAAGTTTTTTGGATCTAAACTTCTATCTACTATCAAAAGATCTCCATCATTAATCCCTATGTGGTTCATGGACTTGCCTTGTACCCTAATGAGAAATGTTGAAGGTATATTTTTTATTAAATGGACATTTAAATCGATATCATCCTCTATGTAGTCTGTAGCAGGCGAGGGAAAGCCAGCTCCCACTTTGTTTAAATGAAATGGTAATAATATTTTCATAATGTTCCTATTTTGTTCTATTTTATAATACACAGGTCGATAAGGCAAGACGTAGAAAATCATCTAATAGGTTGTATTTTGAGTCCAAAAAAGAATCTTTAATGAATCAAAACGAGAACACCAAAACTAGATCTAGGTATACTGTGGATAACTATTACTACCATATGAAAATCATGCTAAAAAATTTAAATTAAAAAAATGAAAAAATTAACTTGTCACTGTGGAGGAGTGGAGATTCAGGTGAAATTACCTGAAGCGGGATTTGAAAAACTTATGAGATGTAATTGTTCTCTTTGTAAAAGAAGAGGGTACATAATGACGCCAGTTAATCCAGAAAATTTTAAGCTTATCAAAGGGAAAAACCTATTAACCCTTTATCAGTATCATACAAAAGTAGCCGAACATTATTTTTGCTCAAAGTGTGGAATTTACACTCATTCAAATCCAAGAAGTAATCATGATAAAGTCTATATGTTAAATGTTGCTTGCATAGAAGGAGTAAAA
>CACITE010000017.1 GCA_902589505.1 uncultured Pelagibacteraceae bacterium
CTTCTAGCTACCTCTTTATATGCTTGTACTATATTTCCCAAATCTTTTCTAAATCTATCCTTGTCCAATTTTTTTTCACTAATAACATCCCATAGTCTACAATTATCAGGACTGATTTCATCAGCTAATAAAATTTCATTTTTGCTGCCATTTTTGAAAATTCCAAACTCAAGTTTTAAATCGACGAGTTTTATACCAACTCCACGAAACATACCTTGAATAAAATCGTTTATTCTTAGACTATATTTATTAATCATGTTTAGTTGATCTATGTTTTCTAGTAATTTAAATTCAATGATATGATCTTTGGCAACAAAGGAATCTTCGTTTCCATCCTTTTTATATATGTATTCAATTAAGGGTTTTGATAACACTGTGCCATCAGGTACACCCAATCTTTTCGTTAATGATCCTGATGCGATATTTCTTATAATAAATTTAACAGGAATTATTTTAACCAGCTTTACTAGCTGCTCCCTCATATTTATTCGTTTAATTAAGTGAGTTTTGATTCCAATTTGATTTAGGTTATTTAATATATGCTCTGATATTCTGTTATTTAAAACACCTTTTCCTTCAACTACAGTTTTCTTTGATTTGTTATAAGCTGATGCATCATCCTTAAAATGTTGAATAGCTGTACCATTTTCAGGTCCTTCGTAAAGAATCTTAGTTTTTCCTTCATATATTTTTTTTCTTTTATACATTTTTTATTTAAAAACTCTTCTAAAAATTATATCAATTTTTTTTGTATGATAATTTATATCAAACATCTTAATTAATTCACTATTCGAAATTTTTTTGTTAATCAGTTTTTCCTTATTTAAACTTTCATAAAAAGGAATATTTTTTTTCCAAGCATTTTGAGCATTTTTTTGAACAATCGAGTATGCTTTTTCTCGAGAAAATCCATGCTTTGTAAGTTCTAACATAACTCTCTGTGAAAAAATTAAGCCATTTGTAATATTTAAATTTTTTAGCATCTTTTTTGGGTAAACATTCATGTTTTCTAAAATGTTCTTCAGTCTTGAGAGCGCAAAATCAAGAGTAATTGTTGCATCTGGTCCAATATTACGTTCAACACTAGAGTGCGATATATCTCTCTCGTGCCATAGAGAGATATTTTCTAAAGCTGGTATTACATAACTTCTTACCATTCTTGCTAGACCTGTTAAATTTTCACTTAAAATGGGATTTTTTTTATGTGGCATTGCAGACGATCCTTTCTGATTTTTTTTAAAATACTCTTCAACTTCCTGCAATTCAGTTTTTTGCAAATTTCTTATTTCCGTTGCAACTCTTTCTATAGATCCAGCTATTATTGCAAGTACAGAAAAATAATATGCATGTCTGTCTCTAGGTATAATTTGCGACGAAATAGGCTCGACTTTTAAATGTAATTTTTTTGCTACATAGGATTCAACTCTATGGTCAACATTTGCAAATGTACCAACTGCGCCAGAAATAGCGCAAGTAGAAATCTCATTTACAGCACTTTGGAGTCTTTTCTTATTTCTTTTAAATTCTTCATAAAAGCTAGCTAGTTTTAAACCAAAAGTAGTGGGCTCTGCATGAATGCCGTGGCTTCTTCCTATACAAATAGTTTTTTTGTATTTAAAAGATTTTTTTTTAAGAATTTTTAAAATTTCATCAATATCTTTATTTATTATTTTGCTTGCCTGCACTAATTGTAAATTAAAACATGTATCTAATATATCAGACGATGTCATACCCTTGTGTATAAATTTCCCTTCTTGACCCATTTTTTCAGTTATGGAAGTTAAAAAGGCAATTACATCGTGCTGCACTTTATTTTCAATTTTGTGAATACGTTTAACATTAATTTTAACTTTCTTTTTAATTTTAACTGAAACCCCTTTTGGAATTATCTTTAGTTTTTCCATAGCTTGGGCCGCAGCAATTTCAATATCTAACCATATTTTATATTTATTTTCTTCGTTCCAAATGTTTTTAATTTCTTTTCGGGAATATCTTTCAATCATGTTTGATAAGGTGGTTGATAAAATTTTTTTTGAGATTGAGTAAAAATTTCATATCCGTTTTCAGTAACACCAATAGTATGTTCAAATTGTGCTGACAAAGATTTATCTTTTGTTACTGCTGTCCAACCATCTTTAAGTATTTTTGTGTTATATGTTCCTTCGTTTATCATTGGCTCAACAGTAAACATCATTCCTGGAGTGAGTTTGATACCTTCTCCTTTATTTCCATAATGTAAAATGTTTGGAGGTTCGTGAAATATTTTACCAATTCCATGACCACTAAAATCTCTAACAACCGAAAAACCTTTTTTTTCTACATATGTTTGAATATTTTCTCCAATATCACCAGTGGATATTCCGCTTTTGATTATAGATATAGCATTCATCATTGACTCATAAGTTGTTGCTACTAGATTTTTGCTTTTCACTGAAACGTCGCCAACAAAAAACATTCTACTGGTATCGCCGTGCCATCCATTCACGATAGTTGTAACGTCGATGTTAATTATATCTCCTTCATTTAGATATTTATCGGAGGGTATTCCATGGCAAACAACATGATTAGTTGAAGTACAACAAGTTTTTGGAAAACCTCTATAAAAGAGTGGAGCTGAATACGCTCCATTATCTTTTATATATTCATAGCAAATCTTATCTAATTTGTTTGTTGTTACCCCGGGCACTACATATGATGTTACTTCATCCAAAGTTTTAGCAGCTAAAGATCCGGCAATTTTCATTTGTTCAAAAGATTCTTTGTAGTTACTGCTCATAATTAATTTCCTTATTTAGTTTTATCTCTTCATTATTCAATTTACAATCGTAACAAAGGATTTTAACTCCACTTTTTAGAGCATTAGTAAAAGCTATTTTATACTTTTCATCAATATCTTTAGCAATCTTAAAAGAATCGCAATCTTCTCTTTGTATTAAATACAAAATATAACTTTGGTAGCCTTTTATTTTAGCCACACAAAGTTCATCAAGATGTTTTGTTCCTCTAGAAGTAATTGCATCAGGAAATTCAGCTATTTTTTTTTCTCTTAACAAAGTTACATTTTTTACTTCAAGAAAACATTTTTCTTTATCATTGCTTAATAAAAAATCAAATCTAGTTTTTTTCGAAAATTTAGCTTCTCGCTTTATGTTTATAAATTTACTTAGTTGTTTTATTTTTTTATTTTCCAATGCTTCAAGAACAATTTTGTTAGCTAGCAAAGTATTTATTCCAATTTTTGCATTTTTAACTTTGATTATTTCAAGCGTATATTTTAATTTTCTATCTGGATTATCTGATTTAGAAAAATAAACCTCATTTCCTTTATTTATCAATCCCATCATAGATCCTGGATTAGGACAATGCGCTGTAATAACTTTGTTTTTATATTTTATATCTGCAAAAAATCTTTTGTATCTTTTTATTAAAGTTCCTTGTAATAATTTCTTATTAAATTTCATCTGTTATGAGTACTATTTAATATGAATAAAAATAAACAAAAAGTAAATGCTGCAATTGTAATAATTGGTAATGAAATTCTCTCAGGAAGAACTCAAGATGTTAATGTTGTTGCTATTTCTAAGTGGCTTAACGAACTAGGAGTTAAACTTGAAGAGGTTAGAGTAATACCTGATATAGAAGTTTCTATAATTAAAACAGTGAGGGAACTGAAAAAATTTTTTAAATATGTTTTTACTACAGGTGGTATTGGTCCAACTCACGATGATATTACTGCAAAATCAATCGCTAAAGCTTTCCATTTATCTTATGGGTATCATAAAGAAGCTTATGCTATTTTAGAAAAATATTATGGAAAGAAAAACTTTACTCCAGGAAGAAAAAAAATGGCAATGATGCCTATAAAAGCCTCTTTAATTTTAAATCCTTCAAGCGGAGCTCCAGGTTTTATAGTAGATAATGTTTATTGTTTACCTGGTGTTCCCTCTATTCTTGAATCAATGCTCGGTGGTTTAAAAAATAAAATCAAAGGAGGAAAAAAAATTTTAACCGAAACAATAAGCGCCCAAACAATTGAAAGTGAGATAGCCAAAGCATTAGAAAAAATTCAACACAAATTTAATAAAGTTGAGATCGGAAGTTACCCTTTTTTCAGACTCGGTAAGATTGGTGTTTCTATTGTTATTAGATCTGATGATAAAAAAAAAATTGACGATTGCTATAAAAAAATTGTAAGTTTTCTAAAAATGAGAAAAATTAATATGGTAGGTAAAAAATAATTATGCAATATTATTTTGCTTATGGTAGCAATTTACATCATGCTCAAATGAAGAGAAGGTGTCCTAAATGCCGTTATATTAAAAAACACATTTTACATGATTATCAATTAACTTTTAGAAGTAAGTATGGTGCTTGCGACATAGAGAAAAAAATTGGAAAAAAAGTTTATGGAGCATTATATGTAATTTCAAAATGTGCAGAAAAAAGATTAGATGTGTATGAAGAATATCCCACTTTGTATAAAAAAATATATTTTATTTATAAAGGAAAAAAAGTAATGACATACACTATGGTAAAAAAAACAAAATTGGTGCCACCTACCGAACGTTATTTAAGTATTGTCAAACAAGGCTATAAAGATTGTAAACTTAACACTAAAAGTTTACAAATTGCTTTGCAGCCTGTAGCACATCTTCAACGCTAATATCAGATACATTTTTTGAATTATAAATTTTTTTACTATCTAAAATTTTAGAATTTTTATATTTAGGGGCAAATTTTTCAGAATCAGTTGGTCCAAATAATGAAATGATTGGAACTTTGCTTAACGAAAGCATATGCATGATTCCATTATCAATTGTTATAGCAAAATCAAGTCTTGTCCCAAGACAAGTTACTAAAGCTGGTGAATCAAGAGATGATTCGTGCTCAGGAAATAATGCAGTAGGTATCGAACTTTTTATTTTATTTTTTAATTCTTGATATTTTTTTTCAACTAAAAAAACTGGGGTTTTATTTTTTTTAATCAATTCATTAGACAATTTTATTACTTTGTTTAATGGCCATTCCTTCTTTCTATAAATATTACCTTGAGTTAAAGAAAATCCTATATAACCTTTATTAGGTAAAAGTCTCTTAGATTCATCAAAAAATTTTTTTGGTATATTTTTTATATCATAATCAATTGTTTTTAAACTTGATAAAAATTCGTTAGCCGGTCGTTCTAATTTAACGCAAAACATATTGTTAAAAGTAGATGAATAAAAAGTTTTGTATGGTATCTGTTTTAAGACAATAGTGTTTCTTAATTTAGATTGACAGTCTACAATTAAGTCAAACTCACCTAATTTTAATTTCATGAAATTTCTCTTGGCAGTGAAGAAATGCCACCATCTAAACCCAAAGTATTTTAAACCCAAGTCTAATGTTTTAACTTTAATATTATAATCCTTTAATTTACCCAAATAATGATTCTCATGGGCTCCTAAATAATAGATTTCATATTTATTAAAAAGATTTTCTAAGGACAGAATCAAAGGAAACAATTGTATTGAGTCTCCAATTCCTCCACCCGAATTATATATGAGTAGTTTTTTTGTCATTTATCAATTATATAATTTACTTAATTGGTGTTATAAATTAAAAAAGGCTTTTTTATGGAGAAGCGAGGCCCTCGTGGTGAAATCGGTAGACACAAAGGACTTAAAATCCTTGCCCGTTAGGGAGTGCCAGTTCGAGTCTGGCCGAGGGCACCAAGGAAGTATATTATAACAATATCAAATATATCTATATAATAATATTTTTTGATAACAATATCATGATACTAAAAAGAATACACTTTGTTATAGACAAAACTAACAAGACCAAATCTTTAAAAAAAAAAATTAATAAAATATATAAAAATTATCCACCAAAAAAATCAGATGTTATAGCAGTTTTGGGAGGTGATGGTTTTATGCTTCAGACTTTAAAAAAATATCATAAATATAAAAAACCTTTTTATGGAATGAACGGAGGAACATTTGGCTTTTTAATGAATAAGTTAAAATTACAAAATATAGAAAAAAATATTGCAAAATCTAAAATGGTTACGATTTCACCATTAGAGGCAAAAATTACAACTAACAAAAATAGGATATTAAATGCTTTTGCAATTAATGAAGTTTCTTTGCTAAGACAAAGCAGACAGACTGCATATTTGCAGATTCTTAACAGTAATAGTGTTTTAATAAAAAAATTAATTTCAGATGGTGTAATAATTTCTACTCCAGCAGGAAGCACGGCTTACAATTTATCTGTTCATGGACCTATATTGTCAATTGATTCAAGAAAAATTGCAATTACTCCGATAAGTCCATTTAGGCCAAGAAGATGGAAAGGTAAAATATTACGTTCTACTACTTCCATAAAAATTATTAATTTGAATACAAAAAAAAGACCTGTGAGCGCCGTTGCCGATAATGTAGAATTTAGAAATATAAAAAGTGTGAAAATTAAAACAAATAATTTAATAAAATTCAAATTGCTTTACGATCGAAATAATAGTTTATCAAAAAAAATCAAACTTGAGCAGATTAGAAAACAAACTTCATAACAATTAAATTATTAGAATTTATGGAGTAAATTTTTTATTTAGGGAGTTTAGTTGCACCAGTTTCTTGGTGAATTATTTTTCCATCTTTGAATTTAAGAAAATTCATTACTGCTTCTTTATTTCCATCATTAAAAGTGACGAACGAATGTTCAAATCCAACCTTATCATTTTCAAAAAGAATTCTTACATTACTTCTTTTAACGTCACCAGTTTTTAACCACTCAATCACTTCCTTTTTTCCAAGTGTTTTGCCTGAAGAATGCAATATAAATTTAAAATCATTATGAATAATTTCATTGGCAAGATTAGCATCACAGTTAGCAATTGCTTTATTAAATTTTTCTAAAATAGACATGTTATGTTGAGTTTTAAACGATTATGGAGTCTACCGTCAAATAAAATCGCATAATACAATAGCAAAACAAAGCATAATTTGTGTTTTTAATGATTGACCTTAAAATTTTTTTTATTTAAAGGAAAGGATTCGATATTTTTCATTAGAATTGATAATACCTGGTGCCCCCACACGGACTCGAACCGCGAACCTACTGATTACAAATCAGTTGCTCTACCAATTGAGCTATAGGGGCACATGGACGTTTTTATACTACAAATTAAACAATTCAACCTTAATTTATTTATTTTTTCTTGAAAAAAGTATGTGATGAAAGACCAGAGCGGCAGAATTTGATATATTAAGGCTTTCAATTTTTTTACTAATATTTATTTTCAGCAAAAAGTCAGCGTTATTCAAAGTTTTTTCTCTTAAACCATATCCTTCAGAGCCAAATAATAGGACATTATTACCATTCCAGTCATGTTCAGTAAAATTTTTATTAGACTTATTATCAAAACCGCAAATCCAGAAGTTTTTAGATTTCAAATATTTTAAAGTTGTTTTTACATTTGAAACTTCGAAAATATTTATATGCTCTATGCTTCCACTTGCGCTTTTATATAAAACTTTACTTTCGCTCGGGAAAGATCTTTCTTTGACAATTACACCATCAATATTGAATGCAACAGCGCTTCTTATGATCGATCCAATATTTCTTGGATCTGTAACATCTTCTAAAGCGACAAAAGTAATATTTTTTTTGTTTTTAAATTCTTCTATATACTCCTTAATTTCTATTTCCTCTTTATGTTCAATTTCAGCAATAAATCCTTGATGTGATATTTCATCTTTTGTACATAAGCGGTCTAACTCTTTCTTAGTTTTATAAAATATTTTAATATTTTTTAAAATATTCTGATTTAGATTATTTCTATGTAAGCTTTTTTTTGATTCTTCAGTTAAAAACACTCTTAGTACATTTCTATTAGAATTTCTTAGTGCTTCAGTAACTGCATGCTTTCCAGCGATTAAAAATGTGCTTTTTTTCATACTTTTTGTGAATATTGATGATTAATACCATATTAATGATTAAAATCATTTATTGCATTTGTTTACTAGAATGCTTATAAAGCCTTGTTGAATAAAGCTTTATTGTATAGGTAACCTCCAAAATATCGGAGGGGTACCAAAGCGGTCAAATGGGGCGGGCTGTAAACCCGTTGACTTCGGTCTTCGAAGGTTCGAATCCTTCCCCCTCCACCAAATCAATGGAGTTTTGGTCAATATTAAGTGAGTGTGAAGTGTTGGATTTGCGGGTGTCGTATAATGGTAATACCTCAGATTTCCAATCTGATGCTAGGAGTTCGATTCTCCTCATCCGCTCCAAAACAAAAAAAGTAAAAAGGATTATATAAAGAGGATAAAAAAATGGCAGAGAAAAAGAAATTTGAAAGAAAAAAACCCCATGCTAACGTGGGAACAATTGGTCACGTAGATCATGGAAAAACAACTTTAACAGCAGCAATTACCAAAGTTTTAGCTGAAAAAGGTGGCGCAGAATTTATTGCTTACGATCAGATAGACAAAGCTCCTGAAGAAAAGGAAAGAGGAATTACTATTGCTACTGCTCACGTTGAGTATGAAACTGATAAAAGACATTATGCTCACGTAGACTGTCCAGGACATGCTGATTATGTAAAAAATATGATTACAGGGGCCGCTCAAATGGATGGAGCTATCTTAGTAGTTAATGCAGCTGATGGACCAATGCCACAGACTAGAGAACATATTCTTTTGGCAAGACAAGTTGGAGTTCCGGCTATTGTTGTTTATTTAAACAAAGTGGATCAAGTTAAGGACAAAGAACTTTTAGATCTCGTAGTTGAAGAAATTCGTGAACTCTTAACTTCTTACAAATTTCCTGGTGACAAAATTCCAATTATAAAAGGCTCAGCATTAAATGCTGTTGAAGGTAAAGATGAAGCCACTGGAAAAAATTCAATATTAGAATTAATGAAAGCTATTGATGAACATATTCCTCAGCCACAAAGACCAAAAGACAAACCCTTCCTAATGCCTGTTGAAGATGTTTTTTCTATATCTGGACGTGGAACTGTTGCAACGGGTCGTGTTGAACAGGGGGTAGTAAAAACTGGAGAAGAGTTAGAAATAGTAGGAATTAAAGCAACTAAAAAAACAGTTATTACTGGAGTTGAGATGTTTAGAAAAATTTTAGACACAGGTGAAGCCGGTGATAATATTGGAGCATTGTTAAGAGGTGTTGAAAGAGAAGATATAGAGAGAGGCCAAGTTTTAGCTAAACCTGGATCTGTAACTCCTCATACCGAGTTTGAAGCTCAGGCATATGTATTAAAAAAAGAAGAGGGAGGAAGACACACACCTTTCTTTACAAAATATAGACCTCAGTTTTATTTTAGAACTACTGATGTTACAGGGGAAGTTACACTTCCATCAGGCACAGAAATGGTGATGCCTGGTGATGATGCTAAATTTACTGTCAAATTAATTACTCCAATTGCAATGAATGAAAAATTAAACTTTGCTATTAGAGAGGGAGGCAAAACAGTTGGAGCTGGAGTTGTTACTAAGATCATAAAATAATCTCTAGGAGTGTAGCTCAATTGGTAGAGTACGGGTCTCCAAAACCCGGGGTTGTGGGTTCGAGTCCCACCGCTCCTGCCAAAAAGGAAAAAAATGATTAACCCATTTAAATTTATTCAAGCAGTTAAGCAGGAAGCCTTTAAAGTAACTTGGCCTACCAGAAAAGATGTTATGATAGGAACAATAATGGTATTTGTTTTAGCGACCATTGCAGCAATCTTTTTTTTACTATTAGACCAAATTTATAGGTTTTTATTAGATATAATTTTAACTATTAATTTTTAAAAAAATGAATTGGTATATTGTTCAAACTTTTTCAGGATTTGAAAAAAAGGTAGCAGAGACAGTTAAAGAAATGATACAAAAAAAAAATTTAAGTAATGAAATCGACCAAGTAATTGTTCCAATGCATGAAGTAACTGTGGTAAAAAAAGGTAAAAGAGTCCAAAAACAAAAGAAATACTTTCCAAGCTATGTTTTAGTTAAAATGAATATGAATAAAGAACTTTATCATATGATAAAAAATATTCAGAAAGTTACGGGTTTTTTAGGTACAACAGGAACACCTGTTCCTGTTTCAGATAAAGAAATAGATAAAATATTAGGCAATATAAAAGAAGGATCATTAGCCCCAGAACCAAGTCTTACTTTTGATGTCGGTGAACAGGTTAAAGTTTGTGAAGGACCTTTCGCGTCATTTAGTGGTTTAGTAGAAGAAGTAGACGAAGAAAAATCAAAACTTAAAGTTTCAGTTTCAATTTTTGGTAGGCCTACTCCGATAGAGTTGGAATATAATCAAGTGGAGAAATCATAAAATGGCTAAAGAAATTACAGGTTATGTAAAACTACAAATTAAAGGAGGTCAAGCAAACCCAGCTCCCCCAGTTGGTCCTGCATTAGGGCAAAGAGGAATAAATATTATGGAATTTTGCAAAGCTTTTAATGAAAAAACAAAAAGTTTTATGGGTAAACCTGTTCCTGTATTAATCACAGTTTATAAAGATAAAAAATTTGATTTTGTTATTAAATCACCTCCAGCATCTCATTTTATTAAGGAAGCTGCTAAATTAAAAGGAGGATCCAACGAACCTGGACGTATTATTGTTGGTTCTATAACAATGAAACAAGCTGAAAAAATAGCTCAAGAAAAAATGAAAGATCTGAACGCTCACGATATTAAAGAAGCAGTTAAAATAATTTGTGGATCAGCAAGATCTATGGGTATTGAGGTAAAAGAATAATGAAAAAATTTTCATCAAAAAGATTTAAAAAATTATTAGATACATCAAAAGACACGAAACCATTAAGATTTGATGAAGCAATACAGAAGGTTAAAAAAAATTGTACAACAAAATTTGATGAATCTATTGATGTATCTCTATTTTTGAATCTGAAGCAAAAAAAAGATGAATTTAATTTAAGAACCATTGTAAATTTACCCAATGGAAATGGAAAAAAAGTAAGAGTAGCTGTTTTATGTGAAGAAAATAAACTAACAGAAGCAAAAAAATCAGGCGCCGACTTATGCGGTTCAGACAATTTAGTAAATGATATTATGAGTGAAAAAATTAATTTTGATAAACTCGTCGCTACACCTGCAATGATGTCAAAAATGGGTAAACTAGGAAAAATTTTAGGTCCAAAAGGTTTAATGCCAAATCCTAAACTTGGCACTGTTACAAATAATATTGAAAGCACTGTAAAATCTATAAAAGCTGGCCAAGTAGAAATAAAAAACGATAAAGATGGTAATGTTGGTGTATCTATAGGAAAGAAAAGTTTTCAGGATATTAAAATTAAAGAAAATTTTAATTCTTTAATACAAGCTGTATCAAAAGAAAAACCTAGCGGAATAAAAGGCAACTTTATTATTTCAAGTTTTTTAACTTCAACAATGGGTATTTCGTATAAATTAAAATTAGAAAATAAAGTATGATGAATAAAGATAAAAAGAAAATTTATATTGAAGAAATGAAAAATTTCTTTAATAAAACCAGTTCAGTTTTTGTTACTCACTATCAGGGATTAACAGTTAAACAAATTGATACATTGAGAAACGAAATGAGAAAGCATGGAATTCTTTTTAAAATTACAAAAAACAGGATCACTAAATTAGCATTAGAGGGTAGTAAATTTAAAAAATTAGAAAATTTATTTTCTGGACCAACTGCCGTAGCGTTTTCTGAAGATGCGATAACTTCTGCTAAAATTTTAACGAAATTTGCGAAAACTAATTCTCATTTAAAAATAATTGGCGGAATCATGGAAGATGAGCCTCTTTCAGTTGAAGATGTGGAAAAAATTGCCACACTACCTACTTTGAACGAGGCTAGGGCTAAAATTGTTGGTATTTTAACAGCTCCAGCTCAAAAAATAATGAGTATTTTACTTGCGCCCGGCTCAAAAATTGCTATTTTGGCGCACGCAAAGAGTAAAAAAACATAAAATAATTTAGAATTTCAATGGCAGATTTAAATAAAATAATTGACGAATTATCAAAACTTACAGTGGTAGAAGCCGCTGAGTTGTCTAAGCAGTTAGAAGAAAAATGGGGAGTTACAGCAGCTGCACCAGTAGCCGCTGCACCAGCAGCAGGAGCAGCCGC
>CACITE010000018.1 GCA_902589505.1 uncultured Pelagibacteraceae bacterium
AAAGATTATCTAGTAGAGTGTTTAATGAATATTTAAATCAAGATTTTAGTTATTTTTATAACAGAAACAGTTCTGAATTTATAAGAAACTTGATTACAGAGGTAGATCAATTTGTTGTATATTTAATTTCTATTTTAAAACTGTTACTAGAGATAGTGGTGGTAATTGGTATATTTACTTTATTATCTTATATTAATCTTCATTTTACAATAATTATAACAATTATTTTTTTATTTTTTTCAAGTTTATATTTTTTTTTACTAAAAGGAAAATTGAATAAATGGGGACGAGAAAGACAATCAAACGCTCAAAAAAGAATTCAGTTTATGCAAGAGGGTTTTGATGGAATTAAAATAATTAAACTTTTAGGAAGAGAAAAGTTCTTTTTTAATAAGTTTCAGGTGCATAATATTAATTTATCTAAAATATCTACTCTGGCAAATTTTTTCCAAAATATGCCAAAACTTTTACTTGAATTAGTAGGAATATTTTTTATGATTTTTTCTTTATTTATATTATATTCTTCAGGAAAAAACCTGGTAGAGATTGCACAAATATTATCTATATATATTGCAGCTAGTTTTAGAATTTTGCCATCAATAAATAGAATGGTTGGAAGTGTTCAGCTTATGAAATTTAGCAATCCAGCAATGCAAGCGCTTTATCAAGAATTAAAAAATTTCAAAAAAGAAACCTTATCGCTTAAAGATAATTTTTTATTTAACAAAAATATTCTTGTAAATATTGAAAAATTTAAATATCCCAATTCAAAAAATTTTGAAATTTCTGATGTTAAAATTAATATATCCAAAGGAGAAAAAGTTGGAATAATTGGGTCCAGTGCTTCTGGAAAAAGTACAGTAATTGAAATTTTAACTGGAATCTTAAAACCAACAGCGGGAAATATTACAATTGATGGGAAATCTATTTTTTCTAATATAAAAGGGTGGCAAAAATTGATTGGATTTGTTCCTCAGAAAATATTTATATTGGACGAAAGTTTAAAAAATAATATATTGTTTGGCTTGGATAATAAAAAATACACAGATGATAAAATTTTATCGATTATAACAAAGTTAAGCTTGGAAGGCTTGCTAAAAAGATTGCCAGATGGGTTAAACGGGAATCTTGGTGAGGAAGGGATTAATTTGTCGGGTGGCGAAATTCAAAGAATTGGGTTATGCAGAGCTTTGATTTATGATCCACAAGTATTGTTCCTAGACGAGGCTACGAGCTCACTTGATGTTAAAACAGAGTCTCAAATTCTTGATGAACTGAAAATATTTAAAGAAAAAACTATAATTTCTATTGCTCATAGGATAAATACTTTAAAAAACTGTGATCAAATTTATCGTTTTGATAATGGTAAAATAGTCGATCGTGGCGATTATAATAAATTTAAAATTCAAAATTAATTAGAAGAAAATTATGAAATTTTTAAAAAATAAAACAGTTATGATTACCGGGGGCACAGGTTCTTTCGGAAATATGTGCACTAAGTATTTGTTAGAAAATGATGTTAAAAAAGTCATTATATATTCAAGAGATGAATTAAAACAATTTGAAATGGCAAATAAATTTACTAGTTCAAGACTAAGATTTTTATTGGGCGACGTAAGAGATCGTGAAAGATTAAAGCTAGCAACTAAAGGCGTGGATATAATAATTCATGCGGCAGCACTTAAACAGGTACCAGCAGCAGAATACAATCCTATGGAGCCAATTAAGACAAACATTTATGGAGCTGAAAATGTAATTAGCGCTAGTTTAGAAAATAAAGTAAAAAAAATAATTGCTTTATCAACGGATAAAGCTGCCAATCCTGTAAATTTATATGGAGCTACAAAACTATGCTCTGACAAACTTTTCATTGATGCTAACAATTTAACAGGTGGCAGCGATATCAAATTTTCAGTTGTAAGATATGGTAATGTAGTGGGATCGAGAGGCTCGGTGTTACCTTACTTTAAATCACTTATAAAAAAAAATGCTAAATCATTGCCAGTAACCGACGAGAGAATGACTAGATTCTGGATAACATTAAAAGACGGTGTTGAGTTTGTATTAAAGTCAATTGATCTTATGGTAGGCGGAGAGCTTTTTGTTCCCAAAATGCCATCTATAAAAATAATTGACTTGGTAAAAGCTTTAGATAACAAAATAAAATATCATATTGTTGGTATTAGACCAGGAGAAAAAATTCATGAAGTTTTATGTCCTAGCGAATCATCTCGTGACACTTTAGAATTTAAAAATTATTTTGTAATTGCTCCATATCCTGTTTCATTTGACTATTCTGATAGATTTAAAAAATATAAAGTAAGCAAAAATAAAGAAAAAGCTAAAATTGTTGAAAGCAATTTTGTTTACAGCTCAGATACCAATACAAATTTTCTTGATATAAAAGATATAAAAAAGCTTACTTAATTTCTAAAAAAAATACTAAGAGTGTATAAAATATTTAATTGATATAGTTTTTAATGAAGAGTCTTAGATACAGTACTCAGACAATTAATAAAAAAGATATTAGAAGCGTAGAAAATGCGTTGTATTCTAACTTTTTAACTCAAGGTCCTAAAACTTTTGAATTCGAAAAAAAAGTAAAGATTTTTGTAAAAAGTAAATTTGCTTTGATGACAAACAGTGGAAGTTCGGCACTGCTTTTGGCTTGTAAGGCGCTATCATTAAAAAAAGGTGATTTATTTTGGACTGTTCCCAATTCTTTTGTAGCAACTGCAAATTCTGGCATATTGAGCGGTCTAAGAGTTGATTTTGTTGATATTGATCCTGAAAATTGGAACATCTCATTGGAGCAATTAGAAAATAAACTTATCAATGCCAAAAAAAAAAGAAAACTTCCAAAATTAATAATAGTTGTTCATCTGGCAGGCCTTCCAGTAAATCCAATTAAATTAAGAAATTTATCGAAAAAATATAAATTTAAAATTATCGAAGATGCTTCACATTCTTTTGGTGGAAAATATTTTGAACAAAAAGTAGGATGTTCAAAATGGTCAGATATTACGGTTTTTAGTTTTCATCCGGTAAAAATTATTACAACAGGCGAAGGTGGATGTTGCACTACAAATCAGAAAAAGTATTATGAAAAATTAAAGGCACTAAGAAATAATGGTATAATAAAGGATAAAAAGAAATTTAAATTTAAAAATTTAGGCCCCTGGTATTATGAACAACATTCAATAGGATATAATTTTAGAATGAATGAACTTCAATCTTCATTAGGCATTAGTCAATTAAAAAATTTAAATGTATTTTTACAAAAAAGAAACAAAATTGCAAAATTTTATAAAGAAAATCTAAAAAATTTACCTATAAAATTTCAGAAAATAGAAAAAAATTTAAATTCGACCTATCATCTTTTTATTATTAAATTAGAAAGCCAGCATGAGTCTCTATATAAAAAGTTTTTTAATTATTTAAGATCAAAAAAAATTTTTGTGAATCTTCATTATTTGCCTATACATTTGCAGCCTTTTTACAGAAAATTCGGTTTTAGAAGCAACCAATTTCCAATAGCTGAAAAATATAGCAAAACAGCACTTTCTATTCCTATATACCCAAATTTAAAAAAAAAAGAACAAATCAAAGTAGTTAATTTAATAAAATCATTTTTTAATAAATATGTCTAAATTTAAAAATATTTTAGTTGTAGCGTCCCATCCTGATGACGAGATATTAGGTTGTGGAGGGACTTTATATAATTTAAAAAAAAGAGGGGCTAAAATTTCTGCACTTTTCTTATCTGACGGTGAAAGCTCTAGAAAGCATCCAAATATTAATAAACTAATTGATAATAGAAAAAGACAAGCTATAAAGGCGGCTAAGATTATAGGAATAAAAAAAATAACATTTGGAAACTTCCCTGATAATTCTATGGATAGCGTTCCTATATTAAAGATAATTCAATTTATAGAAAAAGAAATAAAAACAATTAAACCTGATACAATTTTTACTCATTTTGACCACGATCTAAATGTTGATCATCAAATTACAAGTAAAGCGGTGATTACTGCCTGTAGGCCAATAAAAAATCAAACTGTTAAAAGCATTCTTTTTTTTGAAATTCTTTCTAGCTCTGAATGGAATATTTCTGCAAAAAATAAAAATTTTAAGCCAAATTATTTTGTAGATATAAAAAAATCAATAAAATTTAAACTTAAAGCTTTAAAATGTTACAAAAGAGAAATGAGAAAGTGGCCACATCCACGTTCAATAGAGGGTGTAAAATTATTGAGTAAAACAAGAGGAAGCACTGTTGGTCTTTCAAATGCTGAAGCTTTTATATTGGGAAGACATGTTGAAAAATGAATATAGCTTTTAGAGTTGATTCTTCTAGTAAAATTGGCGTAGGCCATTTAAGAAGATGTTTGAAGCTTGCTGAAGATTTAAAACATAGGTGTAGAAAAATAATATTTATTACCAAAAATCTTAATGGAAATTTTAACAATTTAATAAAAAAAAAAAAATTTAAATTTGTTTTAATTAAAAACATTATATCAAAAAAAAGGTTAGAAACAGATTTAAAAGATACAAAAGATGTTTGTAAAAAATTCGAGATTGATACTTTAATATTAGACCACTATTTTTTGGGATTAGATTGGGAAAAATCAATTAGTAAATATGTAAATAAGCTAGTGATTATAGATGACTTTTCCAAAAAAAAACATTATTGCGATTTAATAATAAACAATTTAAACAATAATAATTTTACCAGAGCAAAACATTTAAACGGTCTTCGATACGTAATTGTTCCAAATAATTTTAATTATACAAGAAAAAAAAAGCTAAAAATACTATCGGAACTTTTTTTGGAAGCACAGACAGTCTAAATTGCACTGAAAGATTATTAAAAATGTTTTCAGATGCCGCATTTAAAAAATTTCAATTTATTTCTATTTTGGGAAAAAATAATAGAAGAAAGAAAGAAATTAAAAATAATTTTAAAATTTATAAAAATATAAGTATTGAAAATAAATTTATTAATATGAAAAATTTTTTTAAAAAAATTGATGTTTTATTTACAGTAGGTGGCGTAACGTCTTTTGAAGCCTTATGCAACAATGTAAAGTGTATTTATATTCCAATTAATCATTATCAAAAAGCAACTTGTAATTTTCTAAAACAAAAAAATATTTCTGATGTAATAAGTTATTCAAAAATTTTTAGCAATAAAGGAAAAAAACTTTTAATTAATTGTTTAACAAAAATATATAATAAAAAAAAATTTTCTAATAATTTTTTGAATATTGATCATCTTGGATCAAAAAGAATTGCGGACTATATTTTATCAAAACAATTTAATATAAAATAATAAATTTGTAATAAAAAATGAGAAATAGTTTTTTTAAAATTGGAAAAAAATATATTGGTGAAAATAAAAAAACTTTCATAATTGCTGAAATAGGAATAAATCATGGAGGTAATTTTAAAACGTGTATAAAAATGATAAAGGAAGCTGCTAAAGCCGGCGCGGATTCTGTTAAAATTCAAACTAATGACGTGGATGAAAGCTATATGAAAGATACTATTTCTTACAAGCTATTTAAAAACAAAAATTTTTCTAATGAAAAATTGCTTAAATTAAAAAATTATGCAAGAAGCCAGGGCATCTTATTCTTTTCTACACCTGGTGATATTAAAAGTTTAATGAGGTTGGTTAAAATTAAAGTACCAGCAATTAAAATTTCATCTGGTCTGGCTACGAATCTACCTCTTATAGGAGAGTCGTTAAAAAGAAAAATACCTACTATTATTTCCACAGGTTTTTCAACAAAAAAAGATTTAGATATATTAAAAAAATTTATAAATAAATTTAATTTTAAAAAAATAGCCATTTTAAAGTGTACAGCTAATTACCCAGCAAAATTTAATCATCTAGATTTAAATTCAATCAGTTTTCTTAAAAAAAAATTTAATTTACCCATTGGATATTCCGACCATACTATTGGTAGTTTAGCACCTGCAATTGCAGTATCGTGTGGCGCCAAGATTATTGAAAAACATTTTACGTTAAACAAAAATCAAAAAGGCGCAGATCATAAAATTTCACTTGAACCAAAAGAGTTTCAAATAATGGTAAAAAATATTCGAAAAACGGAAGAAATGTTAGGTTATAATAAATTTAAAATTAGAAGTGAAATTGAGAAAAAAAGAGAAAAATTTTTGAGATATATAACTGCAAAAAAAGAAATAAATAAAGGAGATACTTTTTCTTATGATAATATTGCTTTTATGCGACATAGCAAAAAAAAATTAGGTTTAGAACCAGTATATTTTTTTAGTTTAAAAAACAAAAAATCAAAATTAAATATTAAAGAAGGTCAAATTTTTAAAAAAAATTTTTTAAAATAATTTAAATGAAAAGAATATTAATTACTTGCATTGGGGGATATTTTTCTTATCAGGTTATTGCCAGTATAAGAAAGGCCAAGAATTTGTCCAAGTTTATTTTAGGTGTAGATGTAAATCCTAATGTAAATGCTTTTTTTGTTAATAAGTTTGAGCCGGTACCCAGAGCAGATCTATCTCAACTTAAATATGTAAAAAAAATAATTTATTTGTCAAAAAAATATAAAATAGATACCGTTATTCCTCTTTCGGAAAACGAGACTCTTGCGATAGCAAAATATAGTAACTTATTTTTGAAGAAAAAAATAAAAACATCAGTTAGTTCTTTTAATGTTGTAAACTTAATGACAGATAAACTTAAAATGCTTGAATTTTTGAACAACTCTAAGATTGATGTTGGCAAATGGAAAAAGATAGACAATTTTAACGATGCTTTAAATGCGCTTCATTTCTTCGGATATCCGTCTAAGAAGGTTGTGATAAAACCAAGATATAGCAGTGGATCAAGAGGCGTATTGATAGTTAATCATAAAAAGAATTCTTTCACAAATTTATTAGCAGATAGATTTTGTGGCGAAGGTTCATGGGAAGTTATTAAAGAAGAATTAAAAAATTCAAATAAATCATTAGATAATTGTTTTGCGATGCCTTTCCACGACGGGGATACTTACGATGTAGATTGTGTAGCTAAAGAAGGAAAGCTTATTTTAGCAATACCTCGTTTGAGAGTATATGAGAATCCATTATCACCGACAAATCAAGGATGTATTATTAGTTCCAACAAAATTATTTACAACTATTGTAAAAAACTTGTACAAGCATTTAAAATCCACGGCGCCTGTGATTTTGATATAGTTTTAAGAAAGGATCAAAATCCTCAGCTCTTAGATTCTAGTTGTAGGTTAAGCGGATCAGTTGGAGCCAGTTTAAATGCCGGAATAAATGTAACAGCAGAATTAATTAAGATGCTGCATGGTAAAAAAATAAATAAATTTAAAATATCAAAAAATGTTAAAGTTTTTCCTATACCTTTATTTGTTAAGAGTTTGTAAATATGAAGAAAAAAATTAAAAAAATTTTGTTAGTGGGCCTTGGTGCAGAAATTGGCTCCATGCTTCTTTCAATGAATGATCCAAAGAAAGATGGTTTATTTATTGATACTGTAATAACCAGACCAATTTCTGAGAGCAAAAATCATACTCAATTACAATCATTATACGCTAGATTGGTTTTAAATAATCCAAGCATTCTCCCTTATTTAAAAATTGACGAAAAGGGTCAGGCTATAAAAATTAAGGGAAAAAAAATTAGAATTTTTTGGGGAGATATAGAAGAATTTGACATTAAAAAAATAAAAAATAAATTTGATGCAACTATAATTGCTACATCAAAAACCCATATTAATAATAAAAAAATAATGAAAAAGTTTTTACAAATCAGCAAATTTGTTTTTGGTGTCGCCGAATCCAAATATTTTCCAGCTATTTATCCTTGTCTTATGGATACAAATGAAAGATTTATTCAAAAAAAATCAAGAGATATTAAAAACAATAGGATTTTTGTATTTGGATCATGCCAAAGCAATGGCTGGACTTCACAATTAAGAGCCTTTCTTGAAGTGATAAACTTTAATTGCAGCGAATTTAAAATGCACAACATGGAATTGGATATAATACATCCGGATACACCTACTGGTAGACTCGGAACTAGATCTATAGATCCGCGAGATCAGGATCCAAGAAATAATTTTAGACCAAGTTTTTCACAAGCAAATACATCGATGAAAAGATTATTCCCTACAGCAGAGTCAATTAATACTGTTTCTTTAAGAACATTAATTTTGCCACCAGGTTATCAAATATCAAGATTTTTCTTTAGTTATAAAACAAAAAATAAAAAAAAATTAAATTTAGATCATTTTGTTGAAAAATTTAAAAAAATAGAAAAAAAATTTCCATCCATATTAAAATTAACAGATTTACCTTTAGGTAGTAAAGCTTTTGAAATGACAGAATCCGCTTCTGTTATTCTTACAAACAAGAAATACTTTACATTTAGAGATAAAATTTTAAGTTTGCAAAATAATAAAAATTTATCTGAAATAATATTACAGGCATACGTTCATAATACTCGAGGATATTGTAAAAGTGTAATTTTTGGATTGAATCAATTTTTAACATCAAAAAATAAAAAAGCCTTTTTTTAAGATAAATAAGTGAAAAATAATTTCAAAGTTATAAAAAGTAGCGAAAGTAATTTAATTCTATCTGTGAGAGATGGAAAAAATTACGCAATTTTAAAAGTTGCTCAAAGAGGAAATGCAAAACTAGAAAAAGAACATGAAACTATACTTAAGCTAAAAAAGTTTTCAAAAATTTATAGTTCTTTTCTTCCCGATACCTATCTTGATGGAAAAATTAATAAAGATCTTTTTAGTAATAAATTTTATTTTTTTCAAAAATATTTAAAAGGTACAACTCTCTCTCAATTAATACAAAAAAATAAGATAAAATTAAATAAAGCCAATCATATTTCGAATGCTTTAATTGAAAAGTTAATTCTTATAATTGAAGAAGATTTAAAAAATTGCGTAAATCAAAAACCTTCAGAGATTTTTAGAAAATTAATTATGACCGAATTTCAAAATTTAATTAAACGCCCACACTTACATTTTGTTTCTTCAAATTTACGCTTAAAAATAGGGAATAAATTTTACAAAAACCTAGAAAATTCATTAGAAAGGATATTTTCAAAAAAGATTTTTTTAGCTATGGATGAACAGGATCAATTTTTAACTAACCTGGGGCATTTTAATTTTCACGGAGAAAATATAATTATTTCTGACCCAAAAGATGTTAAAAGATTTAAATTAATTGATCCAGACACAAGATGGAAAGTTCTAGATCCGATATTTTCTTTAGCAAGATATTTCTATACTTATTCACATGATACCGCCGAAAAAAAAAATTATTATATAAAAAGTAATATTTTTGATTTAAAAAGCAATAATAAAACTTTCTACTTTAAAACAAATATAATTTGGCCAACTATAGTTAAAAAAGTTTATGAAAAAATGTTTAACGAAAATCTTCTTAAAAAAAAATTTGATAAATTTGAAAAATTTAGATTTAGTTTAACTTATTTATTGTGCTTATTAAGAGGTGCAAATGCTAATTATGAGGAAAAAGTGTTTTTTTTAAAAAATAATATCAATCAGTTTAAAAACAATGGCGTATTTTTATCTTTACTTGCAATTCAATATGCGCATGAAATAGCCTATGAAAAATAATAGCAAAAATAAAATAAAAAAAAGAATTGTCTTTGTTTCTGGTGGAAGCAGAGGTATTGGCAAGGCTATAGTAAATAAATTTCTTAGAGCTGGTTGCAAAGTTTATTTTACTTATAAAAACTCTAAAAATTTAGAAATAAAAAAATTAAATTTTTTAAATAATAAAAATCTCGTTGGTATAAAGTGTGATATGAATAATCTAAACGAGATAACAAAAATTAAAAAATTTTTACAAAAAGAAGATAAAATTGATGTTTTAATAAATAATGTGGGAGATGTAATTAAAAGAACTTCTTTTGTTAATTCAGACGATAAATTATGGCTAAAAGTCATAAATATAAATTTAATGTCTGCAGTAAGAACTACAAAAATTTTATTAAAATTACTTAAGAAATCTAATAATGGAGTTATTGTAAACGTATCCTCAATTGCTTCTAGAACTGGTGGTGGCGGTGATTCATTACATTATTCTGTAGCAAAATCAGCTATAAATACTTTTACGCATGGGTTAGCTAAAGAATTAAAAAAAATAAGAGTTATTGGAGTTGCACCATCAGCTGTTGACACGGATTTTCAAAAAAAATATTCAACGAAAAAAAGACTTAAAAAAATTATTAAGGATACTCCATTAGGTCGAATTGGAACACCAGAAGAAATTTCAGAATTTGTATTTTTTGCTTCATCATCAAAAGCCTCGTTTCTTTCAGGTGAAACAATTTTTTTCACCGGCGGTAGGTAGAAAATAATAATAAACTTTTTATAAAATCTAAATCAATGAAGAAAATAACAGTTATTGATTACGGGTGTGGCAATATTTTAAATTTGTCTAGAGCTATAAGATTTTTAGGTCATGAAGCAGAAATAACAAATGATAAAAAAAAAATTATAAACTCTTCTCATGTAATTCTGCCAGGAGTCGGGGCATTTGGTAATGCAATGGAAAAATTAAAAAAATACAGCTTACAGAATACTATTATAGAATATGCAAAATTAAATAAGCCTTTGTTTGGTATATGTCTTGGTATGC
>CACITE010000019.1 GCA_902589505.1 uncultured Pelagibacteraceae bacterium
TTAAAGTCTATGTATTATTAAATTAAGGCAAATACAAGACGTCTATAAACTAGCTTTATTAAGGCTTTTAATCAATGTATCAAAATCCTCAGGTCTTTTTGCTTCAAAAAATATTTCTTTTTTTGTTCTTGGGTGTATAAAACCTAAGCTTTTTGCGTGTAAAGCTTGTCTGCTAAAGTTAATAATTTTTTTCTCAATCAATGGGTTAATGTTCTTAAATTTTTTTTTTGTTTTTCCATAAGATTTGTCACCCACAATTGAATTTCCTTTAAAGTTCATATGAACTCTTATTTGATGTGTTCTTCCAGTTTCGAGTCGACATTCTATATGACTAATTTTTGGTAAATTTGAATTTTGAAAAACTTTTAAAGTTTTGTAGTTGGTTATTGAAATTTTTCCCCTTTCTTTTTTGACTGCCATTAGTTGTCTATTTTTTTTACTTCTAGAAATTTTTTCAACTATTTTTCCATTTAGAGGCTTTAAAGAACCCCAAACCAAAGCTTCATAAACTCTTTTTATCGTATGCTTATTAAATTGATTTGATAAATTAATGTGAGCGTTATCATTTTTTGCTACAACAATTAATCCACTAGTGTCCTTATCAATTCTATGTACAATTCCAGGTCTTGATTTTCCACCCACATTTGAAAGATTATCTTTGTATTTAAAAAGTAGACCATTTACGATTGTATTATCATAATTTCCAGCCCCCGGATGCACTACAACTCCAGAAGATTTGTTTATAATAATTATATCGTCATCATCATATAAAATATCCAAAGGGATTTTATTTGGTTTAATTAAACTTTCTTTTGGGGGAGGGAAATTTACTTTTATTTGATCATTTTTTTTTATTTTTTTTGAAGAGTTGTTAACTGTAATGTTGTTTAATTTTACATGACCATCATGAATCAGATTTTGAAGCTTGGTTCTGCTCAAGTCATTTATTTCTAACTGTAAAAATTTGTCAATTCTATATCCATTAAAATCAAATGGAACAACAGCGTTAAATACATTTTTTTTCATTATTAATATTATATACTTTATATGAATTGTATTTTAGCTATATTATCTATACTGCCTCTAGCTTCAACTGGATAGAGCGCTGCGCTTCGGACGCAGAGGTTGGGGGTTCGAATCCCTCGAGGCAGGCCAAATTATTATAATTGTTTACAAATAAGCATTAGACAATATTATGTAATAAAATTTAAAATGAAAAAATATAAAATTCCTGTCAATGAGCCCAGTCTTATAGGAAATGAAAAAAAATATTTACTTAGATGTTTGAAAGATGGGTATATTTCTTCTTCTGGTGCATTTGTTAAAGAATTTGAAAAAAAATTTGCAAAAAGATTGAAAAAAAAATATGCAATATCTGTGAGCAGCGGTACTGCAGCATTGCAATTAGCATTTGAATCTTTAAATATAAAAAAAAAAGAAGAAGTGATACTTCCTTCTTTTACTATAATTTCATGTATACTACCTATTGTTAGAGCAGGCGCAGTTCCAGTTTTAATTGATAGCGACCCTATTACATGGAACATGGATGTGAATAAAATTGAAAAAAAAATTACACGTAAAACAAGAGTTATTATTGCTCCACACATATATGGCATGCCGGTAGATATGGATCCTTTGATGAAAATTGCTAAAAAATACAAATTAAAAGTAATAGAAGATACTGCGGAAGCATTGGGGCTAAAATACAAAAATAAAGAATGCGGGAGCTTTGGTGATGTTTCTACTTTTAGTTTTTATGCAAATAAACATATAACAACTGGTGAAGGAGGGATGATAGTTACAAATGATAAACAAATTGCAGAAAAGTGTAAAAGTTTAAGAAATATATGTTTCAATGATAAAAGACGTTTTCTCCATTATGACCTAGGTTGGAATTATCGATTTACCAACTTGCAGTCATCTATTGGATTAGCTCAGCTTGAAAAATTAAATCGATTTGTAATAAAAAAAAGAAAAATAGGACAAATTTACAATAAAGGGCTATCGAATATAGAAGCTTTTAATATTCCACTCGATAAAACTAAATATGCTAAGAATATTTATTGGGTTTACGGGTTAGTTTTAAAGAAAAATTCACCTATTTCATTAAAAGTTCTAATGAAAAAATTAAAAAAATATGGAATTGAAACTAGAAATTTCTTTTGGCCTCTTCATCAACAACCAATTTTAAGAAAAATGGGTTTCTTTAGAAATATAAAATTACCAGTTGCTGAATATTTAAGTAAAAATGGACTTTATTTACCAACTGGTTTAGCAATCACTTCATTGCAACAAAAATTTGTTATAGATAAAATTAAGAAAATTTTTTTTAAATAGTTATGATTCTAAAAAAATGTAGATTATGCGATAGCAAGAAACTATTTAAGTTTTTAGATCTAGGATCTCATCCTCCTTCAGACCAGTTTAAAAAAAAAATAGAATTAGACACACCAACAACCAATTATCCACTTCAAGTGAACAGTTGCCTTAGCTGTGGATTTAAACAGTTAAGTTATGTAGTTGAACCAGAAATATTGTACCAACAAAATTATCCCTATGAGTCTTCACTTACTTATCAAGTAAAAAAACACTTTGATGAATTTGTAAAATCAATTTTTAAAGATTACAATTTGAAAAAGAATGATCTTGCAGTTGATATTGGAAGCAATACCGGAGTTTTGTTAAGTGTTTTTAAAAAAAATAATTTGAGAATTGTCGGTGTAGACCCAGCATCAAATATTTGTAAAATTGCAAATAGAAAATCAATCCCAACAATTAATAGTTTCTTTGATAGAAATGCTGTTAACAAAATTCTTAAGAAAAAAGGTAAAGCTCAAATAATTACAGGAACAAATGTATTTGCTCATGTGAACGACTTAAAACTTTTTTTAAAAAATATTAAAAGATTAATTCATAATAAAAGAGGGATTTTGGTAATTGAGGTGCCTCATTTTTTAACATTAATTAAAAATCTAGAATACGATACAATTTATCACGAGCATTTATCTTACATTTCTGTAATTCCCTTAATCCCGTTTTTAAAAAAATTTAAATTAGAAATAGTAGATATTCAACAAAGAGAGGTTCATGGAGGATCGATTAGAATTATAATATCTGAAATTGGCAATTATAGAGTAAAAAAATCCGTACTTAAAATTTGCAATATGGAGAAAAAAGCAAAACTTAATTCTAGAAAAGTGTTAGTTAATTTTCAAAGAAAGGTAATACAAAATAGAATTAAATTGACTGCATTGCTTACTAAATTAAAGAAAATGAAAAAAAAGATAGTTATTTTAAGCGCACCTGCAAAGGGAATGACTTTGTTAAATTATTGCAAGATAGATAAAGATTATATTGATTATGCAACTGAAAAGTCTTCACTTAAACAAAATTTATTTACACCCGGGGGAAATATACCAGTTTATTCTGATGATAAAATTTTAAAAACAAAGCCTCACTATGCTCTTCTTCTTGCGTGGAATTTTTCCAAGGAAATAATTAATAATAATATTAAATACCTTAAAAAAGGTGGTAAATTTATAATTCCAATACCAGATATTAAAATTATTTCATATAAAACAAAAAGAAAATGAAAAAAATAAATACAAAAATTAATCACAAAGACAAAAGAGGAGTAATAATAGATTTATTAGAGAAAAAAAAAATAAATGCTATTACTTATATAACACAAAAAAAAGGTATGGTTAGGGGAAACCATTTTCACAAAAAAACAATTCAGTGGAACTATTTAATAAGTGGAAAAGTAAAACTTGTTACAAAAAAAAAGAATAAAAAAATAAAGACGATAGTGCTTTCCAAAGGCGATCTTGCGGTTACTTCTCTAAACGAATTTCACGCAATTAAAGCTGTAAAGTATTCGGAATATTTGGTTTTTACCCAAGGGCCAAGAGGGGGTAAAGAATACGAAAATGATACATTTAGACTAACCAAACCTCTAATAAAGTAGTTATTTTTTTTTCTTTTGGATTTGATATTGTAAAAGTGTTAATATTAATTTATTTTCCAATATAATGACTAACGACAATTCTGATAAAGTAGTAGCTAAAACGGATAAGTTTGCAAAAATATCAAAAATTAAACCAAAACAATTTCAATATCACTTACACAAAGCTATAGTTAAGAAAAATCAGCTGCCTTCTGTATTTGTGTTATTTGTAACTAGTAGATGCAACTTAAGTTGTGCACATTGTTTTTATCACGATAGCCTTAACAAAAGATTTAATGAGTTAAGTTTAGATGAAATAGATACTTTTACAAAAACTATGGATCCTTTGCTACATTTAATATTAACCGGCGGTGAGCCATATCTGAGACACGATCTCGATCAAATCGTTAGAATATTTTACGAAAATACAAAAGTTCCAATATTGACCATACCGTCTAATGGCTGGTATTTGGAAAAGATGGATAGGCAAATAAGAAACATGATGAAATGGTGTCCAGAACTTGTTTTAAACCAACTTATCTCACTTGATGGTTTGGAGGAGGATCATGATAAAATTAGAATGGGCACGCACAAAGGATCTTTTAAAAAAGCATTAGAGGCTATTGAGCATTTAAAAAAACTGCAGAAAGAATTTGACAGAATAAATATAGGTACTGTTACAGTTGTTACTTCTCAGAACCAGCATAAAATTAAAGAAATAATCAAAGGTATTTATGATCAGGCCAGACCAGATAATATAAGCATAACTTTAGTAAGAGGAGATCCTAAAGAAAAAGTAAATTTAAATTTAGATATGAAACTTTACCAAGAGGCAGTTGAATATAGAAATTCTTTATTTTATTCACATAAAATGACCGGCCTTAATAAGTTTAAAGGAAACAAATTAGCCACTGCTATGAGAGTTGTGCTGAATGAAATGGTTCAGGAAGTTTATGAAAAAAAACAGTATAGGTCACCCTGTTATTCAGCTAATTTAAGCGGCTTAATGTATCCCGAAGGCCAAGTATACCCATGTGAATTGCTGGATGATTCTCATAAAATTGGAAATATAAGAGATTTTAAATTAAATTTTAAAGACTTGTGGTTATCTAAAAAAGCAAAAGAAGAGGTTAATTTTATTAGAAAAACAAAATGTTTTTGTACACATGAATGTTTTAATGCGGTTAATATTGTTTTTAACCCCAAGTATTATCCGAGGCTAACAAAAATTGCTTCTTCAATAAAATAAGGCATATATTTTTTAAATATTGTATATACTTATTGTTAAACTAAAGGTTGAATGAAAATTTCAATTGTTATTCCAGTATATAACGCATCATCGACTCTAAAGGAGTGTTTGGATGCGATATTTACATCTAGCTATAAAAATTTTGAAGTTGTTGTAGTTTCAGATAAAAGCACTGACAATTCTGTTGAAATAGCAAAACAGTATAAGTGTAAAATTATAGAACTTGATGAAAACAGAGGTCCAGGATTTGCTAGAAATAGAGGAGCACAAACAGCTGCGGGAGATATATTATTATTTGTTGATTCAGATGTTATAATAGACAAAGAATCATTAAATTTTCTTAGTGAAAAATTTTCTGACAATCAAGTAAATGTAATTCAAGGTATCTACTCACATAAACCTGTGTATGAGAATGCTATTACTCAATATCAGCAAAGCTTTTACTGCTACTATAGTTGGGACTCAAATATAGAATATACTTCTTCATTGATTACAAACTGCTTTGCTATTAGAAGAAAAATATTTATTGATTTAAAGGGTTTTAATACAAATATCAAAGGTGCCACTTGTGAAGATGAAGAGTTTGGTTACGTTCTTATTGAAAAAGGTTATAAAATAATAATATTTAGAAAGTTAAATGGAGAACATAGGGTGAATTATAGCCTGCTAAAATTAATTAGAAGAAACTTTGCAATTTATATAGATACGATCAAAAGTTATCTTCGAAACAAAACTTATGTAAAAAAAATTCAACAGACTAACTATTGGAAGGTCTTAACGGGAATAATAGTACTTGGTTTAATTATGTTATCAATAATTGGAATTATTTTTACTTCTAGTAAGGAAGCTTGGTTTATATTGGTATTTTTAAATATTATTTTTTTATTACTGCATTCTGGATTTATTAAATTCGTTGCAAACACTAAAGGAGTAGCAAAATCAATAGGTGTTACAGGCATTTGTTATTTAGATGCTTTCATTATGCTAACTAGCATATTATATGGAAGTCTAAGCTATTTTTTTAGCAAAAGGTTTTAAAAAATGAATAAGATAAAAATTTGTAATTTATCTCAACTAGGTAGTAAAAATTATTTTACAAAATGGATAGAAAAAATTAAGGATGAAATTATTGTATTTAAAAATGAAGAAAGAATTTATGTTAAGTCTTCCATATGCCCGCATTTTGGAGGTCCAATTACCTACAATCAAAATGAAAAATATTTATTCTGTAGTTGGCATGGACTTAAATTTTCAATTGATGGAAAATGTTTAAATCAAAAAAGTTTTAAAGTATGTTTGAATAATTATGATTTTGAGTTAAAAGATAACTGTATATATATTAAAAAATGAAATTACTTAATCTAACTTTTAGAAGGAAAGTCAACTGTTCTGCGAAGATTTGTTTATGGAATCACTGGGATCAGGATCACATAAATTATACACATAAAGGATTTTATACAGAAACAGAAATATTTTATGAAGACGATAGAGTAATTTTAACTTTGCATAGGTTAAAAATTCCTTTGCTTCCTTTTATTATAATTAACACTATAGATATGGAGGTTCTTAAAGACAAAAATACAGTTTGCACTTACGGTTTTCAATTTGGAATTCCATCTTTATCTACTGCTGTATATAAAGATATAGGCAAAGACAAGTGCCTGGTAACTGTAAATTATAAATTTAAATTTTCGGGCTTACAAATATTGCTGTATCCATTAATAAAATTTTTAGTTCCAAGATGGAATGCAAGAACCTGGGAAGAAGATTTGCCCTTAAAGTTAAGAAGACAAAAAGTAAAAAGAATGAATTTTAAAGATTTTAAAGGCTTGCCAAATAAAATAAAAGACAGAAAGTTTTCTGGCCCAATTAGCTTTAAACTTCCAATTAGTAGATTAAGAAAAATTGACAATAAATTGAAGAAACACCCTTTTTATAATTATGGACGAAAAGATGCTCATATTGTGGATAGGTAAGGATTTTGTCAAAATTTCATGTTAAATGAATAAAAAAATTTCAATTATTTTGTGCACATTTAATGAAGTTTATCATATTGAGCAAACCTTAGAATTAATAACTAAAACTATAGAAAATTTAGAAATCATAATAGTGGATGATAATTCTAGCGATGGAACTCTAGAAAAATTAGAAAAACTTAAGACCATATATAATTTTAAATTAATAGTAAGAAAAAATGAAAGGGGTTTAGCTTCAGCAATGAAAAAAGGTTTTGAAGCATCAACCGGAGACTATATTGGTACATTGGATGTTAATAGCAAAGATCAAATCATGTATTTTAAAACTCTAGAAGAAAAATTAAATTCTGGAAACGATATCGCTGTATTATCAAGATACATATTTGGTGGAGGGGATGAGAGAATTTTTATAAGAGCTATTTCTAGTAAAGCTATAAATATTGTTAGTAAAATTTTTCTTAGGGTGCCTTTTAATGATTTTACAAGTGGTATTTTTTTGATGAAAAGAAAATTACTTGATTATTCAGCAATTATGAAAAGTGGCTATGGCGAATGGTTTATTGAGTTTATTTATATTTTGTTTAAAACAAAACACAAACTTGCTGAGATTCCATATATTCAGAAAAAGGACGAAAATTTCAATATAAGCAAATCTTATCCAAATATTTTTACTTTTTTTTATCTAGGTAGTACCTATTTTTATAGAATCATACTAACGATTGTTAGAAATTAAATTTAAAATTATATATAATGTTTAAATCTATTTATTATGAATGAAAACAGAAAAAATTTAAAAGTGTTTTTTATAAAATTATTAGCAATAACTTTTGCAGTTATAATTATTATTAATACGACATATAACCTGATTTTTGCTGATAAATTGGAAAATATAAATAAAATTTTATCTTTCAATGAAAGAGAAAATAGAGAATTTATTAAAGAAAAATTAAGAGCTGAAATTAGAAACGGTATAAATAAAGATAAAATTTTTGACGATGAAGATAAAATACTTTTGTATAATTTCTACTTAAAAATCAAAAATGAATTTAAAGAAGTTGAAAAATAATGAAATTTTTTTTAAGTAATGAATAAAAAAAAACAAAGAATTTTAATTTTTTTTTTATTTTCTTTTTCAGTTTATTGTGCGCTGATTATTGGTAAATCCTGGGACTCAGGTACCGATTTACTATATGGCAAGAGTACTTTAAACTATCTGCTTTCGCTTGGTAATGTAGATAAATATATTTGGACGCGCGAATATTATTCGTCTTTTTATTGGTCTATACAATACTTGCTAACAACAATATTTCCTTTGAAATATCAGATTGAAGTTAGTCACATTATAAATTTAGTTTTTTCTTTAATGTCCATTGTAGGTATCAGCCAAGTTTGCAAGGAATTATTTAATAGAAAAGTTGGCAAAATAATATTTTTGATATTATTTTTTTATCCTATTTTTTTTGGACATATGGCAATGAATCCAAAAGATACTATAATTACTTTTAGTCATGTATGGATTACTCTCTTTGTATTAAAATATTTGAGAAAACAGCAAAGTGATAAAAACTATATAACCAACAATTACGTAATTGGTATAGGAGTTCTAACAGCATTATCCACCGGTATACAACTTTTTTTTATTGGTTCGTTGCTTCCCATTTTTTTATTTATTTTAGTTGAAATTTTTATATTTAAAAAAATTATTAAAAAAAATTTCAGCAAAAAGAAATTGCTTTTTGATTTTTTAAAATGTTTCGTGATTTTTTATCTTTTACTAATTTTATTTTGGGTTGACGTTCACCAAAACATATTACTTTTACCATTTAAATTTATTACTGAGGCCCTATCCAATTCATATACAACTGGCTGGCCTTTTAATTTAGTAGATGGCAGTTATTATTTGTCTTGGCAAGTTCCAAAACCATATATTTTGATAAATATGTTTTATAAATCACCAGAATATTTTTTAGTTACATATATATTTTTCTTTTTCTTAATTTTTAAATCAAATTCTTTTTTTAAAAAAAAATTTATTAATTTTAGTTACAAATTATATTTTATTATTTTGATGTTATTTTTTCCTAATCTGTTGGTTTTATTTATCCCGTTTCCACTGTATGATGGTTTAAGATTATTTTTGTGGATATTGCCATATTTTTGTATCATACCAGGGTTAACGATTTATTACTTATTAGAAAACATTAATTTTTCAAAAAATAAATTTGCTTTAGCCTCATTGTCAATATTAATTATTTATTTTTTATTTAATTTTTTTTTACTTACTCCATATCAGTATACTTACCTAAACATTTTTAATGGAAAGATTGAAAATAGATACAAAAAATTTGAAAATGACTATTGGGGAGTTTCCATACAAGAATTGGTAAAAAATTCAGATTTTGATAAAACCACGAATATAAAACTTGCTACATGTGGCATAAACCCAAAACAAGCTGAAAAATATTTTAAACAAAAGGGACATAAAAATATTTTGTTTTCGCATTCAAAACAGGCGGATTATGTAATAATGACCAATAGAGCGTTGCTCGTTTCTGGAGAGTTAACTGAAACATCTACAAATAAAAATGTCCAAATAACCAATTGTTTTGATAAGTTTACTGGCGAAGATATTTTTGGTTTGAAAAGAAATGGTTTACTTTTATCAGTTATCAGAAAAAAAACGAATAATAGCAATTGGAATTAGATATAAAGATTACTCTCCCATATTGATTAAAGTACCTTTTTTTCTAGCTCCGTAAAAAGCTAGATAAAAAATTATTACAGCTGACGCAAAATAAAAAATATTTAACATTAGTGCCGTTATAATATTTTTATAATCTACCGACCCATTAATTAGAATAAATCTTGCTTCTTCAAATATATAAACCAAAGGAAGTCCTTTAGCTAATACTTGTAACCATTCTGGTAAAATCGATAATGGATAGTATACACAACCCAATGGAGCAAGAAGAAAAAGGGATGACCAAGCTGTATTTTCAAAAGCAGGACCAAATCTCAAAAGTCCAGCAGTAACTAATAATCCCAGTGTAGTTCCAAAAAGATACAAACTTAAAAAAAGCAAAAATAA
>CACITE010000020.1 GCA_902589505.1 uncultured Pelagibacteraceae bacterium
AGTGACCGCAGCAAGTATTATTAAAATTGCATCAGCTCCATAACTCTTAGCCAGATGTACTTGAAATGGATCAATAAAAAAATCCTTACATAGTATTGGTAGTTTTATTTTTTGCTTGATTTTGTGTATATGAATAGGGCTTCCTAGAAAAAAATCTTCTTCAGTAAGAACGGACAGGCAAGTTGCTTTTTTATCTAAATACTTTTTTGCCAAATTAACAGGATCATAATTTTCTATTATTACACCTGCGGAGGGACTTGCTTTTTTAATTTCTGCAATAAGTGATATTTTATTATTTATAATATTATTTTCAATTTTTTCTTTAAAATTGAGATAAGTTTTATTTTCATTAATTTTTTCCTTTAAAGATTCAATCGAAATATTTTTTTTTAATTCATTTACTCTTTGTTTTTTTTTGTTAATTATTTTGTCCAGTGTATTTTCAACCATTTTGAATATTTTTTAAATGTTTATATGTTTTTCCACTCAATATTTGCTTTCTGCTAGCTTCATAAGCTTCTACAAATTTTGTATACTTTCCAGACACAATAAGACCAGCAGCACTATTTAAACAAACTGCTTTAGAAAAATCATTGTCCTCACCTTTAAATATACTAATCATTTTGTTTGCATTAAATTTTGCATCAGCTCCTACTAAATTATCAAATTTATTTGCATTTACATTTAATTCACCAGGATTAATTGTAATATCGGAAATCTCTTTATCTTTTAATTGCACTACATGAGTTTTAGCATAAGGTGATATTTCATCAAGGCCATCTTCACTATTTACAATCCATGCAAATTTTATATTTAAATTATTTAATGCATTTGCAAAAACTTTTAGTAATTTTTTATCAAAAACTCCAATGACTTGCCTTTCAACTAAGGCCGGACTACTTAATGGACCAATCATATTAAATATCGTTCTTTTTCCAATTTTTTTTCTTGTTGGGCCAACATATTTCATCGCACTGTGATAATTTGGAGCAAACATAAAACCAAAATTATTTTTACTTATTTGATTTTCAATATCTTTAGGTTCTAAATTAATTTTTATATTTAATGCCTCAAGAACATCGCCCGAACCACATTTTGAAGAAACAGCTTTGTTTCCATGCTTAGCTACTCTAATCCCCATACTAGCTAATAATAAAGCTGATGCAGTTGATATGTTTAATGTATTCTTGCCATCACCACCAGTACCACAAGTATCAATACAATTTTCAACATTAACTCTTTTTGATTTATTTCTTAAAACAAAAACTCCGCCGGCTATTTCATCGGATGCTTCACCTTTATCTGATAATAAAGTTAAAAAACTATATATTTCATCATCAGAAGCTTTGCCATTCATTAAAATTTCAAAAGCAACTTTGCTTTCTTCAAAATTAAGATTCTCTTTATTTTTTAATTTTTTTAAGAATTTTTCCATTTATTTATAATTTAAAAAATTTTTTAATAATTTTATACCTTCAAATGTTTTAATACTTTCAGGATGAAACTGAACTCCATGAACGTTGTATTTATTGTGCATTATTGCCATAATTGTTTTATCTGTAGTTTCTGCGGTTATAATTAAATCATTACTAAAATTTTTTCTATCAATGATTAAACTATGATATCTAGTTGCGGATATTACTTTTTTTATACCTTTAAAAATACCTTTACCGTTATGTTTGATAAGACTGGTTTTCCCATGCATCAACTTATTTGAAATAACTATTTTAGATTTAAAGACATGACCTATCACTTGATGTCCTAAGCACACACCTAATATAGGTATTTTTTTGTAAAAATATTTAACTATTTTAATACAATTGCCTGCTTGTTTAGGATGACCAGGTCCTGGAGAAATTACAATTTTTTGATATTTGTTTTTTTTAACGTTTTCAACAGTAATTTTATCATTTCTATGAACATCTACCTTGCATTTTAAAGACGAAAGATAATGATACAAATTATAGGTGAAGCTATCATAATTATCTATAAGTAAAACTTTCATATTTATTTTAAAGAGTTTATTAAAGCTTTTGCTTTATTGACGGTTTCTAAATATTCTTTTTCCGGAACGCTATCCGCTACGATTCCTGCACCTGATTGTATATAAAATTTTTCATTTTTAATTAATGCAGTTCTTAAAGCTATACACGTATCAAAATTTTTATTTGCCGAAAAATATCCAATAGATCCTGCATACATTTTTCTTTTAGATTTTTCGAGCTCATCTATAATCTCCATTGCACGTATTTTTGGTGCTCCGGTCACTGTTCCAGCAGGGAAGCCAGCTAACATAGTATCAAACATTGATTTTTTTTTGTCAAAACTGCCTTCAACGTTAGAAACGATGTGCATTACGTGGGAATATTTTTCTACCTTAAAATTTTCAGTAACTTTTACACTATTAATTTTTGATACTTTACCGACATCGTTTCTTCCTAAATCTAACAACATCAGATGTTCCGATAGTTCTTTTTTATCGTTTAATAACTGTTTTTTGTAATATTTATCTTTTGTCGCACTTGATCCTCTAGGACGAGTACCGGCAATGGGTCTTATAGTTATTTTATTTTTTCTAAGCCTAACTAAAATTTCAGGACTACTTCCTATTATTTGAAATTCGTCAAAATTGAAAAAAAACATAAAGGGAGAAGGATTAGTTTTTCTTAATTTTTTATATATCTCTAAAGGTGGTTTTGTCAGTTTTGTTTCAAATCTTTGACTCAAAACTACCTGAAAAATATCACCTTTTTTAATATATTTTTTAGCCTTAAGAACTATATTTTTGAATTCTTTTTTTGATATGTTTGATTTAACTTTAATTTTTTTTTCTAATGATTTTTTAATTAATTTTTTGTGATTGAAATTGAAAGTTAAATTTTTCAAAAAATTCAATCTTTTTTTTTGTTCTAAGTAATATTTTTCATAATTGTCTATTTTTTGATCTGAAAAACAATTTGCTATAAAATAGATTTTTTTAATCAAATTGTCGTAAATTATGATAGTTTTTGGTCTTATTAATTTTATATCTGGAATTTTCAAATCATCGCGGCATCTGTCGGGTATTTTTTCTATATATCTTATAATATCGTATGAAAAATATCCTACTAAAAGCGCACAAATTGGAGGTAGGTTTTTGGGTATAGGAAAATTAAAATTTTCGATGAGTTTTTTTAAAAATGAATAAGGAGAATCATTTACTATCTTCTTTTTATTATTTTCAATTAAATAAATTTTTTTTTTATTAAATTCCCATATTTTATCTGGATCTGCGCCCAATATTGTATAACGACCTCTAATTTTTCTTTTCTCTACAGATTCAAAAATAAAACTATTTTTCTTTACTAAAAAATTGTTAATTATATTTTCAATAGTGTTATTATTTTTACACGGCAAACTATAAAACATAATTTGATTTTTATTATTTTGATGTTTTTTTTTAAAATCGGAAAAGCTAATATTTATATTCATCAATTATAATAGTTTTTTACCACATCTAAAGCTTTATAATTTATATCTATTTCATATTCTTTCTTAAGATAGCTGTCGTATACATTATAAAGTTCACTTGCTATCTTTGTTTCAGATATTTTTGAATATTTATTATATTCATCACTATTATCTTTAATTATTACATCTTCAATTTTTTCGATGTGTACGAGATAGAGCTGTGAAAAGTTTAAATCATGAACAACAATGATCCTTTTTTCTGGGTAGTCATAAATTTGCTTAACAATTTCTTTATTTAATTTTTTGTCATCAAACAGATTATTAATTTTAATTTTATTTATATTAATACTTTCATCTTTAGAGAATTTGTCGAAATCTGACTTGAAAAAACTTTTTTTATTAATTTTGTCAATTATATTTACTAATAATTTTCTTTTAGTTTTTTTTTCAAGTTCTAATATTATTTTTTTCTTAATTATAGTGTCATTAACATTCATTTCTATATTTTTTGTTTCTGCAAGTTCTGCAATAAAAAAACTGTTTTTATTTTCAAATAAAACAAGAGGCTCCGATTCATCAATGACAAAAATTTTCTCTAAAATATCTTTTGATATTTTATTATTATTTTCTGAATTAATATTTTTACCATTTTTGTTAATTGTATATAATTTCGGCTGGTTCAAATTATATTTTAATAAAATATCATTCATTTTTCCACCAGAGATTACTAAATCATCTATTTCATCAATTGTTTTAAAAAATAAATCCGTAAATTCATTATCGCTTACTAAATTGTTCGGAGTTAATTCTAGTATTTTAATTGACTTATAAATTTCTATATATTTATCTTTATTTTCTTCAAAATATTTTTTTATTTCATTATCATTAAAATTTAAATGCTTTTTAAATGCATCGTTTAAGTTTATTAATTCAATATTTCTTTTTTGATTAATTCTATTATACGACATGTTAACTAAAAAATTTGAAGGAGCTATTCCTCCACCGATAAAATCTAACAGCTGTTTCTTTTTTTCTTGTTTTGTTAAAATAGATTCAAATGTATTTGCTGTAATATTATTTTTTAGTAAAAATTTTTCATATTCTAATCGTGAAAATTTATTTTCTCTTTTAAAATCTTTCTGATGTTTTATTAATTTACTCAATGAGCTATCAGACAATTTAATTCCATAACGCTCAATTTCTTTTTCAAGCAATTTTTCTCCTATAAAACTACTAAGAAATGTTTCTATTTCTCTGGATTCAACTTTTTTATTTGCAGTCGTATTTATAAAATTGCTGAATTCTTGTATTGAATATTTTTCTTTATTTATAACCACAATAACATTTTTGCTTCCACCAAAAAATGAGCTCCCCATACCCCAAAAAACAAAAGGAATAATAACTAGTCCTAAAAGTATTTTAGCATAAACTGAACCTGAAAATTTTCTAAGCGATCCTAACATTTTTATTAAAATTATCTTATTTTATTGTTATATATTTAGATATTCTATAAATTAAATTTTAAATCATGACAAATAATTTAAAGTATTTTATTGGTAATTGGAAAATGTTTGGTGATTTTTCCTCTCTAAAGATAATAAATAATGTTAAGTTTCATATTAACAAGACAAAATCAAAAAAAAGTCGAATTGTATTTTGTGTTCCAAGTACTTTAATCAGGCATTTTTCTAGTAAATTAAAAAATAGCAATATTATAATAGGAGCACAAAACTGTCATTTCTCTGATGATTACGGTCCTTACACGGGATCTATTAATTCCAAAATGATTAAAAGAGCAGGAGCAAAATATGTAATCTTAGGTCATTCAGAAAATAGAATTCAAAAACTCCATAATGGTGATACGGATTTTTTAATTAATAAAAAAATTAAATCAGCTATTAAAAACAATCTGAATGTTATTTTTTGTATTGGTGAAACTTTTAAAGAAAGAAAAAAAAATTTAACTAATAAAATTTTATCTGGACAAATTAATAAAGGACTTCATTCAGTTAAGAATTTAAATAAAGTTATAATAGCATACGAACCAGTATGGTCTATAGGCACCGGAATGATTCCAAAGCATAACGAACTTAACAAAACAATTTTATTTATTAGACGTAAATTAAGCAAAAGCTTTAAAAATAAAAATTCTGTTAAAATAATCTACGGTGGATCTGTTAATTCAAAAAATATTCATAAACTAGTTGCGATCAAGGGTATTAATGGCTTTTTGATAGGTGGGGCATCTCAATCTGCAAAAAATTTTATTGATATAATAAAAAATTGCTATAAATAACCACTATGGAAAATATTATTTTAGTTCTAAATATAATTCTAGCTATAGTTTTAGTAGCCATAATACTTTTACAAAAATCAGAAGGCGGAGCCTTGGGACTCGGCGTTTCTCAAGATAGCTTCATAAGTTCAAGATCGGCCGGTAGCTTTTTGACTAAAGCTACAGCGATAATAGCTACTTTATTCATTATTACTAGCATTGCATTAACAATTATGTCTAAAAAAGAATTTTCTAACTCATCAGTTTTAGAAAAAATAGAAGAAAAAGAAGACACATCAGAGCCTCAAATTCCTAAATCAGAATAATAATTTCCTTTATTTTTTCATAAATTTTTATTATAATGACCTTCCATGGCGCGATATGTGTTTGTCACTGGCGGCGTGGTTTCATCCTTAGGAAAAGGACTTTCATCAGCTTCGCTAGCATCACTTCTACAGTTAAGAGGTTTTAAAGTTAGAGTTCGAAAACTTGATCCTTATTTAAATGTGGATCCTGGAACTATGAATCCATTTCAACACGGTGAAGTTTTTGTAACTGATGATGGAGCAGAAACAGATTTAGATTTAGGCCATTACGAAAGATTTACAGGAATTTCAGCAACAAAATCTGATAGTATAACTACAGGCGGTATCTACAGC
>CACITE010000021.1 GCA_902589505.1 uncultured Pelagibacteraceae bacterium
TTAAGAAAAAAAACTACAATTCCAATACTATTTTTAACTTCTAAAGATGAGGAAGTTGATGAGCTGCTTGGTTTAAAACTTGGGGCAGATGATTTTATTAAAAAATCAGGAGGTTTTTCTATAAAAGTATTAATTGAAAGAATCAGAGTTCAATTAAGAAAAACAAGAACCAATATAGAAGATACAAAAAATTTAATAAAGCATGGAAAACTTGTCCTGGACCCATCACAGCTTGAATGTGAATGGAATGGAAAATCGCTTCCAGAAAAGCTGACAACAACAGAATTTTTGATAGTACAAGAGCTCGCAAAAAGACCTGGGATTATAAAAGAAAGAGCTCAATTAATGGATATAGCTTACAAAGATAATAATGATATAGAGGATAGAACGATAGATAGCCACGTTAAAAGAATAAGAAAAAAATTTAAAAAAGTAGATCAAAATTTTTCAGCGATCGAGACAAGGTATGGAAGTGGATATAGGTGGAATGTTAGTTAATGAAATCTAATTTTTTTAGTTCCAGCTCAATTCTAAAAAAGTTTTTAGTTTTTAATTTTATTGTTTTTTTATTTTTGGGAATATTCACATATTTATATCTCGGTGCTATAAAACCAAATCTAGTTAAAGGACTTTCGGAGGAAACAACACTAAAATTATATATAACACCACAGACCATATAAATAGGCTAAACATTGAATTCACAAAAAAAAGTGCTACCAAATTTTTGTTAGATGCGCGATTTTTATTTCAAAATCTGGATCGCGTTCAGCTTTATGATTTAAATCTAGATTTATTAGCTGATACAGATACATTAGATTTAGTTCAAGATATTTTTGTTCCAAGTCAAGATGTTCAGGAAACATCAATCGATTCATCTAGTGAAAAAATCGATAATAGTAAAAATTTAAAATTTTCTAAAGCTGAAGTTTTTAATACTACAGTTTATGTACAAAGATATGCAGAACAAAAAAATATCAACGACAAATTGGTGGTAAGTGAAACGATTAATAATAATTTTTATGTTATTACCATAAATTCTGTTAAATCCCCGACAGAAAATAAAGGCTATATTATTGTTTCAGAAATAGCCAACGACATATTGATAGCAGTGGAAGAAAGAAAAAATTTTATATTAAGAACTGTTATTTCAGTAGCAATTGTAATTTTGATTTTTTCAGTTTTTTTAAATAAATATATTTTAAAACCTATAAGATCTTTAGTTCATTACACCAAAGCAATAAAAGAAAAAGATGTAAAAATAGATAAACACGAAAAATATTTACTTAGAAAAGATGAGGTTGGCCAACTTTCTAGATCTTTAAACGAAATGACTGAAGATTTATATAAAAGAATAAATGTGGCCGAAACATTCTCATCTGATTTGGCGCACGAAATAAGAAACCCTTTAACATCTTTAAAGGGTGCTTCAGAAGTTTTAGAGAATACCCAAGATAATGAAAAAAGAAAAAAACTAATAAAAGTTATCAGTCATGATGTAGAAAGAATTGAAAGATTAATTACAGACTACTCTCAAATGTTAAAGGATGAAGCATCTCTATCGAGAGCAAAGATGGCAAAAATTGACCTATTTAATGTTGTGGACTCGGTTGTTGAAGATTTTAATAGTGATTTAATAAATTCAAATAAAAATATTAAAATATATGTAAAAAATTTAAACTTAAACGGCTCAAGATTCAATGTATTGGGAGTTGAAAGTAAATTGGAACAAATTTTAGCAAATCTCTTAGATAATGCTATATCTTTTAGTCCGTCGAACAGCAAAATATCAGTTACATGCGCTATAAAAAACAATAATGCTCAATTACTCATAGAAGATGAAGGTCCAGGTTTTAATGAAAAAAATATTGATAAAGTTTTTAATAGATTTTATAGCAACAGACCCGAAAAATTTGGTGAGCATTCTGGTCTTGGTTTAAACATCGTTAAAAATATTATAGAGCTTCACGGAGGCTCAATTGTTGCCTCAAATCAGATTGGTAACAAAAAAGGTGCAAGAATCGAAGTACTTTTGCCAATTTATAAATGATTTAATATAGCATTAAGTTGATAATTTAATATTAACTTGTTAAATAGATTAAAATTTATGGCACAAGATTTTAAAGTAAAAGATATTAACCAAGCTGATTTTGGAAGAAAAGAAATAGCAATTGCTGAAAGTGAAATGCCAGGTCTGATGGCATTGCGTAAAGAGTATGCAGGTAAGAAACCTCTTAAGGGCGCGAAAATTTTGGGCTGTTTACATATGACAATTCAAACAGCAGTTTTAATTGAAACATTAGTAGAGCTAGGCGCTGACGTTAGGTGGTCTTCTTGTAATATTTTTTCAACACAAGATCATGCAGCTGCCGCAATAGCAAAAGCCGGAATCCCAGTTTATGCTTGGAAAGGTGAAACAGAAAAGGAGTACTGGTGGTGCATAAAACAAACTATTGAAGGCAAAAAAGATTGGAAGCCTAATATGTTATTAGATGATGGTGGCGACTTAACAGCTATAATGCACAAAGATTATAAAGATTTACTTAAATCAGTAAAAGGACTTTCGGAGGAAACAACAACAGGAATTAAAGCTTTACATAAAATGGAAGCTAAAAAAGAACTTTTAGTGCCAGCAATAAACGTTAACGATTCAGTAACTAAATCTAAATTTGATAATTTGTATGGATGTAGAGAAAGTTTAGTTGATGGAATTAAGAGAGCTACAGATGTAATGATGTCAGGCAAAGTTGCAATAGTTGCTGGATTTGGCGATGTTGGAAAAGGAAGCGCAGCTTCATTAAGACAAAGTGGAGCTAGGGTAATGGTTACAGAAGCTGATCCAATATGTGCTTTACAAGCTGCTATGGAAGGTTACAAAGTTGTTTTAATGGATGAGGCAATAGGTGAAGCAGATATTGTCGTAACAGCTACAGGAAACAAAGATATCGTTACAGCCGATCATATGAGAAAAATGAAAGATCGTTCTATACTTTGTAATATTGGTCATTTCGATAATGAAATTCAGGTCGAAGCTTTAAAAAATTACAAATGGATAGAAGTTAAACCACAAGTTCACGAAATAGAGTTTCCAGATAAAAAGAGAATATTGTTACTAGCTGAAGGAAGACTGGTTAATTTAGGATGTGCTACGGGCCATCCAAGTTTTGTAATGAGCGCTTCATTTACCAATCAAGTTATTGCACAAATAGAACTTTGGAATAATTCTGAAAAATACGATAAAAAAGTTTATGTTTTACCTAAACACTTAGATGAAAAAGTCGCGATGCTTCATTTAAATAAAGTTGGAGCCAAATTGACAAAACTTTCAAAGGATCAAGCAGATTACATAAGCGTTGATGCCAAAGGTCCGTTTAAATCTGATAGTTATCGCTACTAGTTAGTAGTAGATGAAATTAAAATCTCTTGAAGATACTCAAATTTTTTCAAAAAAAATATCCAAAATAATAAACGCGGGTGATGTCATTTTTTTGTATGGAGAAATTGGTGTAGGAAAAACAACATTTGTTCGTTTTCTTGTTAATTTTTTAGAAAGCAAGAATGGAATTAAAAACAGTGAAGTTTTGAGTCCCACCTTCAATATTGTGTATGATTACGATGTTAAAGATATAAAAATTCAACATTACGATTTGTACAGATTGCAAAATTATAAAGATATTTCACAATTAGGAATGTTTGAAACTTCAAAAGATTACATTAAAATTGTAGAGTGGCCTGAATTTATTGAGTCTAAACCAAAAGATAGAATAGATATTTTATTACAGTACTCTAAACTAAAAGATTCAAGAAAAGTTGCAATAACTGGTTATGGTAAATGGAAAGATTATAAATTTAATGAAATTTAATATATTGCCGATAGCTGGAGATGCTTCATTTAGAAAATTTTACAGATTGAAATTAAATAAAACTAGTAGAATTTTAGTTTTAGCCAAAAAAGAGAAATATAAAAATTTAATTGCTTACTCTTCAGTTA
>CACITE010000022.1 GCA_902589505.1 uncultured Pelagibacteraceae bacterium
TTTCTCACACTTTTCGCAATTTTTTTACTATTTGACTTTGCAAACCAAGATAATAATAGAAAGGTTATGACAAAAATAATTATTCCGATAAATATAATATTCATATAAGTATCTATTTAAATGAAAATACCACAATTAAAAAGAAAGTTAGAAGTAAAAAAATATCATAATATTGAATTAAAAGATGAATTTTCCTGGATTCATCAAAAAGATATTTTGAGCGTATTAAAGGATAGCTCAAAATTAAATCCAGAAATAAGGAAATATTTAGAAGAAGAAAACACCTATACCAAGTTTCAAATGAAAGACACTGAAAAACTTCAAAAAAAATTATTTAATGAAATTAAAGGTAGAATCAAACTAGATGATGAATCTCTTCATTTTTTTTATAAAAATGACGGATGGGAATATTGGACCAAAACAACTTCTGAAAATAATTACTCTATACAACTTAGAAAAAAAATAGGAGACAATAAGGAAAACGTCCAAGAATATTGGAATGGAGATAAAGAAAAAAAGAAAATAGGTGCCAGTTATTTTGGCATTGGAGATTTAACAGTAAGCGACGATCATTCTCTCCTGGGCTATTCATTGGATCTAAATGGTTCGGAATTTTATACTATCCATGTCAGAAGAATTATTGATGAAAAATCTGTCATTGATAAAATTGAAAATACTTCGGGTGGAATAACTTTTAGTAAAGATTCTAAATTTATTTTTTACACCTTATTAAATGCTAAACATCAACCCAAAAAGATTTTTAGACACAAAATTGGATCACCTCAAAAAAAAGATGAATTAATTTACGAAGAATTTGATGAAAGATTTACTGTTGGAATAGGAGGTTTGACATCAGATAGAAAATTTTTTTTAATTAATACATCGGATCATAGTACAACCGAAACCCACTACTTTTCGGCCGATTCAGAAAAAATAAATTTAAAGTTATTTCAAAAGCGCAAAGAAAAAATTAGGTACAGCATAGACTCATGGTTGGGTCACTTTTATATCCATACTAACCAAGACAATTCCCCCGACTACAAGATTTGCAGGTGTAAACATGAAGCTATTGAAAAATGGAAGGATTTTATTCCCTCTAAAAAAGAAGTGATTATTGGTGAATTTGATTTTTTAGATGATTGGATGATTAGAAGTGAAATGTCTGATGCACTACCTAAATTGTTTGTAAGAAATCTTAAAAATAATGAAGAAGAAGAATTGAAATTCGTAAATGAAAAAGTTTGGAGTCCATCTGTTTCAGCAATACAAAAGGAAACTAATACTGACAACATTTATATTGGTTATTCCTCACCAAAAACTAATTCGAGAGTTTATGTTTATAATCTTAAAACGAAAGAAAAAAAATTTATAAAAGAACAAGAAGTATTAGACAAAAATTATTCACCAGGAAATTACATTACGGAAAGATTAGAATGTAAATCTCATGATGGAAGATTAATACCTTTAACAATTACCCGACATAAAGATACCAAGATCGATGGCACCTCTCATGTTTTGTTATATGGATATGGTAGCTATGGAAATTCACTATCATTCGGTTTTTCTAATACCAGACTTAGCTTACTCAATAGAAATATTATTTGGTGTGACGCATCTATCAGAGGTGGTCGTGAACGCGGTGAAATCTGGCATGAGGAAGGTAAGATGTTGAATAAAAAAAATAGTTTTGATGATTATATATCTGTAGCAAAATTTTTAATTGAAAAAAAATATTCTTATAAAGGTGGAATAATAGGATACGGGGGAAGTGCTGGTGGCCTATTATTGGGCGCTGTAGTAAATCAAGCTCCAGAATTATTTTTAGGAATGATAATTCAAGTTGGATTTCTTGATGCTCTAACTACAAATCTTGACCATTCATTGCCCTTAACTTTAGGAGAGCTTACTGAATTTGGTGACGCAAAAAGAAATCTCGAACATTTTGAATATATAAGATCTTATTCTCCTTATCATAACATTAAAAAAATGGATTATCCAAACTTACTACTAGTCACAAATCTAAAAGATGTTCGTGTACTTTTTGATGAACCAACCAAATTTACAGCCAAGCTAAGACAATATAAAACTGATAAAAATTTATTACTTTTAAAATGTGAGTTAGAAGATGCTGGACATGGTGGTAGATCTGGAAGAGACTCCGCAATAGAGGAAATAGCTTTTGACTATAGTTTTATTTTAAAAATTACAAATAAATTAAATACCTGATCTTGAAATATAAAAAATAATTCCCATATATTAGATTGTAAGTTGCCATTGTGGGACTTACTTAAATTAACCTTGCTAAATATAAGGAGGTAAATATGACAAGTAAGGATTTATCAATCTTTAATTCTCTTAGACCTTTTAGCATTGGATTCGACGATATGTTCGATCAATTTGAGTCTATGCTAGGTAATGGTGGAATGGTTCAAAGTAACTACCCCCCATACAACATTAGAAAAACCGGAAAGGACAAATACGCTATAGAAGTAGCAGTGGCTGGCTTTAATAAAGACGATGTTGAAGTAGAATTTGAAGATAAACTTTTAACAGTTAAGACTAAAAAATTCAACAAAACTGTTGAAAAAGATGGTGATGAGATAATTCATAAGGGAATATCTCAAAGATCATTTTCTAGATCATTTACTATTGCAGATGATGTAAAAGTAAGTGGCGCAGAACTTAAAGATGGTCTTTTGACAATTAGTTGTGAAAAAATCATACCAGAACAGAAGAAAAAGAAACTTATTCCAATAAAATAATTTGGAACCTTGCTTGCGGGGATTAATTCTCCGCAAGTATTCTAAAAACATCCTCTGCTGGAAACAGCTACAATCATTTTATTCTGATCTATTTCAAAATTTTTTTCACAAGTTATTCCATATTTTTTTTTCTTATAAATAAAAAATTTTGAACCTTTTGCATCATATGTAATTTCATCAGGCTCTCCCATTTCTATTCTTAATTCCGATTCGGGTTGTTGAAGAAATTTGGCTATTTCTTTAATCTCTTTCTTTCCTATTTTATCGGTTTTATCTTCTATAGTTTGGCAACCAAAGAGTAAAAAAACTAATAATACGCTAAAAAATAATTTCATACCTACAACTTAATATAGAATATCACAAATTTTATAAACAGACATAGCCTTCAAGTTGTATTTTATTTTTAATTTGCTTGTGACTTCTAGTGAAAGGTCTATTAAGGTTTCTTCATTAAACTTTAGGAGGAAATATATCATGATGGATAAATATTTCGACTATCGAAAACACAAAACGGATTTCAAAACAGAAGTGATCGCAGGTTGGTCAACGTTTCTAACCATGGCGTATATTTTGTTTTTAAATCCAGTCATACTTGCTGACGGCGGGTTTGATTTTGGCGGTGTTTTCACAGCTACAGCCATTGCTTCTGCTTTGGCCTGTTTCATAGCTGCATTTTATGCCAAAACTTGGCCAGTAGGTCTTGCTCCCGGAATGGGGATCAACGCCTTCATAGCATACGGTGTATGTTTGGGTATGAACTACACTCCAGCAGAAGCACTTGGTGCTGTATTTGTTGCTGGTGTGGTCTTCTTAGTAATTTCACTAACTCCAATAAGAGCTTGGTTAATCAACTCAATTCCAAAAAGTTTAAAACTTGGAATTGGTGCTGGTATCGGACTTTTCTTGGCAATAATTGGTTTTGAAATTATGGGTCTGACTGC
>CACITE010000023.1 GCA_902589505.1 uncultured Pelagibacteraceae bacterium
TGTCATCATATTCTATTCCGCTAGCGCCATAAATTTCTTTTGCAATAGTTTCTACTTTTTTTAAAATTGGCATTTCTTCTTCATACAAATATTTAAATCTTTCTTTATTATTTTTATTGCAAGCTTCAACAACATTTTTTGCTAAATCTTTAGTTCCTTTTCCTCCATCAGACCAATGAGTGCAAAGGCTTACCTTAACACCAAGTTTTGAACAATATTCTTGAATTAGTTTAACTTCTTTGTCAGTGTCTGTAATAAAATGGTTAATAGCAACAACTAGCTCTAAACCAAATTTTTTTACATTACTAATGTGTTTTTCTAGGTTTGGGAGTCCTTTTTTTAGAGCATCTAAATTTTCTTTTTTCAAATTTTCTTTTTCAACACCCCCATGCATTTTTAAAGCCCTTATAGTTGCTACTATTACAACACAGTTAGGTCGAATATCTGCTTTTCTACATTTTATGTCTAAAAATTTTTCTGCACCAAGGTCTGCTCCAAAGCCAGCTTCGGTTACAACATATTCAGATAATTTCAATGCTGTTTTGGTTGCTATTACTGAATTACAACCATGAGCAATATTAGCAAATGGACCTCCATGAATTATAGCAGGATTGTTTTCTAACGTTTGAGTTACATTAGGTCTGATTGCTTCTTTCAGCAATACTGTCATAGGACCTTGTGCTTTTAAATCTTTTGCATAAATGGGTTTTTTATCTTTTGTATAAGCAATTGTAATATTACCTATTTTATTTTCTAGATCTTCGAGATTGTTTGATAAACAAAAAATAGCCATTACTTCTGAAGCCACTGTGATATCAAAGCCGTCATCTCTTGGTATATTATTTTTTAATTTGCCAAGATTAATTTTAATCGACCTTAAAGCTCTATCATTTAAATCCACTACGCGTTTCCATAAAATGTTATCAGGATCTATATTTAATTTATTTCCCCAATAAATATGATTATCAATTAAAGCTGATAGTAAATTATGAGCTGAAGTTATTGCGTGAAAATCACCAGTAAAATGTAAATTAATCTGTTCCATGGGTACTACTTGAGCATAACCTCCACCAGCGGCACCTCCTTTCATTCCAAAGGAAGGACCTAGACTTGGCTCTCTTAAGCAAACTATTGATTTCTTTCCAATTTTATTTAATCCATCGTTAAGACCAACTGATGTAGTTGTCTTTCCTTCTCCAGCGGGCGTAGGAGTTATTGCTGTGACCAAAATCAAATTGCTTTTCTTTTCTTTTAATTTATCAATATAATCAAAATTTAATTTTGCTATATGCCGACCCATTGGGCTAAAAGAATCTGGATTATCAGGAACATTGATTTTCCCCAAAATTTTGCCTATAGGCTCCATTTTGGCCGCTCTTGCGATTTCTATATCAGATTTTACCCCACTCATCGGCACTCCTATATATAAAAAAGAGCATTATGTATACATTATTTAAAGTATCTTTTACAAATAGAAAAAATTTGACTGGTCATATAAGCTTAAGCCTATGCAAAAGTATTCCATATTTAGTTTAATAAAAAACGCCTTCAGCAATCACCAAAACTGGGAAGTTGCCTGGAAAAATCCTGAACCTAAGAACGAATATGATGTAGTGATCGTGGGAGGGGGAGGTCATGGTCTTGCTACAGCATACTATTTAGCTAAAGAACACAAAATTACCAATGTTGCTATTTTGGAAAAAGGATGGATTGGTGGCGGAAACGTTGGAAGAAATACAACAATATTAAGATCAAATTATATGTGGGACGCAAATGGTCTTTTCTATGAATATGGAATGAAGATGTGGGAAAATTTATCTCAAGAATTAAATTATAATGTCATGTACTCCCCACGGGGAATTATTAATCTTGCACATTCAGATGCTCAACTAAACGTCTACTCTCGCAGAGGAAATTCAATGAGATTAAATGGAATCGATGCAACAATGTTAGACAGAAATCAGTTAAAAAAAATGATTCCTTTTGCGGATTTTTCTGAATCTGCAAGATTTCCAATTTTTGGCGGATTAATGCAGCCTCGCGGAGGAACAGCAAGACATGATGCTGTTGCATGGGGATATGCAAGACAAGCCGATTCAATGGGAGTAGATATTATAGAAAATTGTGAGGTAACAGGATTTGATATTCAAAATGGAGAAATTCAAGGAGTTCAAACTTCCAGAGGAAAAATTAAAACAAAAAAAATTGGGTTGTGTGTCGCTGGAAGCACATCATTACTTGCCGAAAAATTAAATATGAAACTACCTATTGAATCACATGTTCTTCAAGCTTGTGTTTCTGAACCCGTAAAACCTTTTCTTGATCATGTAGTAACTTTTGGAGCCGGGCATTTTTATTGTAGTCAATCTGACAAAGGAGAAATGGTTATGGGTGGAGATTTAGACGGATATAATAGTTATGCTCAAAGAGGAAATTTACCAACAATACAGCACGTCTTGTCAGAAGGTCTCGCAATGTTTCCAAACTTAAGTAGATTAAAAATGTTAAGGACGTGGGGAGGAATTATGGATATGTCTATGGACGGATCTCCTGTTATAGACAAAAGTCATATTAACGGTTTATATCTAAATTTTGGTTGGTGTTATGGAGGTTTTAAAGCTACTCCTGTTTCTGGATGGACTTTTGCTTATACGATTGCACAAAACAGACCTCACGAATTAAATTCAAAATTTAATTTAAATAGATTTAACACAGGACATCTTATTGACGAGAAAGGTGTTGGTACAAAGACGTGGATTGGATAAAATATGCTAGAAATTAAATGTCCTTATTGCGGAAACCGTTCTCAAAATG
>CACITE010000024.1 GCA_902589505.1 uncultured Pelagibacteraceae bacterium
CAACAAGTTTAAAAATGTAATTACTCAAATTCCTCAATCACAGCAAATTATACCAATAGAAAGTAAGAAAAATGAAAAAAAAGAAAAATCAGAAAATTTCTATGAATTTGAGCCAGAAGAAAATGAAATTTTAGATGACTTGCTTCCAAGAAATATATCTACTCAAATTTTTAAAGCTATACTTGAAAATGCTGCTAGTGAGCAAGGTTCCAGAATGACGGCCATGGATAATGCAACGCGAAACGCTGGTGATCTAGTTGATAAGTTAACGATAACTTATAATAGAAGCAGACAAGCGGCTATTACAAAAGAGCTTATTGAAATAATTTCAGGTGCAGAAAGTTTATAATATGTCTTCAAAAGTTGGAAAAATTACCCAAGTAATCGGAGCAGTGGTTGATGTGCAGTTTGAAGGACAATTACCAGAAATATTAACTGCATTAGAATGTGATAATTCTGGAAATAGGCTTGTTTTAGAAGTAGCACAGCATCTTGGAGAAACAGCTGTTAGAACCATTGCAATGGATAGTACAGAAGGTCTTAAGAGGGGAGATAAAGTAACTGATACAGGTTCACCAATTAAAGTGCCAGTAGGTCCAGAAACTCTAGGCAGAATCATTAATGTTATTGGAGAACCAATAGATCAAAAAGGTAAAGTCTCAACTAAAGAAAGTTGGCCGATACATAGACCGGCGCCAAAATTCATAGATCAATCTACTGAAACAGAAATATTAGCAACAGGTATAAAAGTTGTTGATCTACTCGCTCCTTATTCTAAAGGCGGAAAGATAGGACTTTTTGGAGGTGCGGGTGTTGGGAAAACAGTAATTATTATGGAATTAATTAATAACATAGCAAAAGCACATGGAGGATTTTCTGTTTTTGCTGGTGTAGGAGAGAGAACAAGAGAAGGAAATGATTTATATCATGAGATGATAGAATCTGGTGTAATTAAAACAGAAGGAAAAGGCTCTAAAGCTGCTTTGGTATATGGGCAAATGAACGAACCACCAGGAGCTCGAGCAAGAGTAGGTTTGACAGGTTTGACAGTTGCCGAATATTTTAGAGATAAAGAAGGACAAGATGTTTTATTTTTCGTAGATAATATATTTAGATTTACTCAGGCTGGGTCCGAAGTATCTGCGCTTCTGGGAAGAATACCATCAGCTGTGGGTTACCAACCAACCTTAGCTACCGACATGGGAAACTTACAAGAAAGAATTACAACTACGAACAAAGGATCAATTACCTCAGTTCAAGCTATATATGTGCCAGCTGATGATTTAACAGATCCTGCGCCCGCTACTTCATTTGCACACTTAGATGCAACTACTGTATTATCAAGACAGATTGCAGAATTAGGAATATATCCCGCTGTTGATCCGCTAGATTCTACTTCTAGAATTTTGGATCCAAGAATTGTAGGTGAGGAGCATTATCGTGTAGCAAGGGAAGTTCAAAAAATATTACAAACATATAAATCTTTACAGGATATAATTGCAATTTTAGGCATGGATGAACTTTCCGAAGAAGATAAATTAACAGTAGCTAGAGCGAGAAAAATTCAAAGATTTTTATCTCAACCGTTTTTTGTTGCTGAAGTTTTTACCGGCACTCCTGGCAAACTTGTAGATTTGGAAGCAACCATCAAAGGTTTTGATGCTATATGTAAAGGTGAATATGACCATTTACCAGAAACTGCTTTTTACATGGTAGGAACTATCGAGGAGGCAGTTGAAAAAGCCGAAAAGATGGCGAAAGATGCTGCTGCTTAATGGAGGACAATTTTAAACTTGAAATAATTAGTCCAGAAAAAATTATTTTTTCAAACAATGTAAAAATGGTTGCATTTCCTTCATACGAAGGAGATATGAGTATTCTAAAAAGTCATGTTCCAATAATAACTTTTTTGAGACCTGGTATTATAAGGATAACAAATAATGAAAAAAATATTGAAGAATTTTTTGTTCAGGATGGAACAGTGGAATTTTTTAAAGAAAATTTAGCAATACTTTCAGCCTCAGCCATAAATCTAAAAAATTTATCAAAAGAGTATTTAGAAAATTTAAATAAAAAAACACAAGATGAACTTGCCCATAAAGATATAAACGACCAAGATCGATATATTCTTAACCACAAACTTGATGTAATAAAAGAAATAAGTGTTTAGTTTTTATATAAGAAACTTAGTTCTTGCTGAATTTTTTTGTAAATATCAATTTTAAAACTAACAGCTATTTTTGACAATTCCGAAGGATTGATCCATTTCCAGGATAAAAATTCAGGATTTTTAGTTTTA
>CACITE010000025.1 GCA_902589505.1 uncultured Pelagibacteraceae bacterium
ATATCTACCTTTAATGTTGTTTCTGTTTTATCAGGAACTGGATATGTTACAGCCGACTTTAGTTCATGGGGAGAGTTTCCTCTTATATTTTTTCTTTTTTTAATGTTCATAGGAGGCTGCGCAGGGTCAACTACTTGTGGTATTAAAATTTTTAGGTTTCAAATACTTGGTTATTTTATGCTAAATCAATTTAAAAAGTTAATTTACCCACGAGGAGTATTTTCAATTAAATATAATAATGAAAAAATTAGCAACACATTTATATATTCGGTAATAACATTTATTTTTATTTATTTATTTATTTTTTTTATGTTAGCTGCAATGCTATCATTAAATGGATTGGACTTTATTACAGCAATATCTGGTTCGGCTTCAGCAATATCAAATGTAGGCCCGGGATTAGGTGAAGTAATAGGACCAAATGGAAATTATAGCTATTTACCAAATTTTTCTAAATTAAGTTTGAGTTTAGGTATGCTTCTTGGTAGGCTAGAGCTGTTTGCGGTACTAGTTTTGTTTTTCCCGTCATTTTGGAAAAATTAAAACTTATATAAATATTTTATGGAAATAATAAAAAAACAAACTTTATCAGAAACATTCTCCGTATATTTTGATAGACGGATGATTAGAATTCTCCTTTTAGGAATTATAAGTGGATTCCCTTGGGTTCTTATCGGAAGTAGTCTCAGTCTTTGGTTGAAAGAAGATGGTCTTAGTCGAAGCACAATTGGTTGGGCAGGTTTAATATTTGGTGTATATGCAATCAATTATCTCTGGGCACCAATAGTTGATAGAATTCGTATTCCTTGGATAACTAATAAAATTGGTCATCGCCGAGGATGGATTGTAACCATGCAATTTATTATTTTAATCAGCTTGGTTTTTTGGAGTATAATTGAACCCACAACAAATCTTGCGTTAGTAATAACTGTTGGTTTAATTATAGCTATCGCTTCGGCAACTCAGGACATCACTGTAGATGCTTTAAGAATTGAACAAATAGGTGAGAATGAAGGAAAATCAATGCAGGCTGGCGCTGCAATGGCTGTTGTTGGTTGGTGGACAGGATATAAATTAGGAGGAGTAATAGCATTAAATGCAGCAGAATATTTTCAAAATGCAGGGTTTGAAAATTACTGGCAAGTTACTTTTCTAATACTTGGTATTGTAGTAGTTGCTTGCAATATTGGCTTAATGTTCGTACATGAAGCGCAGCCCACCGAAAGACAAGCAGCTCAAAGACAAACAGATCAAATGTTCGAAAATAAACTAGGATCTTCAGGAGTTTTTTCAAAAACTGTGGCGTGGATTAGTGGAACAGTTGCTGGTCCCATCATAAGTTTTTTTAAACGCAATGGATTTAAAATTGCTTTAGGTATTCTTGGATTTGTATTTCTTTTTAAAATTGGAGAGGCGTTTCTTGGACGTATGTCCATTGTCTTTTATAAAGAGATTGGATTTTCTAAAGGTGATATTGCCTTATATTCAAAGGGCATAGGTTGGATAACTACTGTCATATTTACACTTCTAGGTGGCTTGTTTGCAATACGCTCAGGAGTAATAAAAGCAATGTTTATTTCAGGAATACTAATGGCTGGCACAAATCTTTTATTTGCATTCCTTGCTTGGTCTGGAAAATCTGAACTACTATTTGCTACTGCTGTTCTCTTGGATGATATTGCAGCAGCTTTTGCTACTGTTGCCTTTGTAGCTTTTATATCGTTATTAGTAGATAGAACATATACAGCGACTCAATATGCCTTACTTGCTTCTATAGGTACTCTTGGCCGAACAACATTAGCAGCATCTTCTGGAGAGCTGGTTGACTGGCTAAATGGTGACTGGGGTATATTTTTTGTGATTACCACAGTAATGGTAATTCCTTCATTAATTCTGCTTTGGTTTATCCGAAATAAACTAAAACTACAGTGAGAAACGATAACACCGTAATAAACGTATACAAAAAAAATAGTTCAAAATCTGAAGTGGTTACTCAACTTTTGTATGGTGAAACTTTTAAAAAAATAAAAAAAACTGGAAAGTGGATTAAAATTAAGAATGATGCTGATA